>JAUNGD010000006.1 GCA_030524705.1 Lachnospiraceae bacterium | reverse complement strand
TAGCCGCTATGCCGAAATATCTGGTGATCGTAGAGTCACCTGCAAAAGTGAAGACAATTAAGAAATTTCTAGGTTCGAATTATGAAGTCCTTGCTTCGAACGGACATGTCCGGGATCTGCCGAAAAGTCAGATGGGCATTGATGTGGAGCACGGATACGAACCAAAATATATCACGATTCGGGGAAAGGGAGATATTCTCGCCTCCCTGCGCAAGGCAGAGAAGAAGGCCGATAAAGTTTATCTTGCAACGGACCCTGACCGGGAAGGGGAGGCGATTTCCTGGCATCTGGCTGAGGCATTGAAGCTGGACCCCAAAAAACAGAAGCGCATTACCTTCAATGAGATTACCAAGAGTGCGGTCAGAGAGTCATTGAAACATGCCAGGGCGATTGATATGGATCTTGTGGATGCACAGCAGACCAGACGTATTCTGGATCGCATGGTGGGGTATAAGATCAGCCCGCTGCTCTGGCAGAAGGTGAAGCGGGGGCTGAGTGCCGGACGTGTACAGTCCGTTGCGCTCCGTATCATAGGAGACCGGGAGGATGAGATCAACGCATTTATCCCGGAGGAATACTGGAGTTTTGACGTGCGGTTGATGGCGCCGGGTGAGAAAAAGCCTTTACTTGCAAAATTCTACGGCAAAGATAAAAAGATGATCATTTCCTCCAAAGAACAGGCGGATGCCATTCAGGAGGCAATAAAGAGTGCGGAGTTTGAAGTGGAAGAGGTTCGCAGGGGTGAGAGAACCAAGAAAGCCCCGCTTCCATTTACGACAAGTACACTCCAGCAGGAAGCGGCGAACGCCCTGAATTTTTCTACGCAGAAGACCATGCGTCTGGCACAGCAGCTTTATGAAGGGGTTGAGCTGAAGGGGAGCGGGACAACGGCTTTGATCACGTATCTCCGTACTGATTCCACCCGTATCTCGGATGAGGCGGATCAGGCGGCCAGAAGCTATATCAGGGAACATTATGGCGAGGAGTTTGTCTCAGAAGGAGATACTGCCCTGAAAAGTGACAAAAAGATCCAAGACGCTCACGAGGCGATCCGCCCTACCGATATTGCGAGAACCCCCTTCAGTGTGAAAGATTCTCTGAGCAGGGATCTGTTTCGGCTGTATCAGCTGATCTGGAAGCGCTTTGCGGCCAGCAGGATGGCTCCGGCCAGATATGAGACGACATCTGTGCATATAGGCGCCGCCGGGTACCGTTTCAATGTGGCTGCTTCCAGAGTTGTATTTGAGGGCTTCCGCTCCGTTTATACCGAGAGCGGGGATGCAAAAGAGGAGAACAATGTGATCACCGGAAAGCTGGAACAGGGCATGAAGCTGACGATGGAGGATATTGAGACAAAGCAGCACTTTACCCAGCCCCCGGCACATTATACAGAGGCTTCCCTCGTACGTGCTCTGGAAGAGCAGGGAATTGGACGCCCCAGTACGTATGCCCCGACGATCACGACGATCATAGCGCGGCATTATGTGGCGAAAGAAAATAAAAATCTGTATATGACAGAACTCGGCGAGGTCGTGAATTCCATCATGAAGGAAGCATTTCCAAGTATCGTGGATGTCACCTTTACAGCTAATATGGAATCACTTCTCGATTCTATCGGAGAAGGAAGTATACAGTGGAAAACTGTTGTAGAAAACTTTTATCCGGACTTGGACGAGGCGGTAAAGGAAGCGGAGAAGAACCTGGAGAAGGTGACGATTGAGGATGAGGTTACTGATGTCGTGTGCGAAGAGTGCGGAAGAAATATGGTGATAAAATACGGTCCGCATGGAAAGTTCCTGGCATGCCCCGGATTTCCGGAGTGTCGGAATACAAAGCCATATCTGGAGAAGATCGGCATCTCGTGTCCGAAGTGCGGCAAAGACGTAGTGATCCGCAAAACCAAAAAAGGAAGAAAATATTATGGCTGTGAAAACAATCCGGACTGTGATTTCATGTCCTGGCAGAAGCCTGCCCCCGGGAAATGTCCGCAGTGCGGCGGATATATGGTGGAAAAAGGGAACAAACTTGTATGTGCGGATAAGACATGCGGTTACATTTGTGGGAAAGATAAGTAATTAAGTTTGGATTTCCCACAAATATGCGCCAATACACACAAAGTACGTTGATTTTCTGAAAATTCTGTGTTATTATAAGGAACAACGAGATAGGATGATTGTGTGTAAAGGAGGACCGTGATGAGTGTTCAACTACTGGATAAGACCAGAAAAATCAATCAGCTGTTACATAATAATAACACAAGCAAGGTTGTATTCAACGACATCTGCAGTGTACTGACAGGAATATTAGATTCGAATATTCTGGTGATCAGCAAGAAGGGAAAAGTGCTGGGAGTCGGATTGTGTGACGGTGTTGAAGAGATTAAAGAGCTTATCGTTGACAGAGTGGGCGGTTTCATTGATCCGATGCTGAATGAACGGCTTTTAGGAGTTCTTTCTACAAAAGAAAATGTAAATCTTGAGACCTTGGGATTTGAGGGAGATAATATCAGAAAATACCAGGCAATCATCAATCCTATCGACATTGCCGGCGAACGTTTAGGCACTGTATTTATGTATAAGTATGAATCCCAGTACGAGATTGACGATATTATACTCAGCGAGTATGGTACTACCGTAGTAGGACTTGAAATGATGCGCTCAGTGAATGAAGAAAATGCGGAGGAGAACCGGAAGGTTCAGATCGTGAAATCTGCCATCAGTACACTGTCATTTTCGGAGATGGAAGCTATTATCCATATTTTTGATGAACTGGATGGTACGGAGGGGATTCTGGTTGCCAGCAAGATCGCTGACCGTGTAGGAATCACCCGCTCTGTTATTGTCAATGCGCTGCGGAAGTTCGAGAGTGCGGGAGTGATCGAGTCAAGGTCATCCGGCATGAAGGGAACGTATATCAAAGTACTCAACGATGTGGTATTTGACGAACTGAAAGAGATTCGGAAGAGCCGAAATCTGTAAAATGCAATGAGGATGTCTGCTGCCGGGCAGGCATCTTTTTTGTTTCATTAAAAGAAAACAGTGTATATAGAGATGATATGAACCATACTTTTGGTCTGCGGCTGCGCAGGCCATATTTTTGTTTAAAAATAGAATAGATGAGAAAATAAGAGAAAACATGAGAATAAGTGAGTATAATTTAAATTTATAAAAATATACGGTCGTAATAGAAGTTGCATTATTTACATATTTTAACTAATATAAGGTTGTTCGTTAGCACTCGAGTTTGATGAGTGCTAATAAGTAGAAGAGAAAAAGATCACCATCTAAGGAGGAATTAAATATGAAGTTAGTACCGTTGGGCGACAGAGTTGTATTGAAACAGTTCGAAGCAGAGGAGACGACAAAGTCCGGAATCATTTTGACAAGCAAGACTCAGGAGAAACCGCAGGAAGCAGAGGTTATCGCTGTAGGACCGGGCGGACTGGTAGACGGAAAAGAAGTTACCATGCAGGTAAAGGTTGGAGATAAGGTAATCTATTCCAAATATGCAGGCAACGAGGTAAAGCTTGGAGATGAGGAGTATATCATCGTAAAGCAGGGCGACATCCTTGCAGTGGTTGAGTAAGATTTGAAAAACAGAATGGAAAAGTAGAAAACAGGAGGCAGATTATCATGGCAAAAGAAATTAAATTTGGTGCTGACGCAAGAAAATCTCTGGAAAACGGCGTAAACAAGCTGGCAGATACCGTTCGTGTGACGCTTGGACCGAAGGGAAGAAACGTTGTTCTTGACAAGCAGTTTGGTTCACCGCTTATTACAAATGACGGTGTCACGATTGCAAAGGAAATCGAGCTTGAGGATGCATTTGAGAATATGGGGGCACAGCTCATCAAGGAAGTTGCATCCAAGACAAATGATGTAGCCGGCGACGGTACTACGACTGCAACCGTTCTGGCACAGGCTATGGTAAACGAAGGAATGAAGAACCTGGCAGCAGGCGCAAACCCGATCGTACTCAGAAAGGGCATGAAGAAAGCAACGGACGCAGCAGTAGAAGCAATTCAGTCCATGAGCAAGAAAGTTACAGGAAAAGAGCAGATTGCCCGTGTAGCAGCAGTATCCTCCGGTGACGAGACCGTAGGAGAACTGGTGGCAGACGCTATGGAGAAGGTTTCCCAGGACGGCGTTATCACCATCGAAGAGTCCAAGACCATGCAGACAGAGCTTGACCTTGTAGAAGGTATGCAGTTCGACAGAGGATATATTTCCGCATACATGGCAACTGATATGGAGAAAATGGAAGCAGTTCTCGACGATCCGCTTATCCTGATCACAGATAAGAAGATCAGCAACATCCAGGAAGTTCTTCCGCTGCTGGAGCAGGTAGTACAGTCCGGCAAGAAGCTTCTGATCATTGCAGAGGACATCGAGGGCGAGGCTCTCACCACATTGATCGTTAATAAGCTGCGCGGTACCTTCCAGGTAGTAGGCGTAAAGGCTCCGGGCTACGGCGACAGAAGAAAAGCAATGCTGGAGGACATCGCTATCCTCACCGGCGGACGTGTGATTTCTGAGGAGGTAGGTCTTGACCTCAAGGAAGCTACACTGGATATGCTGGGCCGTGCAAAATCCGTTAAGGTTCAGAAGGAGAACACGATTATCGTTGACGGTCTGGGCGATAAGGATGCGATCCAGACAAGAATCGGCCAGATCAAGGCAATGATCGAGGAGACCAAGTCTGAGTTTGATAAAGAAAAGCTTCAGGAGCGTCTGGCTAAGCTTTCCGGCGGCGTAGCAGTGATCCGTGTAGGCGCTGCAACAGAAACTGAAATGAAGGAAGCAAAGCTTCGTATGGAAGATGCCCTGGCAGCTACCAAGGCAGCAGTGGAAGAAGGTATCATCGCAGGCGGCGGTTCTGCATATATCCATGCAACAAAAGAAGTTGCAAAGCTGGCTGACGAGCTTGAGGGTGATGAGAAGACTGGCGTAAATATCATTCTGAAGGCTCTGGAGGCTCCGCTGTTCCATATCGCTGCAAATGCAGGTCTGGAAGGCGCAGTTATCATCAATAAGGTACGCGAGTCAGAGGTTGGAATCGGCTTTGATGCATACAAGGAAGAGTATGTAGATATGGTAAAAGCAGGTATCCTGGATCCGGCTAAGGTTACGAGAAGCGCACTGCAGAACGCAACCAGCGTAGCATCTACACTGCTGACTACAGAGTCTGTAGTAGGTATCATCAAGGAAGACGTACCGCCGATGCCGGCAGGCAACCCGGGAATGGGAATGATGTAATAGAGAGCCGGCATATTTCTAAAACAAATAATATATAAAATTAATGAGGGTAGGCGATGGACGTTTACCCTCATTTGTGTTAAAATCTTCTTAAACTTTTTAGCATTGGATGATTCAAAAATGTATTGGAGGATGAAGAAATGAGTGATTTATACCGGGAGATTTTGATTCAAAGGGAGACACCGGTGACCAACAAAATTCTCAGGGTCGTGCTGATGGCGCTTGTGGCCCTGTGTGCAGTTGCCGGAGTTCTGATCACACCGCTGCTGCTTTTGGCTGCGATTGCGTTGGGAGCAGTATTGTGGGTGTTTGTGATTCCCAAGCTGGAGGTAGAGTACGAATATCTCTACGTAAACGGAGAGCTGGATATTGATGCGATCTATTCCAAGCAGAAGAGAAAGAGAGTTGCCGGATATGACATGCAGGAGCTTGAGATCCTGGCTCCGTCAAATTCCCACGCACTGGACAGCTACCTGAACGGCCAGGGTGTAAAGGTGAAGGATTTTACCTCCGGGAGACCGCAGGAGAAGAGCTATACGCTGGTTCTGAATCAAGAAAAGGGAAGAGAAATTATCAAAGTGGAGCTGGATGATGTCATTGTCAGCGATATCCGCCGGATCAATCCGAGAAAGGTGAATCTGATATAATTCTGATATAAAATCTTCGAATCAATGGTTGACATTGAAAAACGAATTTGTTAGAGTATGTATTCAAAGCATATAAATTACGAAAGACCTTATTCAGAAAGAGAGGAAGCACAATGGGAACAATTATTGGCGAAGGAATTACGTTTGACGATGTGCTGCTGGTGCCGGCATACTCAGAGGTAATCCCGAATCAGGTAGATCTCACCACTCAGCTGACTAAGAAGATTCAGCTAAATATCCCGATGATGAGCGCGGGTATGGACACAGTAACGGAGCACAGAATGGCGATCGCGATGGCCAGACAAGGCGGTATCGGTATTATTCATAAGAATATGACGATCGAGCAGCAGGCCGAAGAGGTGGACAAGGTAAAGCGTTCCGAGTACGGCGTTATTACAGATCCGTTTTATCTTTCACCGGAGCATACTCTGGCAGATGCGAACGAGCTTATGGCGAAGTTCAGGATTTCAGGTGTTCCGATCACAGAAAACGGCAGGCTGGTGGGTATCATTACGAACCGCGACCTGCTTTTCGAGGAGGATTTTTCCAAGAAGATCAAGGAGTCAATGACGTCGGAGGGCCTGATTACAGCTAGGGTTGGCGTCACATTAGAGGAAGCAAAGAAGATTCTGGCACAGTCCAGAAAAGAAAAGCTGCCCATCGTAGATGATAATTTCAATCTGAAGGGTCTTATTACAATTAAAGATATTGAGAAGCAGATTAAGTATCCGAATTCAGCGAAGGATGACAAGGGGCGCCTTCTCTGCGGTGCTGCCGTAGGTATCACGGCCAACGTGCTGGAGCGTGTGGCCGCCCTGGTGGAAGCACAAGTGGACGTTGTTGTGCTTGACAGTGCGCATGGACATTCCGCAAATGTGCTGAACTGTGTGCGCATGATTAAAGAAAAATATCCGGATCTTCAGGTGATCGCCGGAAATGTGGCGACGGGAGAGGCGGCAAAGGCTCTGATCGAGGCTGGTGTGGATGCGGTTAAGGTAGGAATCGGACCGGGCTCCATCTGTACGACCCGCGTGGTTGCCGGTATCGGCGTTCCGCAGATTACTGCAGTTATGGACTGCTACAGCGTGGCAAAGGAGTACGGTATCCCGATCATTGCAGACGGCGGTATCAAATACTCAGGAGACATGACAAAGGCTATCGCTGCGGGCGCGAATGTCTGCATGATGGGAAGCCTGTTTGCAGGCTGCGACGAGAGTCCGGGAACCTTCGAACTGTATCAGGGAAGAAAATACAAGGTATACCGCGGCATGGGCTCCATCGCAGCGATGGAGAACGGAAGTAAGGACCGTTATTTCCAGACAAATGCCAAGAAGCTGGTTCCGGAAGGCGTGGAAGGCCGTGTTGCTTACAAGGGCAGCGTGGAGGATACCGTATTCCAGCTCCTGGGCGGTCTCAGATCCGGAATGGGATACTGCGGTACGCCGACCATCGAGGAGCTGAAGCAGAAAGGCAGATTTGTCAAGATATCCGCCGCTTCCCTGAAGGAGTCCCATCCGCATGATATTCATATCACAAAGGAGGCTCCGAACTACAGTGTAGAGCAGTAAAGGCCAGAGAGATTTTTCTTTTCGCTGAAAGCTTTGCAGTGTAATATTACAAGATAAACGGTATACGGCCTGGATATTTACTGGATATCCGGGCCGTTTTTGCGGATAAAAATATACTTTTGCGCTGTAATATGGAAAAAAAGGATGCACGACGAAGAAAAATGTTGTATACTAAAGTCCGTGAATAAATTTACTTAATCGAGGTTGTTATGAGAAACAATGGAAGACGGAAAAGGCGAATCAGATGGGATCACATTTTAATATGGATATTCACGATTATATTGACGGTTGTGGCCATCTGGCTTTTGCTTCGGATGATACCGAAGGATGATACGGATGTGGACGCACTGTTGAATGAGAGTGCCTCTGTAAAGCTGGAAGCCATCGAGGAGACGGAAGCGGAGACAGAAAAACCAAAGAATCCGGTACCGAGGCCGGACATTGACGAACAGCTTCTGACGATCAATGAATATTCCAGACCGGGGGACAAGGTCGATGCTGTGGAGAATGTCGTGATCCATTACCTGGGCAATCCCAAGACAACGGCCCAGCAGAATCACGATTATTTTGAGAGCCTGAAGGATTTGCAGAATGTGTCCATGAGCGCAAATTTTGTGGTGGGGATTGAGGGAGAGATCATTGAATGCGTGCCGCCGGGAGAAATCGCATACGCATCCAATTCAATGAATCATCTTTCTATTTCGATTGAAAACTGTCATCTGGATGATTCAGGGCGTTTCACGGAAGAGACCTATGAGTCCTGTGTTCATTTGACGGCTTATCTGGTGGCGGAATACGGACTGAAACGCGAGAACATCATCCGTCATTATGACGTGACTGGAAAAGAGTGCCCGCTCTATTATGTGGAGCATGAGGATAAGTGGGAAAAGTTTCGTGATGATGTCATGAATTACATAGAAGAATGCCGTGAGGCGGCAGAGTAATACAGGGAGAGATATGATTAAAGAATATTATCAGAATATTGAAAACAGTGTGCAGACCAGAGCGAATCTGATTGCTCTGCGCCGGGAGCTGAAGGATGAAAAGAACAGGCGGGCGCTGGCCAGTCTCCTGGGAGGAGATTTTACACTGCTGAGTTCGCTGCTTCAGGATGAAGACCCCAAGGTCCGTAAAAATGCTGCGTTGATACTCGGTGAAATGGAATCGGAAGATTTACTTCCGGTTCTTTTTGACGCTTACAAAAAAGAAGATACTTTGTATGTACGGGCAGATTATCTGAAGGCGATTTCAAGGCTGGAATACCGCCCAGTGGTGGATGCGTTGAAAAAGAGGCTGGATCAGCTTCGGAAGATGGAGGTCAGTGTGGAGGAGCAGAAGCATGTATCAGAGGAAATGCGTGTGCTGCAGGCCATGGTGATGAAATATGAAAAAAGGCAGCCCCACAGATTTACGGGCTACTCTGCAAAAAAAGATATGATCCTGGTGACCAACCGCTGTCAGCGGGAAGCGACAGCCCGGCAGCTTCCGGGCGGCCGGATCACTATGCTGGCAGGCGGCGTCCGGGTGAAGGGGGCGGCGGTGGAGGATGTTCTGCCGATCCGTACCTACAGCGAATTGCTGTTTCCGCTGGAGTTAAGCTCCCTGGCGCTTGACCAGCCTGCAAAGAACGGAAGGGAGCTGGCCCCGGCAGTACTGTCTCTGGCCCGGGAGCTGCATCAGGGGCAGAAACTGTCTCCGGCTCGAGAGCTTCATCAGGGCCAGGAACCGTTTTTGTTCCGTATTGAGCTGAAGGGACGGATCTCGCCTGAGAAAAAAGGAGCGTGTATCCGCAGGATCGCGGAGGCCATTGAACGGGCGTCTGACGGGGGCCTAGTGAATTCCGTGACGGAATATGAGCTGGAGATTCGTCTTCTGGAGCGGAAGGATGGCACGTATGTACCTATGGTAAAGCTGTTTACGATTCCGCAGAAGCGTTTTTCCTACCGCAAACAGTTTATCGCTTCCTCCATCGCTCCGGTGAATGCAGCGCTGACTGCGGAGCTGGCAAGACCGTATCTGAAGGAGGGAGCGCAGATCCTTGACCCCTTCTGCGGCGTGGGGACAATGCTGATCGAGCGTCATCGTGCGGTTCGGGCCGGGACTATGTACGGAATCGACATATACGGCGAGGCCATTGACAAGGCCCGGGATAATACCGTCAGGGCGGGAGAGCAGATTTATTACATTAATAAAGACTTTTTTGAGTTTGAGCATACGTATCTGTTTGATGAGATTATAACGGATATGCCGCAGGTGACGGCCGGGAAGGACAGAGAGCAGATCCGGCAGCTTTACCGGAAGTTCTTTCAGAAGGCTGGCGGCCATCTGAAAAGGGACGGCGTAATGATCCTTTACGCTTCGGAGCCGGGGCTGGTTTCGGATATGCTGGGGGCGCATCCCGAGTATAAGCTTACCGCGCGTTTTACATTAAATGAGAAAAATGGGACAGGTGTATTTATCATACACTGGCGGGATACCGGAAAATAATCCGCATGCAATCAATATCTCCGGTATTCGGCCCTTATTTAGGAGGAAGTATGAAACGATTTATCGGAGATAAAAAATTTTATATGATGGTGCTTTCCATCGCAGTGCCGATTATGGTGCAGAATGGGATCACCAACTTTGTAGCCATGCTGGATAACATTATGATCGGCAGGGTCGGTACGGAGCAAATGTCCGGCGTTGCCGTGGCAAACCAGCTTTTGTTCGTTTTTAATATCAGCATATTCGGTATGGTATCGGGCGCAGGCATTTTCGGCGCCCAGTTTTATGGCAGCAGAAATATGGAAGGGCTGCGGGATACGTTTCGGTTTAAGGTGGTGTCCTTGAGCTTGCTCACACTGATGGGTATTTTGCTGATGTATTTTAAGGGAGATGCGCTGATTTCTCTGTACCTGCATGACAGCGACGGCATCGGAAGCGTGGATGCCACTTTGCAGTATGGAGTCAGGTACCTCCGGCTTATGCTGGTCGGTATGGTTCCGTACGCCTTTGCGCAGATATATGCCAGTACCCTGCGGGAGATGGGAGAGACTGTGGCCCCGATGCGGGCGGGGGTGGCGGCCGTTATCACAAATACGGCGCTGAATTACATACTGATTTTCGGTAAATTTGGTGCGCCGCGTCTCGGAGTTTCCGGTGCGGCGATCGCAACGGTGGTGTCACGCTTCGTTGAGTGCGGCATGATTATGATCTGGACCCACCGCAGGGCGCAGAAGCTCGTGTTTATCCAGGGGGCCTTCCGCAGCCTTCGGGTTCCTTTCAGCCTTGTGAAAAGGATATTGGTCAAGGGTTCTCCGCTGATGGTCAATGAATTTTTGTGGTCCATGGGAATGGCGACGCTGACGCAGTGCTATTCGACCTATGGCCTAGTGGTGATTGCGGGCCTGAATATTTCCACGACGATATCGAATGTCTGCAATGTCATCTGGATCGCCATGGGAAGCGCTCTTTCTATTATTATCGGTCAGCTTTTGGGAGCCGGAAAAATGGAGGAGGCGAAGGATACGGACCGCAAGCTGATTTTCTTTTCCGTGTCAAGCTGCCTTTTGATCGGTGCGCTTTTGATGCTTCTGGCCCCGGTCTTCCCGAAAATCTACAACACCTCGGAGGAGGTACGGTCTCTGGCGGCGAAATTTATCATGATCGGCGCATGTTTTATGCCGGTGCAGGCATTTCTCCATGCGGCATATTTTACGCTGCGTTCCGGGGGAAAGACGGTTATCACGTTTTTCTTTGATTCGGGCTTTGTGTGGGCGTGCAGTATTCCGGCTGCCTTTTTCCTGAGCCGGTACTCCGGTTTTCCGATTCTTACGACCTATATCCTGTGCCAGTCTCTGGACATCATAAAATGCGTCATCGGGTTTATTCTGGTGAAAAAGGGCGTATGGCTGCAGAACATCGTGGGAGAATAGGAAAAGTGTGAAGGACGGCGGAGCATCGCAGACGGCTTGGGAAAATGGGAATGATATAAAAAACAGGAAACAGAGAGGCTTTGTGACATGATTGGATTGGGAACTGTGATTAATACGTTGGGAGTGATAGCCGGCAGCGGCATTGGGATATTTTTGCGCCGGGGTATGCGCCAGGAGCTGCAGGGCGCGCTGATGTCGGGCTGCGGAGTCGCTACTATATTTATCGGGATAGCGGGCACGCTGCAGGGAATGCTCAAAATAGAAAACGGGGCGGTGGAGACCCAGGGAAGCATGCTTTTGATCTTTTCTTTGGTGCTGGGCAGCCTGGCCGGTGAGTTTATTGACATCGAAAAACGCATGGACGCCCTTGGGGAAAAGCTGAAGCGATTGTTTCGGGCGGAAAAGGACGGAAGGTTTGTAGAGGGCTTTGTGAACACTTCGCTGATTATCTGTGTCGGGGCCATGGCCATCGTCGGTTCCATCCAGGACGGCCTGACCGGAGATACGACGATGCTGACGGCAAAGGCGGTTCTCGATTTTGCTATAGTGATTGTGCTTGCTTCGACCTACGGGATCGGCGTGATGTGCTCGGCGCTGGCAATTTTTGTCTACGAGGGAAGCCTGACTATGATCGCGCATTTTGCCGGGAATTTTATCAGCGACGCGCTGATTGCAAATCTGTCCTACGTCGGTTCGGCGCTGATCTTCTGCGTCGGAGTCAATGTTGCTTTCGGGAAAAAATTCCGGGTGGGCAACATGCTTCCTGCGCTGCTGGTTCCGGTGGTATACGGGGTAATATTTGGTTAAAAAATGCCTGCCTGGAATATATCTGGGCAGGTATTTTAAAAAAACGAAAAAAATAAAAAAGTGCTGGCATTTTAGAACTTTATATGTTACAATTTTGTTACGAAATGTTAAGATAAAAACAAAAGAGTATTACAATATAAAGCAAGGTGGATGGTAGCTGATGAGATTATTTTTTAATACAAGGAACAGGAGAACGGGAGAGCGGTTTTGCAGGAACAAAATTGACTCTTCCATTTTGGTGCGCATTATGGATTTCGCAGAGAAGGTAGAGCCGCTGAGGCGGCCCTCGTCCCTTCGGGTGGAGCTGACGGAGAGCAGAAGATTAAAGGCCGGTGCGGATGCTACGGGCGGGAATTCAAAGGCCGGTATGGATGCTGCGGGGCCTGCGCCTTACTGTCTTTTGATCTTTTCCGGGGAAGAAGAGCATGGCTTTCTGAACGCCGGATACGCTGCCGGACAGATCGCTTCCTATCTGCATTTTCTTGGGATCACCGCCAGCATTCTTCCGGGTACGGCCCAGTGGATGAGCCAGGGGGCGGCGGAGGGCGAAAAATGTGCGGTAGCGGTGGCTTTCGGCCATGCTGATTCCCTGGCCCCAAGAGGAAAAACGAAGGAGAAGCTGGAGCATCCGTGCATTTCCAGAGAATACCGGGAAAACTGGGCAGAGGAGGTGCTGGACTTTGCGAAGAGAAGCTATCCTGCATGCTCGGGCCGTGTAAGGATGCTTTGCAAAAAGAATTGTATTTGTTTGATGCCGAAAACGCTTTCCGGTAGGAAAACGGCGGTATCCGAATTGGAGGCAGGAATCGCCGCGGCGAATATTATGGCGGCGGCCGAGGAGCTTTGGATTGATGTGGTTCCGGTGGATACAGGAGATCCGCGCTGTCTGATCGGCCTGTGCAGGCGAAAGGACAGGGCGGGAGTGATGAAGGAAATGCGGAACACCTTTTCAGGCGGGCCGCGAAAGCCTGTGCTGGAGGCGGCCGGCCGGGTCAGCTAAGAAATAAACTGAAGAAAGAACAAAAAAGGGGTTGTCGGGAAATAGCCAGCTCTAAACAGTGGAGGCAGTGACTCGTGTGAGTCGCTGCCTCCACTAAATTTTGTCAAAAAAAGAAAAAGATGGCCAATGACAACCATCTTTCTCTCCGTTCCATGTTATAATGGAACTATGCTAACCAATGAATATTATAACGACTTTTTTGAATTAGGGCAACAAAAAATTAACTTCAGTTTCTTCAAATTGTGTTTACCTGACGACGATCCAGTCTATACCCTGAAAAAAGTGATGGAGGAGTTAGATTTTTCAGGCCTGCTGGCCTGTTATTCAGATAAGGGAAGAACCGGGTACAACCCAATCATGATGTATGCTGTCGTTACTTATGCCAACATGCGTGGAGTAAGGGCTGTTGACCGCATCGTTGAATTGTGCGAAAGAGATCTGGCTTTTATCTGGCTGACTAAGGGCCAGAAGCCCAGACGGGATGCGTTTTACGATTTTAAAGGAAAAAAACTGACCGGGGAAGTGCTGGATGAACTGAATTACCAGTTTCTGCGCCGCCTGAAAAGGGAAGGTTTGGTCACGCTGAAGGAGCTTTTCATTGACGGCACAAAAATAGAAGCCAATGCCAACCGTTACACCTTTGTCTGGCGCGGAAGTATCAACTATCACCTGGCTGGCCTGCTGGATACCATAGACACTCTTTACGCAAAATACAATACATTTTTACAGGAAAACGCATACGGGCCAAAATACGATCTGGGCAATGCTCATATGTTTGTGATCGAGGGCATGGAGAAGGTCCGGCGGGTGATCGAAGAAAACCGGAAACGGAAACTGACAAAGCATAAGAAACTTTCAAACAATACTGTCATAGAGATTGATCAGGTTTCTCCCCTTGAAATATTAAAACTCCAGAAGAACCTGCTTCGGATTGCAGAAGGAGAAGAAATCCTGTTTGTTTCCGGAAAAGGGAAAAGGAAGCCGCAAATCCAGATGCTCTATGAGGAGTTAGAGGAGTGCGGAAACCGTCTGATGGGATATAAAGAGTGTTTTGAGATCATGGGAAAGGATCGGAACAGCTATTCGAAGACGGATCTGGAAGCGACCTTTATGCGGATGAAGGAAGACCATATGCTTAATGGGCAGCTGAAACCTGCGTACAATGTCCAGATCGCGGTAGAAAACTATTTTATCATTCACAGCTATGTGAGCAATGACCGCACCGATTATAATACTCTGATCCCGGTTCTGGAAAAACACCGGAAAGCTTTCGGGACCGTATTGGAAGAGGTCACAGCGGACAGCGGCTACTGCAGCGAAAGAAATCTGCTGTATTTGAAAGAGAATGCCATAGCCAGTTACATCAAGCTTCAGGACCATGAAAAGCGGAAGACCCGCGCCTATAAAGAAGATATTGGCAAGTATTATAACATGACATACTGTGTATTTGAAGATGAGCATTATTATGTCTGCCATGATGGAAGAGAGCTGCGGCATATCCGTACAGAGAGCAAAGAGCAGGGCGGGTATACCCAAACCCTGGAAGTATACGGATGCGAAGACTGCAGCGGGTGTGAACATAAGGCAAAGTGTCTGTATAAGTACAATGCACAGAAAAACGCCGACCGGAATAAGATCATGAAGATCAATGAACAATGGGAAGAACTGAAAGAAGAATCCCATGCAAATATCCAGAGTGAGAAAGGGATAATGAAACGTCAGATCCGCTCGATCCAGACAGAGGGACATTTTGGGGATATCAAAGAAAATGAGAGTTTTCGCCGGTTTCATTATCGGAGTGCAGAAAAAGTATACAAAGAATTTATGCTGTATGCGATAGGCCGGAATATCAATAAATATCACAGATTTCTACATCATGAGATAGAGAAATTTGAAGGGAAAAAGGAGCAGAAAACAGCGTAGAGAAAGGAACGGCCTCTAAATCGGGAACCAAGGGGATTTTGCGCCTTAAAGTAAGCATCATTCAAGATAAAAAGAAAATCCTGTGATAATCCAAAGCTTAGAAAGCTTGAATTTCACGGGATTTTCTTATTCTGGGATGTCACAGGCTAAAATTTGGTATTAACCGACAACCCCTTTTGTATGCATTTTTGTTTAAAATCAAGCTTTGCCTTCGCTACCAAGAACATTTTTAATCTTGTGAGCAACCATATCCTTAACAGCCTGACGAGCCGGTTTCAGATACTGACGCGGATCGAAGTGATCCGGATGCTCTGCAAAGTACTTACGGATATTTCCTGTCATTGCAAGACGGATATCGGAATCGATGTTGATCTTGCAGACAGCCAGCTCTGCAGCGTGACGAAGCTCATGCTCCGGAATACCGATAGCATCCGGCATATTTCCGCCGTACTGATTTACCATCTTTACGAATTCCTGCGGAACGGAAGAGGAACCGTGAAGAACGATCGGGAAGCCCGGAAGGCGTTTGATACACTCTTCAAGAACGTCAAAACGAAGTGGCGGCGGAACAAGGATTCCTTCCTCGTTTCTTGTACACTGAGAAGCCTTGAACTTGTATGCGCCATGGCTTGTACCGATAGCGATAGCAAGAGAGTCGCAGCCAGTTCTGTCAACGAACTCTTCTACTTCTTCCGGACGTGTATAGCTTTCTTTTCCGGACTCAACGACTACTTCGTCCTCTACGCCAGCCAGAGTACCAAGCTCAGCCTCGACAACTACGCCATGAGCGTGAGCATACTCAACAACCTGCTTTGTCAGTGCGATGTTGTCCTCGAAGGATTTGGAAGAAGCGTCGATCATAACGGAAGTGAATCCGCCGTCGATACAGCTCTTGCAAAGCTCGAAGGTATCGCCGTGATCCAGATGAAGTGCGATCGGAATCTGAGGATTCTCAGCAACAGCAGCTTCTACCAGTTTTACCAGGTATGTGTGGTTCGCATATGCACGTGCTCCTTTAGATACCTGCAGGATAACCGGGCTGTTCAGTTCGCCGGCTGCTTCTGTGATACCCTGAACAATTTCCATGTTGTTTACGTTGAATGCGCCGATTGCGTATCCGCCGTCATAAGCCTTTTTAAACATTTCAGTTGTTGTTACTAAAGACATTAATTTATTCCTCCTTAAATAAAATTTGCCTATATTCTAACACACATTTCCTGTATTTACGATATTTTTTTATCAAAAAACGGAAAAAATTTTTTCTGAAAAATTTTTCAAAAAATTAAAAAAAGTTGTTGACAGGAATAAAAAGATGTAGTATAGTATCAACTGTTCGAGGGAAACACCGAACGGAAGAAAACAAAATAAGAAATGCGCGAGTGGCTCAGTGGTGGAGTATCGCCTTGCCAAGGCGAGGGTCGCGGGTTCGAATCCCGTCTCGCGCTCTCAGGAACCTCAGTTTTTACTGAGGTTTTTTGATATTATTGTGCAAATTATCGAAAGAAAATAGTTAAAAAATTCTCTGACATGTGGTATGATAAGAAAAACAATTGACATATTTTTATCAATAAGTAGGAGGATATCATATGAACGCAAATGAAATGATCTGTAAATGTAAACAAGTTTCTTACATCGATGTAGAAAATGCAGTGCATCATCTGGATCGGTTTGAGGATGTGTTGAAGACCTTTGATGAGGTTCAGAAGCTCACGCACTGTTCAACGGGCTGCGGCGGATGTCATGATAAGATTCTGGATGCGATTTCTGAGATCGTTATGGCATAATGTGATCCTGGTCACACGTTTTTCCTGAAGAAGAGCGTGTGACTTTTTTTGTGCATCCGGCAAGGCCGGAGTCAGTTTTGACGCTTTTCTGTGATTCTGGCATTTCCATATAGCGGCCATACAGTTTTGATATTTTTTTACATGGGCTTTACATTTTGCCGATTTTTGTGTTATGCTATATCCTGATGTAATTTTGTGCTGAAAAAGCTCAATCAGTTCAAGGGAGGACACGGGAGACGAAGGGGTTTCCCGGAGAATTGCAAATGGGAATTAACAGTATTATTTCATTGCTAGGGGGCTTGGGCCTTTTTCTGTTTGGTATGAAGTACATGGGAGAAGGACTTGAGCTGGCAGCAGGCCCCAAGATGAAGGATCTGCTGGAGAAGCTGACCCGCAACCGCTTTATGGGATTTTTGCTGGGAGCTTTAGTTACTGTAGTGATTCAGTCATCATCCGCGACGACCGTCATGGTCATGGGCTTTATCAATGCTGAGATCATGGATCTGGCGCAGGCCACGGGAGTAATCTTCGGAGCCAATATCGGTACGACAATTACGAGTGTGCTGATCGCTCTGGATGTGTCCGGGATTGCACCGGTCTGTATCTGCCTCGGTGCGGTGATGCTGCTGTATGCGAAGAGGAAGCGCAACCGTTACATAGGACAGGTTATTCTGGGCTTTGGTCTGCTGTTCCAGGGACTGCATACGATGAGCAGCGCCATGTCGCCTTTGAAGGATTTTGCCCCGTTCCAGGATTTTATCATGAATGCGAAAAATCCGCTCCTGGGCTTCGCGGTGGGCGTGATACTCTGTGCGGTTATTCAGAGCTCTTCGGCAGCAGTCGGTGTGCTGCAGGCTCTGGCGATGCAGGGGCTGATGCCTCTTTACTTTGCATCATTTATTATCTGCGGAATCAACGTGGGTTCCTCCACACCGCCCCTTTTGTCGGCGCTGAACGCAAAGAACAATGCGAAGAGGGCGGCGATCATATATCTGATCTTCAATATAGTCGGTGCGGTGCTGTTTATTCCGATTTCCATGTTTACACCGCTGACCTCTTTGATAGAGACGTATATTCCCAGCGGCGTATTCCAGATTTCCGTATACCACATCCTGTTTAAGGTTGTGACGGGTGTGATTCTGCTTCCGCTGGTAAATCTGGTGGTAAAGTGGACGTATATGATCGTTCCGAAGCAGGCGCACGAGAGTGCCTTCCGTCTTGAGTATATTGATCCGAATATGATGGTGGGTTCACCGGCGGTTATTGCGCTTCAGGTCGGCAAGGAAGTAGAGCGAATGGCGAACCTTGTAAAAGATAACCTGATCAAGGCCTCCGAAGGACTGCTTGCCCACGATATGTCGGAGGCGAACCATATCCGGGAAGGGGAGCAGGTCATTGATTATCTGGCGTCAGAGATCACGGGATATCTGACGAAGATCAATTCCCTGGAGCTTCCGGCCAGCGTATCACAGTATATGGGATGTGCTTTTCATGTAATCAATGACCTGGAGCAGATCGGAGACCATGCGATCAAGCTTATGGAGCAGAATGAAAAATGCGTGGAGGCCGGTCTGAATTATTCAGATGCGGCCAAGGAAGAGCTGCAGGAGATTTATCTGATGGACGTAGAGCTTCTTGACGGCACGATGCGCCTGTTCCGGGAGCGTCATATCACTCCGGAGGGCTGGCTTCAGCTTAGAAAGAAGGAACGGAAGATTATCAAGAAGGCCTCCAAGGCCCAGACGAATCATATGGACCGTCTGAAAAAGAAGGAATGCAGCTTTGACCAGGGCCTTACCTTTGTTGAGGCGCTGAACAGCTACCTGCGAATCGTTAATCATACGGTGAATATTGAGGAGGCCTGCGGCAGCGATGTCCTGGTGGGACTGGTCAAGCCGGATCAGGATTAAAAAATTCAGGGAGGAACATAAATTATGAAGGAAACCAAAGAAAATGACGGAAACCAACGCATCCTGGCGCGGGTGCTGGCAGTGCTGCTGAGTGCGATGGCGCTGGTTTTTGCCGGTATGACAGCATGCGCACAGGAAACAAAGGCGGAGGACATGAACATTTTACTGGTTGGTACGGATCACCGGGACGATAGCTGGAACGGCAACTCCGATACCATGATCCTGGCAACGGTCAAGCCGGACAGCGAAAGAATTATTCTGGCATCCTTTATGCGGGATTTGTACGCGGATATTCCGGGCTACGGCGTTCATAAGCTGAATTACGCTTTTGCGGCAGCCGGTGCGGAAAAGCTGATCGAAACGCTGGAAAATAATTATGAGCTGTCCATCGACCATTATGTGGTGGTTGATTTTGATTCCATGGCAGAGATCGTGGATATTGTCGGCGGCGTCGATATGACCATCAGCGATGATGAGTGCAAATGGCTGAACGGTTATCTCAACAGTATGGAGGCCTGGGACGACTATCTGCCGGGAGGCGGCACGTATACCCTCAACGGCAATCAGGCTGTGGCATATGCCCGGATTCGTTATGTGGGAAATAATGATTATCAGCGCACCCAGAGGCAAAGAGACATTCTGAAGGAAATCTTTGAAAAGGTACGCGGCCTGGGCGCGGAACAGATTGCATCTCTGGCAAAGAATGTGATCCCGGAGGTAGAGCACGATTACAATGCGCTGGAAATGCTGGAGCTTATGGCTCAGCTGCCGACGATAGCCGGCTACGATCTGGAGGAGCAGCGGATTCCCTATGACGATCTGTATTACTCCCAGAACGAGATGCTGGTGCCGGACTTTGAGGCTACCCGGGAACGGCTTCACGAGGCGCTGGGAGACTGATTAAGAAAGACACGAGAAAAACAGACGCGAACGAAACTGATACGAACAAAACAGACAAGAGAGGGCCGTCCGAACGGTGGAGAAATCCATGGCGAGCGGCCTTTTTGTGCGTCATGGGAATTGTGTGATGGAGCAGCCTTCCTTTTGATCCTCTGTTTCATTCTGTGATACCTGAAAGGTATTGCAGAGACACTTTTTGAGCATAATAGTGCTTGCTTTTTTTCGACAAAGGTGCTAAACTCTTTATAAAATTTTAAGAAATTTAGAAATACTTTAGATTACCGCTAAATAATGGGGCTTATGCGCAGGCGGATATTGCCGCTGCCGCTGCAGGAGGCCCAAGATGTGAAGTGTGCAGGGCACACTTTTGTTATGTCATGTATGAGGTGAAGAATATATGGAGCTGGCGCTGACCCGGGAAGAAATTCTGGACAGGCTTTTCAGAGGCTATGAGGCATATTTTGATATTGAGAGGTACGAGGAAGAGCGGGCGGACGGCCTTCCGCTGAAGGGGCACTGCCGTTTTTATGTGCATTCGGAAAAGTACGTGCTGGTGAAAAAGGCGAAGCTCTGGGATGCGGACAGCAATGAATTTGTATATATCTTTTCTGTTCCTGAGCTTACGGAAGAAATATTTGAAAAGTGCAAGTCTTACGCCTATGAGGAGGGAATGAAGCTGATCGACCCGAAGCCGGGGCATATGTACAGCTACATCACGGCGGTTTTTGTCTGTGATACGTGTACTCCCGGGGCGAAAAAGGCTTTGCAGAAATGTAAAATATATAAAAGTTTTCATTTTTCGTGGTATGGATGGATGAACCTTCATACGGCTGCTATCGTCAGAGAGAGTGGAGATGTCTTCACGAACAAGATGGGCCGCGGCAACACGAAATTTATGAAAAATATACTAAATTCATGAAGAGAATAAAGGAGGGCACAAAAACATGAATGCGGTAGTAATTTTACTTGTGGGTATCGTAGTTCTTGCGCTCGGCTACATTTTCTACGGAAAGTGGCTGGCAGAACAGTGGGGCGTTGACCCGAACAGAACGACACCTGCACATGAACTTGAAGACGGAAACGATTATGTTCCGGCAAAGGCACCGGTACTGATGGGACATCATTTCTCATCCATCGCAGGTGCAGGCCCGATCAACGGACCGATTCAGGCAGCAGTATTCGGCTGGGTTCCGGTAATGCTGTGGGTACTGATCGGCGGTATTTTCTTTGGTGCAGTCCATGACTTCGGTGCGCTTTTCGCATCCGTAAGAAACAAAGGACAGTCTATCGGTGAGGTTATCGCAGCTTCCATCGGTACAAGAGCAAAGAGACTGTTCCTGATTTTCTCTTATCTGACACTGATCCTCGTAGTTGCAGCATTTGCATCCATCGTTGCAAATACCTTCAAGGCTACATATGACGAGGCCGGCGTTCTGGACAAGGCAGCAAGTGCGGCAAATGCATCTACTGCAATGATTTCTATTTTGTTTATTGTTATTGCTGTTATTTTCGGTATGATGGTTTACAGAAGAAATGCATCCCTGGGTGTATCCACTGTAATCGGTGTAATTGCGATCATCGCATGTATGGCAATCGGTCTGAACTGGCACCCGATCTATCTGAACGGCAGCACATGGATGATTATTGTAGGTATTTACATTGCCATCGCCTCGGTCACTCCTGTGTGGATCCTGCTTCAGCCGCGAGATTATCTGAGCTCCTTCCTTCTTTACGGAATGATGATCGTGGCAGTCGTAGGTATCATCGGAGCACATCCGACTCTGGAGATTCCGGCATTTACAGGCTTTGTTGATGACGCGTCTGTAGGTGTAGGCGTTTCCCTGGGAAGCCTTTTCCCGGCACTGTTCGTAACCATCGCCTGCGGCGCTATTTCCGGTTTCCATTCACTGGTTGGTTCCGGTACAACGGCAAAGCAGCTTGACAAAGAGAGCGATGCGAAGCCGATCGCTTACGGCGGAATGCTGATCGAGTGTGCGCTGGCTTTGATTTCTCTGTGTGCAGTAGGCTACATCTGGAAGGATTACGTTCCGGGCGGCATCACAACTCCGACGGCTGTATTTGCTACCGGTATTTCCCGTATGTGTGCAACAATCCCGTTCCTTAAGGGAGCAGAGAGTGTGATTTATTCCATGCTGATCCTGGCAGTATCTGCATTCTGTCTGACGTCACTGGATACAGCTACCCGTCTGGCTCGTTATATGTTCCAGGAATTCTGGCTTGAGCCGGGACAGACCTATGAAGATGCAACAGGCTTCAAGAAGACTCTGACCAACCCGTATGTATCTACGATCATCACAGTAGTGCTTGGTATTGCACTGGGTATGACTGGATACGCTAAGATCTGGGCTCTGTTTGGAGCAGCTAACCAGCTTCTGGCAGCTCTTGGCCTTCTGGCTGTTGCTGCATGGCTTGGTTCCATGGGCAAGAACAACAAGATGTTCCTGTTCCCGATGGCATTTATGCTTGTAGTTACGATTGTATCTCTGTGCCAGACGATCATGACAAATGTGAAGAACGCTACTGCAGGTGCAGGCGAGGTAGTATGGTGCTGGACTCGTGCCGGTATCGGTACACTTCTGGTTATCCTTGCTGTCGTTCTTGCAGTTGAGGGTGTTCAGACTCTGTCAAAGCAGAAGAATAAATAATACATAAAACGATAAATTGATAAATTGTGCTGTCACTGTGAGTAATTCCGGTGGCGGCACTTTTTTATGATATAGGAAAGTTTTCACTTTCCTATATCATAAAAAGCACTTCGTGCAACGATGCGGTCAGCTTTGTATCCCTATTTATATAGAAGATACTTGCACAGAAAAACAGTTTGGAGTATATTAAGTATACGTTTTTGTAAACTTTGCAACGGATAATTTTATTCAGGAGGGAAAATGACCAGACAGGAATTTTTGGATATACTTGGACGTACGCTCAGACGGGAGCTGTCGGAGCAGGAGGTGGCGGACAATCTTCGGTACTATGAGGACTACATGGACCGGGAGATCCAGGCCGGGAAGAGTGAGGAGCAGGTGCTCGCGCAGCTGGGAGATCCCCGCCTGATAGCGAGGACCATCCTGCAGGTGGATCAGCAAAAGGAGGCCGCCGAGGAGCGGGGCTACGAATCCAGGGAGACGGTTTATACGGAGGACGCGGACGGCGTTTACCAGGAGGAGGCTGCGGACGGCAGAGGGACGTCCTTCGGGGACAAGGTGAAGGTACACAGCTTCCAGATAAAGGGCTGGCTGATCCTGCTGCTTGTAGTGGTCATTCTGTTCCTCGTGCTGGGGACGATGTTTGCGGTGCTGTGGAAGCTGCTTCCGGTCATTTTGATCATTGCGGCGATTTCCTGGCTGTACCAGCGATTCTTTTCGTAGGAAAGTAGTATTGCGAAAAATAAGGGAAAATGATATACTTTATTCGAATTTTATAACAGAATTCGTGTTAAATACGTATGAAGCTTGGGAGGAGCGGGAAAGATGAAAAAGATTGAAGAATATGTAAGAAGTATTCCGGATTTTCCGGAGCCGGGAATTATTTTCAGAGATGTGACGAGTATTCTGCAGGATGCGGAGGGCCTGAAGCTTTCCATTGATCTGATACAGGAAAAGCTGGAGGGCGTAGATTTTGATGTGGTAGCAGGTACTGAATCCCGCGGCTTCATTTTCGGCGTGCCGGTGGCGTACAATATGCATAAGCCCTTTGTGCCGGTTCGGAAAAAGGGAAAGCTCCCCTGTGAGACGGTATCCATGGAATATGCGCTGGAGTATGGAACGGCAACAATAGAGATGCATAAGGATGCGATCAAGCCGGGGCAGAAGGTTGTTGTGATTGACGACCTGATCGCCACCGGAGGCACCATCGAGGCTGCCATCAAGCTGATCGAGCAGCTCGGCGGCGAGGTAGTGAAGGTGGTATTTCTGATGGAGCTGGCTGGTCTGAAGGGCCGGGAAAAGCTTGCGGGTTATGACGTGGAGTCGGTAATCTGTTACGAAGGAAAATAATAGACGAAGTGGTGAACCTATGTCGATAGATACGAGAACGAAGCAGGAGAGAATCGAAGAAATAAAAAAGGCCGATGCCAGCGTGAAAACGATGGAGGATTTTACGAGCCCGGACGTGCTGTATCAGGAGCTGATCAACAGCGTCAGGAAATATCATCCTTCGGATGACATTTCTATGATCGAAAAGGCGTATAAGATCGCGTACGAGGCGCATAAGGAGCAGAGACGCAAGTCAGGCGAGCCGTATATCATTCATCCGCTGTGCGTGGCGATTATTCTGGCCGATCTGGAGCTTGACAAGGAGACGATCGTTGCCGGACTTCTGCATGATGTGGTGGAGGACACGGTGATGACCTCAGAGCAGCTCCGGGAAGAATTCGGCGCTGAGGTGGAACTCCTGGTAGACGGAGTCACAAAGCTGGGCCAGCTGTCCTACTCTGCGGATAAGGTAGAGGTACAGGCGGAAAATCTTCGGAAGATGTTTCTGGCGATGGCAAAGGATATTCGGGTGATTCTGATTAAGCTGGCCGACCGCCTTCACAATATGCGTACCCTCAAGTATATGAGGCCGGAGAAGCAGAAGGAAAAGGCCCGGGAGACCATGGATATCTATGCGCCGATTGCCCACAGGCTTGGTATCTCCAAGATCAAGATTGAGCTGGACGACCTGTCTTTGAAATACCTGGAGCCGGAGGTCTATTATGATCTTGTGGAGAAGATAGCCCTGAAAAAGGACGCCAGACAGGCGCTGGTGGACAGCATTGTCAGCGAAGTCAGCCGGCATATCGAGGCCGCCGGGATCAAGGCTCAGATCGACGGGCGTATCAAACACTTTTTCAGTATATATAAGAAAATGGTCAACCAGCAGAAGACGCTGGATCAGATATATGACTTGTTTGCGGTCCGCATCATTGTGGATACGGTGAAGGACTGCTATGCGGCTCTTGGCGTCATCCATGAGATGTATAAGCCGATTCCGGGCCGCTTTAAGGACTATATCGCAATGCCGAAGCAGAATATGTACCAGTCTCTGCACACAACGCTGATCGGCCCGAACGGCGTGCCCTTTGAAATACAGATCCGTACCTTTGAGATGCACCGGACGGCGGAATACGGTATCGCTGCGCACTGGAAGTACAAAGAGGTGGCGGACGGCAAAAAGGGAGATACCAAGAGCGAGGAAGAAAAGCTGAGCTGGCTGCGGCAGGTACTGGACTGGCAGATGTCGGATAACCGTGAGTTCATGAGTCTTCTGAAGAGCGATTTTGACCTGTTTTCCGAGAGCGTGTACTGTTTTACGCCTTCGGGGGATGTCAAGAATCTGCCGAACGGTTCGACTCCCATTGATTTTGCATACAGCATTCACAGCGCGGTGGGGAACCGGATGATCGGCGCCAGGGTCAACGGCAAGCTGGTGACGATTGATTATGTGATCCAGAACGGCGATCGGATTGAGATCATTACCTCCCAGAATTCCAGAGGGCCCAGCCGCGACTGGCTCAAGATTGTCAAGAGCTCCCAGGCTAAGAATAAGATCAACCAGTGGTTCAAGCAGGAGCTGAAGGAAGACAACATCATCAAAGGAAAAGAGATGCTTTCCTCCTACTGCCGGGCAAAGGGAATCGTACAGTCCGACATTATGCGGCAGGAATATATGGACCGCGTTTTGACGAAGTACGGGTTCCGGGACTGGGATTCCGTGCTGGCGGCGCTGGGACACGGCGGTCTGAAGGAAGGGCAGGTAATCAATAAGCTTCTGGAGGGCTACGAGCAGGATCACAGAAAAGACGTTACCGATGAACAGATCATAGAAGCGGTGCAGAATGCCAAGGAGACGGCTCCGGTCCGGGTGAAGAAATCAAAGGGCGGCATCACCGTTCAGGGAATCAACGACGTCAGCGTGCGTTTTGCCAAGTGCTGCAGTCCGATTCCCGGAGACGAGATCGTCGGATTTGTTACCCGGGGGCGCGGCGTTACGGTACACCGTACAGATTGTATCAATGTAATCAACCTTCCAGAGGAGGAGCGTGCCCGGCTGATCGACGCCGAGTGGCAGAAGGAGGCTCAGGCCGGCAACGACAAGGGCCTGTACCTGGCCGAGATCATGATTTACTGCAACAACCGTACCGGGCTTTTGGTGGATATCACAAAGATTTTTACAGAACGGAAAATAGACGTTAACTCGGTTAACTCCCGCACGAGCAAGCAGGGGATCGCGACGATTGCGATGTCCTTTGAAATTTCAGATAAGAGTACTCTGAATTACCTGATCGAGAAAATCCGTCAGGTGGAGAGCGTGCTGGATGTGGAGCGGACCACCGGCTGAAAGGGCAGGAAGCATGAAACAACTTCAAATAGAGACAATGGTTCTGGGTATGATGGCCACCAACTGCTATCTGGCTCTGAACAAAGAGACAAAAAGACTTTTTATCATTGATCCGGCGGCAGAGCCGGAGCGGATCATCAGCAAAATAGACGCCCTGGGGGCAGAGCCGGAAGCCATACTGCTGACCCACGGACATTTTGACCATATCGGCGCGGCGGATGCGCTTCGGGACCGATACGGGATACCGGTCTGTGCTCTGGACGAGGAGCAGGAGATTTGCGAAAATCCAGAGAACAACCTTTCCATGATGTGTGGGAGAAGCTTTACCGTGAAGGCGGATCGCTTTTTTCATGACGGCGAGACCATAGAGCTGGCCGGCATGCAGATCCGGGTGCTTCATACGCCGGGGCATACCTCCGGCGGGGCTTGCTATTACATACCGCAGGAGGACGTACTGTTTTCCGGGGATACACTGTTTTGCGGCAGTGTGGGGAGGACGGATTTTCCCACGGGAAGCATGAGCAGCCTGCGGGATTCCATTCACACAAGGCTGTTTACGCTGCCGGAGGATACTCTGGTTTTCCCGGGACACGAGGAGTCAACCGATATCGGATATGAAAAAAGATACAATCCGTATTAAAGAAAAAATATGATTACAGTACAGTTAAACAGACAGGATTTTCAATATGACGTCCATTCTCTGGTGAAGGCATTTTATCCAGAGCAGGACGTGCATATATGCAATATTGGAGATAAAGCACCGGAGGAGGGGACGGAGGAGTCCCTGCTGCTGGTGATTTCTTTCGTCCCGGAGGAGGAACCTGCTTCGGGCTGCTGCGATTCTGACACAGAAGGAGAACCTGCGGCAAAGCTTCAGATAGAGTTTTTTGCAGAGGGCAGAACGGTTCTGGAGGAGGAGATTTCCCTTCCCCAGGGGCTTGACCGGAAGGAGACGAAGAACGAACTGAAACGATTGCTTTACCGGATGCTTTCTTCGTATACGGGGCAGGAGCTTCCCTGGGGAAACCTCACGGGGATCCGTCCCACCAAGATCCCCATGGGGCTTTTGGAGAAGGGCTGGAAAAATACAGAGATCGCCCAGTATATGCGGGATACGTATTATACGAGCAGGGAAAAGACGGCGCTGGCTATTATGATCGCGAACCGGGAGCGGGATATTCTGAAGGACATCAACTTTAAAAACGGATACAGCTTGTACGTGGGCATCCCGTTTTGCCCCAGCATCTGTCTTTACTGTTCCTTCAGCTCAAGTCCGCTGCATCTCTGGAAGGATAAGGTGGACCTGTACCTGGACGCGCTTTGCAAGGAGATTGATTACGCCTCGGACGCCTTTGCGGACCGGGAATTAAATACCGTATATATAGGAGGGGGAACCCCAACTACACTGGAGCCGTATCAGCTGGAGCGCCTTCTGTCAAAGCTGGAGGAGCGTTTCTGCTTTGACAGGCTGAAGGAGTTTACGGTGGAGGCGGGACGGCCGGACAGCATCACCCGGGAAAAGCTGGAGGTGCTGCGGGCACATGGTATTTCCCGCATATCCATCAATCCCCAGACGATGAATCAGAAGACGCTGGATCTGATCGGCAGGCGCCATACTGTGGAGGAGACGATACAGGCCTTTTATCTGGCAAGGGAGATGGGCTTTGACAACATCAATATGGATCTGATCGTCGGTCTTCCGGGGGAAGAAAAGCCGGAGGTGGAGTACACGATGCAGGAGCTGGCGAAGCTGGATCCTGACAGTATTACGGTACACTCCCTGGCGGTGAAGCGTGCGGCAAGGCTTCGGCTGTTTAAGGAAGAGCACAAGGAGATGACCATGACGAACAACCGGGAGATCATGGACATGACGGCCTCCTATGCACAGCGGGCAGGATTGTATCCGTACTATCTCTACCGTCAGAAAAACATGGCGGGGAATTTTGAAAACGTAGGGTATGCCCGGGAAGGAAAGGCAGGAATCTACAATATCCTGATTATGGAGGAGGTTCAGAGCATTCTGGCTCTGGGAGCCGGGGCCTCCACAAAGATGGTGTGGGCCAAGGACCGGATCGAGCGCGTGGAAAACGTGAAGGACATCAAAAATTACGTAGAGCGTATTGATGAGATGATAGAGAGGAAGAAAGCAGGACTTCATGGGTAATACAGGGCATGAATACAGGAAAAAATATCAGATCATCCGCCCCAGTGTCATAACAGAGCTGGCGCATGGGACAAAGGTCAGCAATCTGGCCTTTCTCGTCGGGAAGCAGATGGGATTTTCGGAGGAAATGTGTCACAATCTGGCGGTCGCCGGATTTTTGCATGATATCGGAAAGCTGGAGCTGGCAAAATATGTCCGCGGACACGAGGGTGATACGCTGATTATAGAAGAAATGAAATATGTTCGTCTCCATTCGAGGCTTGGCGCTGAGATATTAGAGAGTAAAGGCTATTCCCCGGAGATTGTTGCGATGGTAAAATTCCATCATGAGAACTGTGACGGCTCCGGGTATCCGATGAACCTTCAAAGAGAGGATATTCCGATCGGGGCGAGAATCATCAGGGTCTGCGACGTGTTCGCAGCGCTTACTGCAGACCGCCCGTACCGGAAGGCCTTTGATATAAATACGGCCATGGATCTGATGATCGAGGAATCAAAGGATTATGATATCCGTGTGTTTCTGGCCTTTATGAATGTGGTCCACAGAGAGAATATGGATAACATTCTGAATACAGAGGATTTTGAGCAGAGGCTGGAGCATCTGGATTGGGCAGAGCAGAGGAAAGGGATATTGGCCGAAACAAAATAGAGGAGGATGAAAAATGATTACACAGGCACCCAGAGGTGTACAGGACTGGTACGGAGAAGAGATGCGCAAGCGGGCGATTGTGGAAAAAACAGCCCGGGAGATCGCAAAAACGTATCATATGACAGAGATCATCACACCGATGTTTGAGCATACCGTGCTGTTCCAGCGCGGCGTCGGAGAGACGACAGATGTGGTACAAAAGGAGATGTATACATTTGAGGATAAGGGCGGAAGAAGCATTACGCTGAAGCCGGAGGGGACTGCAGGTGTCATGAGGGCGTATCTGGAGCACAATATGTACGCCCAGCCGGCGCCGACGAAGCTGTATTATGTGACGCAAGCATTCCGCTATGAAAAGCCCCAGAGCGGCCGCCTCAGACAGCACCATCAGTTCGGCGTAGAATTTGTGGGCTCCTCCAGTCCCCTGGCGGAGGTGGAGCTGATTACCCTGATCACGGAGCTGATCGGCAAGCTGGGTCTGAAGGATGCGAAGCTGCACATCAACAGCATCGGCTGCAGGAACTGCCGGAAGACCTACAATGACGCGCTGCTTGCTTACCTGAAGGAGCATGAGGAGGGCCTCTGCCCGACCTGCCGGGAGCGTATGCAGAAGAATCCGCTGCGTGTCATCGACTGCAAGGTGGATGGATGCAAGAAAATCGTTGCCCATGCGCCGAGAACGATCGAATATCTCGACGATGAGTGCCGGGAGCATTTTGAGGAGTTAAAGGCTCTTCTGGACGAGATGGGAATTGAATATACAGTAGATACCGGAATTGTTCGGGGACTTGATTATTATACAAAGACCGTGTTTGAATTTGTAGATTCTAATGGGTTCACTCTCTGCGGCGGCGGCCGTTACGACGGACTGATCCACGAGATTGACGAGAAGCAGGATATTCCTTCTGTGGGATTTGGTATGGGCATTGAGCGTATCCTTTATTTCATGGAGAAAGAAGGAGTAGAGTTCCCGCCGGAGGAGCCGGTGGAGCTGTATGTAGGTATCCTTGGCAAAGAAGCCAGGGGCCGGGCTTTCCGTTTGGTGGACGAGCTTCGCAAACAGGGAATAATTGTGGAAACAGATTACATGGACCGCAGCGTAAAGGCGCAGATGAAATACGCAAATAAGCTGGGGGCAAAAAAGACCGTAATCATCGGTACCCAGGAGCTGGAAGACAAGAAGGCCAGAGTGAAGGATATGGAGACCGGAGAGCAGAGCGAAATTGCTCTTGATATGCTGGCGTCCTATATTCTGAATAACAAATAATGATTCGAGTCAAAAGCGTATTTTGATGCTGGCATCACGAATAAGAGATACGGCGTACACGCAGTCCCGGGGAAGGGCTGCGGGGTTCGCTTAAATATAGGAGGAATGAAAAATGGCTGAGGCTATGAAGGGTTTGAAAAGAACGCACCGCTGTACTGAGGTGACAAAGGCAGACTGCGGAAGTACCGTAACTGTCATGGGATGGGTGCAGAAAAGAAGAAACCTTGGAAGCTTGATATTTGTGGATCTGCGGGATCGTTCCGGTCTGCTGCAGATCATATTTGATGAGAAGGACATCGGGGCGGCCGGCTTCGAGAAGGCAGGCACACTGCGCAGCGAGTATGTGATCGCTGTGGTAGGCCGGGTAGAGCTGCGGGAAGGCGCAGTGAACGAGGGACTGAAGACGGGAGAAATTGAGATCCGGGCCACGGAGCTCCGTATTCTCTCCGAGTCTGAGACGCCGCCATTCCCCATCGAGGAGAACAGCCAGACGAAGGAGGAGCTTCGTTTGAAATACCGTTTCCTTGATCTGAGAAGACCGGATATCCAGAAGAACCTGATGCTTCGGAGCAAGGTAACGACGGAGGTGCGTAATTTCCTGTCAGAAGAAGGCTTCCTGGAGATCGAGACGCCGATCCTGATCAAGAGTACGCCGGAGGGAGCACGGGATTATCTTGTGCCGAGCCGTGTGCATCCGGGACACTTTTATGCGCTGCCGCAGTCGCCGCAGCTTTTCAAGCAGCTTCTGATGTGCTCCGGCTATGACCGTTATTTCCAGATTGCAAAGTGCTTCCGGGATGAGGACCTGCGGGCGGACCGCCAGCCGGAATTCACCCAGATTGATATGGAGCTTTCCTTTGTGGATGTGGATGACGTCATTGATGTAAATGAGCGTCTTCTTGCAAGACTGTTTAAGAATGTGCTGGGTGTGGACGTACCCCTTCCGATCCAGCGGATGACCTGGCAGGAGGCCATGGACCGCTTCGGCTCCGACAAGCCGGATCTCCGTTTTGGCATGGAGCTTCACGATGTTTCTGACATCGTAAAGGATTGCGGATTTTCCGTATTTACCAATGCGCTGGCAGCAGGCGGCAGCGTGCGCGGCATCAATGCGAAGGGCCAGGGCAGCATGCCGAGAAAGAAAATCGACGCGCTGGTAGAGTTTGCGAAGGGCTACGGCGCAAAGGGACTGGCTTATCTGGTCATCAATCAGGACGGCACGTACAAGTCCTCCTTTGCAAAGTTTATGACAGAAGAAGAGCTTCACGCACTGGTTCAGGCTATGGAGGGACAGCCGGGGGACCTGCTTCTGTTCGCGGCAGATAAAAACAAGGTGGTATGGGATGTGCTTGGCGCTCTGCGTATCGAAATCGCCAAGAATCTTGGACTTCTGAAGAAGGATGATTATAAATTCCTCTGGGTAACGGAGTTCCCGCTTCTGGAGTGGGATGAGGAGGATCAGCGTTTCGTGGCAATGCATCATCCCTTTACAATGCTGATGGAAGAGGATTTCGATAAGCTGGAGAGCGATCCGGGAGCAGTCCGGGCGAAGGCATACGATATCGTGCTCAACGGTACAGAGCTGGGCGGCGGAAGCGTCCGTATCTTCCAGAGCGATATCCAGAGCAAGATGTTTGACATGCTGGGCTTCACGAAGGAGCAGGCGCAGGAGCAGTTCGGCTTCCTGCTGAATGCCTTCAAATACGGAGTGCCGCCTCACGCAGGTCTGGCCTTCGGTCTGGACCGTCTGATCATGCTGATGGCAGGCTGCGACAGCATCCGGGAGGTCATCGCCTTCCCGAAGGTGAAGGATGCCTCCGACCTGATGACAGAAGCGCCCAGCGTGGTAGACGAAAAGCAGCTTAAGGAGCTGTTTCTGGAGACTACAGAGGTAGAGGAATAAAAGTAGAATAAAAAAACGGAATAAGAAGTGCAGGAAATACCGGAGAGATTGACAGCGCGGCTTTAGTGCCGCACCGTCAGCAGCTTCGGTATTTTGCATTGAAGTATTTCTTGTTATTCTGGAAGATTATCCCGGGTCAGGGAGTTGAAAGTGTCAATAGCATCTCTCATGTCCCCCATCAGCGCATTCGTAAAATCATTTCCGAAATAAATTTCCCAGATAGTTCCGTTATTGTAGAAGGTCATGTCGATATCGGTGGAACTGGTCTTGCTGTTTTCACGTAGGGACTCCAGCAGAAGCCGGGAGGTTTCGTTTGAAAAGGTGACGTCATCATCACGTATGGACTTTGACGTTGCCGCGTATTCCAGAAGATGTTTTTTATATATGGTAAGAACATTTGTCATATCAATACTTTTGATTCGAACCACAACTTCAGCGGTAGTATCTTCTTCGGTGCATTTTATGATCTCATAATCAAAAGCATCAGCAAGCTGCCTGATATATTCCTCATCGATCTGCTGATAGTAGTCCGTATTGTACGTGGCAAAAACATCATTGACAGAGAGATATTCGGCCCATTGCTCTGCGGTCAGGTTTTTCAGGGCGTCCAGATGAATGGAGACCACCTCGGAAACGGGCAGAATCTTGGGATCATTCAGATAAGTGATAAAACCGCTGACCAGCTCATCCTCCAGGGTCTGGTCAGTCAGGATGATCCAGCCGGACTCGTCCTTTTGAAGGTGGAAATATGCGGTGGTGACCACCGGTTCATAGGTATGATTTGCCAGGGTATCCCGAAGAAGGCGGTAGTAGTCGCTGGTGGTGGAGCTTCTGGACGTCGGATAGATCGCCACGGACTCCTGCAAAATTTCCCGGCACAGATCCTGGGCGAGGGCATGCGTGTCAATATTGGTGATATTGACACTGACTGTTGCGGTATCGCCGTCTATCTGTTCGTTGTGGATGTTGTATTTGAAGTTCTTGAAAAAGAGGCCGACTGCTTCAGCGGTATCGTCGTTTATAGTGCCGGAAGCAAGATGAGAATTCATAAGATTTTCGTAGGATACGAAAGACTGTATGGTATCAGAGTCCAGCTTTTGGATCAGGGCAAGTTCATTCTCAACTGCCTGTGCCGGACGGCCCATCTGCTTGCTGTTCCATGAATAGAGGAAGCTTATAAGCAGCAGCTGCAGCACCAGGATCGTGGGAATCCCAATTGTGAAGGAAAGATGCTTCGTCTTGTGGCGGAATACATACATGCCGATCAAAATGCCGATGCTGCCACAAAGCAGGGCGATCAAGAAAAGTGTCTTTTCGGAAATGCGCCATTTGCCCCGGCGAGCTTTGTTTTTATCAATGCCCATAATAAAAAAACCGATCAGGTTTATCATGATAATATAAATAATCAGTAGTGTCTTCATAATATCCTCCGATAATAAGTGCAAATCATTTGTATTTTACAAGAAAATACAGAGAATGTCAAATATTCTTGGTAAATGTATAAAATACTTATGTGACAAGTTTCGACAAAACAAGAGATAAAAAATTTTTATATTGTAGTTGACAGCCGGGGAAAATATGCTATAATACCAGTAACACATAAAACATAGTAAACAAATAGGAAATATAGGAGGAAAGAAGCATGTCACAGATTTATAAAGGAACACTGGGATTGATCGGAAATACCCCGCTTGTTGAGGTGGCAAATATTGAAAAAAGACTTGGGCTTGAAGCTACTGTTCTCGTAAAGCTTGAGTATTTTAATCCGGCCGGAAGCGTAAAGGACCGTATTGCAAAGGCCATGGTAGAGGATGCAGAGGAAAAGGGGCTTCTGAAGGAAGGCTCCGTGATCATCGAGCCGACATCAGGAAATACAGGTATCGGTCTTGCAGCTATCGCAGCAGCGAAGGGATACCGCATTATCCTGACGATGCCGGAGACGATGAGTGTTGAGAGAAGAAATATTCTGAAGGCATACGGTGCAGAGCTTGTGCTGACGGAAGGTGCAAAGGGAATGAAGGGCGCGATTGCCAGAGCAGATGAGCTGGCAAAGGAAATTCCGGATAGCTTTATTCCGGGACAGTTTGTGAATCCGGCGAACCCTGCTATCCACAGAAGCACAACAGGGCCGGAGATTTGGAATGATACCGACGGGGCAGTGGATATTTTTGTGGCCGGTGTAGGTACAGGCGGTACGTTGACAGGCGCAGGTGAGTTCCTGAAGTCTAAAAAGGCGGATGTGAAGGTTGTAGCAGTAGAGCCGGCCTCTTCTCCGGTGCTTTCTGAGGGCAAGAGCGGTCCGCATAAGATTCAGGGTATCGGAGCAGGATTTGTTCCGGAGGTACTGAATACTTCTATTTACGATGAGATCATCAAGGTTGAAAATGAAGATGCATTCGCAACTGCAAAGCTTCTGGCGAAGAACGAGGGCGTTCTCGTAGGTATTTCCTCCGGTGCGGCGCTTTATGCAGCAATCCAGCTTGCAAAACGTCCAGAGAACAAGGGTAAGAATATCGTAGCGCTCCTGCCGGATACGGGAGACAGATATTATTCTACACCGCTGTTTGCTGAATAAGCCCGGGAATAGATGAGGGAAGCATACGTGCTTCCCTTTTTATATTTTGTGATATGAGAAATTTTTCTGTGTCATAAAAAGTGCTTCGCACAATGATATAAAGGCAGTTTCGGTTTCCTATTATTCTTTAAAATATGTACATTTGGTCTGACAGAGAGGAGAAACAATATGGGATATAAGATTGATACGCAGTGTATTCACGGAAAAGGCGGACAGGAGCATTCATACGGGGCAATACCGATCCCGATCTATCAGACCGCCACCTTTTCCCATCCGGGTATCGGACAGTCTACAGGATACGATTACTCCAGGGAAAGTAATCCTACCAGAGCGGAGCTGGAAAACACGATTTCGGCACTGGAAGGGGCATACGATACCGTGGCCTGCTCAACGGGAATGGCTGCGCTGTCTCTCTGCCTGGAGCTTTTGGAGGCGGGAGCGCACGTGGTCTGTTCGGAGGATCTGTACGGCGGCTCCGTGAGGATTTTTGAATCCGTGGGCAGGAGAAGAGATCTGAGCTTTTCTTACATCGACACATCAGACGCAGCTCTGGTGGAGCAGGAGATTACCCCGGCTACGAAGGCGCTTTATATTGAGACGCCCAGCAATCCTACGATGAAGGTGACGGATCTGAGGGCGATGAAGCGGCTGGCAGATCAATATAACCTGCTTCTGATTGTGGACAATACGTTTCTTTCCCCATATCTGCAAAATCCCATCGCATTGGGAGCCGATCTTGTGATCCACAGCGGTACCAAGTTCCTGGGCGGACATAATGATACGCTGGCCGGCTTTCTCTGTACGGCAAGTCCTGAGCTGGCGGAAAAAATACGGTATTATTATAAGACAGTGGGCAGCAGTCTGGCACCCTTTGACAGCTTTTTACTCCTGCGGGGGATCAAGACGCTTGCAGTACGGATTGAAAAGCAGCAGAGCAATGCCCGGAAGATCGCCCGGTGGCTGAAGGAGCAGCCCAGGGTAGAGCAGGTTTACTATGTTGGGCTTCCGGAGCATCCGGGATATGAGGTCAATGCATCTCAGGCCAGAGGCACCGGAAGCATGATCTCTTTCCGGGTAGACTCTGAGGAGACAGCAAGAAAAGTACTGGAAAAGGTACGGCTGATTGTCTATGCGGAAAGTCTGGGCGGCGTGGAATCACTGATCACATATCCGATGCTGCAGACCCATGGCGACGTGCCGAAGGAGGTCCGGGAAAAGCTCGGCATCACAGAGACGTTTCTGCGCTTCTCCGTGGGTATCGAGGATGCGGAGGATCTGATTGCAGATCTCGCACAGGCGCTGGAATAAAGGGAATCGGAATGGAAAGAAAAGTACCGCATCGGAATGAAAAGGGCGTTGCATCAAAATGAAAGAAAAGAGATTGCATCGGAATTACGATTGGAGATACGGGAGGATACAGTATGGGATACGATTTTGATAAGGTTATTGACCGCCGGGGTACGAACTGCCTGAAATATGATTTTGCAAAGGAGCGTGGAAAGAGGGAGGATGTACTGCCTCTTTGGGTGGCCGATATGGATTTTCAGACCGCACCCTATATTGTGGAGCGGCTGGAGCAGGCGGCGGTTCACGGAATTTTTGGATACAGTGAGAGCAAGGAAGCTTATTTTCAGGCGGTGTCGGGCTGGTATGAGAGGCATTTTGGATGGACGACAAAGCGCAGCTGGCTTGTAAAAACGCCCGGAGTAGTTTTTGCTCTGGCTATGGCGGTCCGTGCTTTCACCAGGGCGGGGGATGCAGTATTGCTGCAGCAGCCCGTATACTATCCTTTTAGTGAGGTGATCCGGGATAATGGACGTATTCTGGTCAACAGTCCTCTGAAGCTGCAGGACGGGCATTATGAGATTGATTTTGAAGATTTTGAACAGAAAATCAGAGAAAACCATGTAAAACTTTTCCTCTTGTGCAGCCCTCACAATCCGGTGGGGCGTGTATGGAAGGAGTGGGAGCTGCGCAGAATCGGCGAGATATGCCTGCGGTACGGGGTGCTTGTGGTCAGCGACGAGATTCACAGTGATTTTGTGTATCCGGGGAACCGCCATTTCGTGTTTGCATCCCTCTCGCCGGAGCTGGCAGACATTACGGTTACGTGTACGGCTCCCAGCAAGACCTTCAACCTTGCAGGGCTGCAGGTGTCAAATATTTTTATTTCTAACCCTGAATTGAAAAAAGAGTTTAAAAAGCAGGTCGCAGCGGCAGGCTACAGCCAGCTGAATCTGATGGGGCTTGCAGCGTGTCAGGCGGCATACGAGGGCGGCGGGGAATGGCTTGCCGGATTGAAGGAGTATCTGGCAGGAAACCTTGCCTTTGTCCGGGAATACCTTGCGGCAAAGCTGCCGGAGATCAGGCTGGTGGAGCCGGAGGGAACGTATTTGCTCTGGCTGGATTTCCGGGGACTGAATCTGACGGAAGAGGAGCGGGAGGATCTGATTGTGAACCGGGCGAAGCTCTGGCTGGACAGCGGCGCCATGTTCGGCCCCGACGGCGAAGGCTTTGAGCGCATCAATATCGCGTGTCCGCGGCAGACCCTGGAAAAAGCGTTGGAACAGCTTAGGGAGGCAGTTTACTCCTGAGCCAGAAAAGAGTATAATGCAGAAGACCATGACTGAACAGGAGATATGATTCAGTAAAGTACATGACTGAACAGATCATGTACTTCGGCGAAGGTCAGAATTCAGGAAAAGGCGGGGAACATATGAAAAATCCACTTCATTATCAGTTATCAGAATACGACTGCGGCCCCACCGCGGTTCTTGACGCCATCAGCTATTTATTTGAGCGGGAGGAGATACCGCCGGAGGTTATCAGAAACGTCATGCTGTACTGTCTTGACTGCTACAGCGTGGAGGGCGTGCCGGGCAAGAGCGGCACATCCACAGCGGCCATGATGTTTCTCTGCAACTGGCTGAACGGATTTGGAAGAACGGGACGGCTGGACATTTCAGGCCGCTATCTGTCGGGTCAGAGCGTCTATATCGGGCAGGAGAGCTATATCAATGATGCGCTGAAGCGGGGCGGGGCAGCGGTGGTACGGTTGTTTTACGATGAAGCTCATTATGTAGTGCTGACAGGAATTCGGGAGGATAAAATTCTGATGTTTGATCCGTATTACCGGGCCGAGCCCTTTGACCAGAAGGACATACAGGTGCTTCTTGATCAGCCCTTCCGGTACAACCGGATCGTACCGGAATCATATTTTAATAAAGAAACCTATGAGATTTATGCTCTGGGACCCTATGATATGCGGGAGGCCGTGCTTCTGTTTAACTGCAGGACAATGGTTACGCCGGAGAAGTCGATTGAATACTTTATATAAGGCAGTATCAGCCGGGAGAAAGGAAATAGATAATAGGATGAAGATAGATGAAAAACGGCTGCTCCGTGAATTCACGGAGCTTGTGGAGCTGGATTCACTCAGCTTCCGGGAAAGAAAGGCAGCAGATTATGTGAAGGGGAAGCTGGAGGAACTGGGTTTTGAGGTGTCGGAGGATGACGCCGGGACACAGTACGGAGGAAACGCCGGAAATGTATACGGCTTTTTAAAGGGGACGCTTCCGGGAGAGACGATCCTGTTTTCCTCCCATCTTGACACGGTGGAGCCGGGAAAAGGGAAACGGCCTGTTCTGTCGGAGGACGGCAGGATCACCAGCGCGGGAGATACGGTGCTGGGGGCCGACGATGTGTCCGGGATCGTAGAGATCCTGGGCGGTATTCGGGGCGTATGCGGAAGCGGAAGGCCCCACAGGGATATTGAGGTGCTTTTTCCGGTTGCGGAGGAGGTATACGTAAAGGGAACAAAGGTGTTTGATTTTTCAAAGGTACGGGCCAGGGAAGCATATGTGCTGGATCTCAGCGGAGCAGTGGGAGCGGCAGCGCTGCAGGCGCCGTCCCTTTTGTCGTTTGAGATCACGGTGACGGGCAGGGCGTCCCACGCCGGATTTTCACCGGAGGAGGGGATTCATGCGATCGCCGTGGCGGGCAGCGCCATCAGCAAAATACGGCAGGGCAGGATTGACCCGGAAACGACGCTGAACATCGGTAAAATCACCGGGGGCCAGGCAACGAATATTGTGCCGGAGCTGTGCCGGTGCGAGGGAGAGATCCGCAGCTACAGCCATCAGAAGGCGCTGCAGACGGCCCGGGAGGTGCAAAGCGTCTTTGAGGCGGAGGCAGCCGGGGCAGGCGCAGAGTGCAGGACGGAGATCCGTGTGGATCTGACGGCCTATAAAATTCCCCGGGAGGCTGCGGTGGTGCAGCGCTTTGAGCGGGCCTGTGAAAGGCTGGGACTTCCGGCCCATCTGACCCGGACCTTCGGGGGCAGCGACAACAATACCTTCGCGGAGCAGGGGATCCAGGGAATCGTGCTTTCCTGCGGTATGTATGACTCCCATTCCACCAGCGAGTACACGACGGTAACGGATCTGAAGCGCGGAGCAGAGCTGGTGGCGGAGCTGATTTTACAATAAAAAATATAAAACCTATTGACATAATAGGAAAATAGTGATACTATCCATATAGTTCCGATAGGAAAAGAATGAGAATAAGGTGGTGACAGCGTGGATACGCAGTTTATTGCAAAGTATATTCCGTTATACGTGGAAGCGGCAAAGCTGACGCTGCGTTTGGGACTGTTGGGCATTCTCTTTTCGATGATTGTCGGATTAGCCTGTTCTCTGATTCAGTATTACAGGATTCCGGTGCTTCGCAGAGTCGTTGCCGTCTATATAGAGCTGTCGAGAAACACGCCGCTGCTGGTACAGCTTTTCTTTTTATATTTCGGACTTCCAAAACTGAATATCCGGCTTAGCTCGGAGGCATGCGCGCTGATCGGCCTGGGATTTCTGGGCGGCAGCTATATGGCAGAGTCCTTCCGCAGCGGCCTGGAGTCCATAGACAAAATTCAGGAGGAATCGGGATTGTCGGTGGGGCTGACTCATATACAGGTTATGCGGTATGTTATTTTACCCCAGGCGCTGTCAGTTTCCATTCCGGGCATCTGTGCGAACATGATCTTTCTGATCAAGGAGACCTCGGTGTTCAGTGTTGTGGCGCTGCCGGATCTGATGTATGTCGCAAAGGATCTGATTGGGCTGTACTACAAGACGGATGAGGCGCTGCTTATACTGGTGATCGCATATCTGGTGCTGCTTCTGCCGATATCCATTGCGGCTTCCCTTCTGGAAAGGAGGCTGAGATATGCAGGATTTGGGAATTAGAGTACTGTTTATGGGAAACAATTTTGCGAGGCTTCTGCAGGGACTGTGGGTTGCCTTCCGGATCGCACTGATCGCCGTGGCATTTTCCATGATACTCGGCATTTTTCTTGGGATACTGATGACCTGGAAGAATCCGGTGGCGAGGGTGCTTACCAGATTTTATCTGGAGTTTATCCGCATCATGCCGCAGCTCGTGCTTCTGTTTCTCGTATTCTTCGGCCTGACAAAAGCCTTTGGTATTAATCTTTCCGGGGAAACCTCTGCAATTATCGTGTTTACGTTCTGGGGAACGGCGGAAATGGGAGATCTGGTGAGGGGCGCATTGATTTCCATACCGAAGCACCAGTACGAAAGCGGCGAAGCCCTCGGGCTGGAAAAAATGCAGGTTTATCGCTATATCATCATTCCGCAGACGCTGCGCAGGCTGATACCGCTGGCCATCAACCTGACGACGAGAATGATCAAGACCACGTCCTTGATTGTCCTGATCGGCGTAGTGGAGGTTTTGAAGACGGGTCAGCAGATTATTGAGGCCAACCGGTATACCGTACCGGATTCGGCGCTCTGGATTTATGGAACAATCTTTTTTCTCTATTTTCTTGTATGCTGGCCGATTTCGCTGCTGGCGTCAAGGCTGGAGAAAAAGTGGAAGAATTGAGGTGAGGCTGCTTGAATGAAAAGGAAATACTGCTGGAGGTTCGCCATCTGCACAAGGATTACGGGAACGGTCCGGTTCTGAAGGATATATCCCTGGAGGTGCATAAGGGCGAGGTGGTGGTCATCATCGGACCCTCCGGCTGTGGAAAGAGCACACTGCTTCGATGTATGAACGGACTGGAGCCGATACAGTCCGGGGAGATTCTGTTGGACGGCAAAGTAATTACCGACAGTAAAACAAAATGGAGTGAGATACGCCAGAAGATTGGCATGGTATTCCAGAGCTATGACCTGTTTCCCCATATGACGGTCATGGACAATATTCTGCTGGGCCCGATGAAGGCCCAGGGGAGAGCAAAAAAAGAAGTAACGCAGGAGGCGGAGACGTTGCTGTCCCGGGTAGGGCTTCTTGAGAAGCGGGACGCTTATCCAAGACAGCTTTCCGGCGGCCAGAAACAGAGGGTGGCGATCGTCAGAGCCCTCATCATGAAGCCGGAGATTATGCTTTTTGACGAGGTGACAGCGGCGCTGGACCCGGAAATGGTGCGGGAGGTGCTGGATGTCATGCTGGAGCTGGCAAGAGAAGGCTCCACCATGATGATTGTGACCCATGAGATGCAGTTTGCCCGGGCCGTGGCAGACCGGATCGTTTTTCTGGACGAGGGGCTGATCGCCGAGTCGGATACGCCGGAGAATTTTTTTACACAGCCCAGAACGGACAGGGCAAAACGGTTTCTGAACACCTTTATTTTCACGAAATAAGAAAAAGAAATAAGAAAGAGACGAAACTAAAAAAACAAAATCAGAAAGAAGGAGTAAATATTATGAAAAAGAATATTGTAAGAGCGCTTACAGCAGCGCTCAGCCTGGCAGCCATCACGGCGGTGGGCACACCGGTACATGCAGAGGATGCGGTATACCGCACACTGGATGAGATCAAGGAGAGCGGCAAAATTACCATCGGAGTTTTCAGCGACAAAAATCCCTTCGGATATGTAGATGAGAATGGAGATTATCAGGGTTATGACGTTTACTTTGCAGAAAGACTGGCGCAGGATCTCGGCGTTGAGGTAGAGTACGTATCTACAGAGCCGGCAAGCCGTGTGGAGTATCTGGAGACCGGAAAGGTAGATATCATTCTTGCAAATTTCACTGTTACCGAGGAGCGCGCTGAGGCCGTGGATTTCGCGCTGCCGTATATGAAGGTGGCTCTGGGAGTTGTCTCCCCGGATGATGCGCTGATCACATCCCCGGAGGAGCTGAACGGTAAGACCCTGATTGTTGCCAAGGGAACGACGGCCGAGACATTTTTCACCGAAAATTATCCGGATGTGAACCTGCAGAAATATGACCAGTATACAGAGGCATATAATGCGTTGCTGGACGGCCGCGGAGATGCATTTTCTACAGACAACACAGAGGTTCTGGCATGGGCGATTCAGAATCCGGGCTTCACGGTAGGGATTGAGAGTCTGGGAGATCTGGACACCATCGCTCCGGCTGTAACCAAGGGCAATGAGACCCTTTTGAACTGGATCAATGACGAGATTGTGGCTCTGGCAGACGAGGAGTTTTTCCATGCAGATTATAAAGAGACTCTGGAGCCGGTGTACGGCTCTGAGGTAGACATCGACAGCCTCGTTGTGGAAGGCGGAGTTGTGGAGGCTGCGGAGGATACGGCAGCAGAGACAGAAGCAGCAACGGAAGCAGTTACCGAATAATGCCGATATGCTTTCGGAAAATGAAGGAAAAGATTGCATTTTTTGTACACGAGTGGTATCATGTAACATAAGTTTTCAAAACCCCATGGGGATGAAAATGAGGCCGCCAAAGGCGGACTACAAATAAAGAAAGAAGGAAGAGATTATGAAAAAGAATTTATCAAGAGTACTGGCTTTGTCACTGACCGTTTCTGCGATTGCAGCATTTGGACCGGCGAATATTGCAGGCGCCGAGGAAGACAAGACGATCACAGTAGCAGCATCTCCGACACCGCATGCAGAGATTCTGGCTGAAGCTGCAAAGCTTCTGGAAGAAGAGGGATGGACTCTGGAGGTTGAAGAGTTTGATGATTATATTCTGCCGAACGAGGTAGTTGAGAGCGGTGAGATCGATGCAAACTACTTCCAGCATATTCCGTATCTTGAGAGCTTCAACGAGGAGAAGGGAACACACCTTGTAAATGCCGGCGGTATCCACTATGAGCCGTTTGGTATCTATCCGGGTACAAAGTCCAGCCTTGACGAACTGGAGGATGGCGATGTGATCGCAGTTCCGAACGATACGACAAACGAGGCGAGAGCGCTTCTGCTTCTGCAGGCTAACGGCGTGCTTACACTGGCAGAGGATGCCGGCCTGACAGCTACTGTAAATGACATCGAAGAAAATCCGAAGAATGTAGAGATTCTCGAGCTTGAGGCAGCTCAGGTTCCGCGTCATATTGATGAGGTTGCGTTTGCAGTTATGAATGGTAACTATGCACTGGATGCAGGATTCTCTGTATCTAAGGATTCCATCGCATATGAGGCGTCTGATTCTGAGGCAGCAAAGACCTATGTAAATGTAATTGCTGTTAAGGAAGGAAACGAGAACAGTGAGAAGACACAGGCATTAGTAAATGTACTGAAGTCTGATGAGATCAAGACATTCATCAATGATACATACGATGGAGCTGTCATTCCTTTCGAGGAGGCGGCAGATACAGAAGCAGCAGAGGCTGAGACAGAGGCTGTTACCGAATAAACAGTCAGGTTCCCTCGGTTTGCACAATATCTGAACATATAACTGTCATAAAACGGGGGCTGTTATGGGATTCCTATCTTGCAACAGCTCCCATTTTACGTTATACTCGATACAGTTCAGTTGTTCTTGCGAAGCAGCGTGCCGTCTGACACGCTGCGGGATATTTGATTTGGGAGTACGATGGAGGAAAATATGGAACCGATTATTAAGATCGAGCATTTGGATAAAGAATTCAAGTTGAAGGATATGGACGTACAGGCCCTCAGGGATGTAAGTCTTGACATATATAAGGGAGATATTTACGGGATCATCGGTATGTCTGGCGCCGGGAAGAGTACTCTGGTGCGGTGCCTGAATTTCCTGGAGCGCCCCACGGGAGGCACGGTTCTGGTAGATGGGAAGGATCTGGCATCCCTTTCAGAAAAGCAGCTTCGGGAAACCCGAAAGGACATCGGGATGATTTTTCAGCATTTCAATCTGCTCATGCAGCGCAGCGTGATTGACAATGTCTGTTTCCCTCTGGAGATTGCCGGCATGAAAAAGCGTGAGGCCAGAGAGAAGGCTATGGAGTATCTGAAAATTGTAGGCCTGGGGGAGAAAGCTCAGGCGTATCCGGCGCAGCTTTCCGGCGGACAGAAGCAGAGAGTGGCCATCGCCAGAGTGCTGGCCTCAGATCCGAAGATCCTGCTCTGCGACGAGGCCACCAGCGCCCTGGATCCTCAGACTACAAAATCAATTTTGCAGCTTTTGAAGGAGATCAACCAGAAATACGGCATCACCATTGTGGTTATCACCCATGAGATGGCGGTGGTGCAGGAGATATGCAGCCATGTGGCCATCATTGATCACGGCAATCTGGTGGAGCACGGAAGGGTAGAAGATATTTTCCAGGCGCCAAAGTCCAGGGAGGCAAAAAAGCTGATCTATCAGGGCTTTGAGCGTGTCGTTGAGATGAAGGGAAAACGGTGCGTACGTATCGTCTTTTCTGAGAATTCTTCCTTTGAACCGGTCATTGGCAATATGGTGCTGGCCTTCAAGACTCCTGTAAATATTCTTTACGCGAATACAAAGGATCTGGACGGCGTGGCAAAGGGTGAGATGATCCTTCAGCTTCCGGAGGATGAAGCTCTGGGAGACAAAATGATCGCTTATCTGAAGGGCGCAAAACTTGCAGTGGAGGAGTTGAAAGATTATGTTGGATGAAAAAATGATTATGATGATTATCAACGGTATCGGAGAGACGCTGTACATGACGCTGCTTCCGACGTTTCTGGGATATGTGATAGGAATGCCTCTGGGGATTCTCCTTACTGTGACGGACAAGGATGGTATCCGGCCGAATGCAGTGATATATAAGGTGATTGATTTTATCTCAAATATTTTCCGAAGCATCCCGTTTTTGATCCTTTTGATCATGCTGATTCCTCTGACGAGGCTGATTGTTGGGAAGAGCTACGGTTCTAATGCGATGATCGTATCTCTGACCATTGCGGCCGCACCTTACATTGCCAGAATGGTGGAATCCTCCCTGAAGGAAGTAGATCACGGCGTGATTGAGGCAGCCCAGAGTATGGGAGCCAGCAACTGGACCATCGTTACAAAGGTGCTTCTGACGGAGGCAAGGACCTCTCTGATCGTCAATGCTACCATTGTTACGGCAACTATCCTCGGTTATTCTGCAATGGCAGGTACGGTAGGAGCAGATGGCCTTGGAGCTATCGCGGTGCGCTACGGATACAATCGTTATCAGTTTGATGTTATGCTGGTGACAGTGGTCATTCTGGTGCTGCTGGTACAGATCATGCAGGGAATCGGTATGATGCTTGCATGGAAATTTGACAGACGGCGTACCTCATAATAACTATAATTATAATTAGTATTTGAAAATATCTATTTTTCCCCCGGATCATCCGGCAGGGAAGAATAGATATTTTTTTCTGTGCGCAGTACATAATGAGTTTTAGTCATGCGTACACCATCCTGCTGTTTGATCTCGCGATGGATTTCCTCCAGCTCTCTGGAAGAATGACAGCAGATCTTAAGCATATAATCAAATTCCCCGGTGAGATAATAGCAGGAAACGATATGGGGGTTCTTGTGCACATAGCGTACGAAATCTTCTGTAAAACGCGGGTGCTCCAGACTGATCTCCATCAGGGCGGTCAGATCGTTGCCAATCAGCGCTTCGTCTGTGATGATCGTATAGGACTGGATCACGCCGGAGGCTTCCAGCTTACGGATCCGTTCGATAACCGAGGAGACGGATAGGTGGACTTCACGGCTGATCTCAGATGCTTTTACACGGGCATTTTGTTTTAAAAGTGACAGAATTTTGTGATCAAGTGCATCCATATCTAAATTCCTTTCTAAGCTGTGACATACCCAGGAGTGATATGTCAGAAAACGGGTAACGTATATCGGTCAAGGAGCCGTCGAAAAACGGGATCCTGCCGGAAATGGCAAACTGCCGGAAGCGTCAGGAGGCTGCCGAAGAAATCAGATGCAGTGTCCCGAGAATTTCACGTTCGATCTCCGGCGGAAAGCCGTCAACGCTGGGTTCCTGCTTTTTGGTAACGCCGTCGATGCAGCCCAGGGCAACGATCCGCTCCAGATATTCGGCTAACTCGTGGTAGGACATCAGCAGATGCTGGTGCTTTTTTATGGACAGAGAGGCGGCCAGAGCGTACGCTCCCCAGTTGGAGGTAGTGGCTATGATCAGTTCATTGACTTTGACCGTACATGGGATCAGGCTCAGCTTTTCTTCAATCACATCTTTAAGATTTCCCATGCCGATTTCATTGCCTCCATCGCCGATCCCGATGGTCAGGATTCCTTCCCGGGCCGCCAGGTCGAACATAATATCAATCTGTGCCGTCTGGCGGGCAATGCTGATTCCCTTCATATTTGCATAATCTTCTTCCAGGTTCCGGCCGCAGCGCTCAATGGCGATGAGGCAGACCGGGCGGTAGCGATCCAAAAGTTTCTGGTAAATACGAGCATCCGCATCCACGGCGGCATATTCCACCGGAAAGCCTTCAGACTCAAAGAGCCCGCGGCAGATCTGATCTGTCACAATGGCAGGATGGAAGCCGAGCTTTTTCAGCGCATGGGCGAGGATGACCGTTCCGGGCGGTCCGTCGGTTTCGGCTCTGCCGGATACGCAAAAGCCCGTAGTCAGCAAGATATTGCCGCGCTCCAACGCCAAAAGCTTTTTTGCCGCTCTGTCGCAGTAACCGGAGTGGAGATATCGCTGAAGAATTGTCATTCCCCGGCCGGAATACCGCAGTACAATATCTTCAATGGAATAATCGCGGTCAGATGGTGGAAGGCAGCGGGCTGCATTGGACATAATGATCACCTCGTATGTTTTATTCTGTGGGAGCGGAAATGACCTGGCTCATAGGTGCCAGTAAAATTCCTTCCTGAACAAGTGACAAGTGAATCTGTTTGACGAAAGCGAGGGCGGAGGGACTGTCGCCATGAACGCAGACAGAATCCGCTTCAACTTCAATCTCCTTTCCTGTGATGGCTGTTACTGTTCCCTTTTGAACTATCTGAAGGACACGCCGGATGGCGGAAGCTTCATCAGTAATCATTGCCCCAGGTTTGCTGCGGGATACCAGTGAACCGTCCTCCTCATAAGCACGGTCGGCGAATACCTCTTTTGCCGCCGCGAGCCCCAGCCGTTCGGCAGCCAGGATCATCTCACTGCCGGCCGGAGCCAGCAGAATCAGATCAGGATCTACGGCGGCAATGCCTTCGCAGATGGCCTGTGCGATGACCTCATCCCTGACTGCCATATTGTAGAGGGCGCCGTGGGGTTTTACATGCTGGAGTTTTATTTTATTTGCGGCACAGAACGCATTTAGTGCACCAATCTGATATTCCACAATGGCGGTAATTTCTTTTGCCGGAAGGCTCATAGCCCGCCGTCCGAACCCTACAAGGTCCTGAAAGCCGGGGTGTGCGCCGACACGCACATGATTTTCACGGGCAGCGGAAACAGTCTGCTGCATAACCAGAGGGTCTGAAGCGTGAAAACCACAGGCCACATTGGCGGAGGTGATAAAAGGAAGAACCTCTTCATCCATGCCGCATTTATAGTTGCCGAAGCTTTCGCCGAGGTCGCAGTTCAAATCAATCTGACGCATAAAAATTCCTCCCATGTCTTATTTCGTAAAAACCGTTGAATTCCGGTAATACCGTTGAGTTTTTCAAAAGGCGTGTCAATATTTCAATTCTGTGTTCTTGACATCTGTGATAAGCATATGCCCAGGAGCATGGGTGATCGCCAGAGGCGGTCTGGACTCCATGACTACATTCTGAGGAGTGACACCGCAGGGCCAGAAGACCGGTACCTCTCCATCGCGGATCGTGACCATATCTCCGAAGTCAGGATGTGAAAGATCCGAAATGCCAATAGCCTCCGGTGTCCCGATGTGTATAGGGGCTCCATGGACCCGGGGCATCTCTCCGGTAATCAGTACGGCCTTTGGAACCAGCTCATGAGGAACAGGGCGCATACTGACTACCATTGTGCCATGAAAGCTGCCGGCGGATATACAGGGGATATTTGTTTTATACATAGGAACATTTCGATTCTCTTCGATATGGCGGACGGGAACATTCGCATCGAGAAGAGCAGCTTCAAAGGAAAAGCTGCAGCCGATCAGGAAGCTGACAAAGTCAGGACGCCACAGGCCGGAGATATCGGTTCGTTCCTCTGTGAGTATACCATCCCGGTATACCCGGTAACGGGGAATATCGGTGGTGACGTCAGCGCCGTCGGCGATGGTATGCAAAAAACGGCTGCCGGTATCACTGACCTCCAGGAGCGGACAGGATTTCGGATTGCGCTGAGTAAATAAAAGAAAATCATACGCCAGTTCCTTTGGCAGAATGACGAGGTTTGCCTGGGCATAGCCGGCGCACATTCCGGCAGTGGGGCCCGTAATCTTCCCCTCCCGGATGAGTGCCCGAACTTCCCTGGGCTTCATATCGGAATAATTCATAGCTGACCTCCTGATGAAAATGGCTGTTTTTTAAAATATATCGTGTCTCCCGGCCGGGCCTGAGCCAGCAGCGGCAGGTCTTCTGTGATCACAGTAGCGATTTTGGCGTATCCCCCGGTGGTCTGCCGGTCTGCCATCAGTACGATGGGCTGTCCGGAAGAGGTGACCTGTACCGAGCCAAATACGATGCCATCGGAGACGATGTCTGTTCCATGGATGCTTTCGATGGCTGTACCATTTAGGCGGCAGCCCATTCGGTCACTTTGCTCCGATACCGTGTAGGAAGCGGAGTAAAAGGTATCCAGCCCCTGCGGTGTGAAAAGCTCCGCCTGAGGGCCTTCTATGACCCGAACGATTATATCGGAAGGATAGTCCGGGCATGGGATCCGGTTCTCCTTTATTTTTTCGTAGGGTACCCCTGGTATGCCAAGTTTCAGAACATCTCCAGAAGCCAGGGCACGGCCCTGATATCCGCCGAATCCGCACTTCAGATTTGTAGAACGGCTTCCCAGAACCGGAGGTACATCAAAGCCGCCGGCCGCTGCCAGATATGTCCGGCATCCTCGTTTAGCAATGCCAAGGGAAAGGGTATCTCCGGCGCGGATGGGAACCGGACGCCCGACGGGACAGGGGGAACCGTTTAGAGAGGCTGCCATGTCGGCGCCGGTAAGGGCGATGACTGTATCGGAGTCAAAATAGTAGCTGCCGCCGATCAACGTATGTTCCAGAACTGCTTCGCCGTGGCAGTTGCCCAGCAGCTCGTTGGCGGCCCGGTATGCCTGCTGATCCATGACTCCGGAACATGGAATACCGGATTTCTGATAACCGAAACGGCCCAGATCCTGTATTGTAGTAAGCGGTCCGGGAACCAGGACTTTAACTGACATAAGAACCCCCTCCTTCCTGAACCGTCAGCCGATATGTACCGCGCAGAATCATCTGGCGGATATCATAATAGTCTGATGATGTAATCGGCACGAAGCGGATATAATCACCGGCATCGCAGAGAATTGGCTTCTCTCTCTGCGGGTCGTAAAAATCGACGGGCGTACTGCCGATCAGCCGCCAGCCTCCGGGAGAATCCAGGGGATAAACACCGGTCTGGTTTCCGCCGATTCCCACGGAACCCTTCGGTATCCGAACCCGGGGCGAAGGCAGCCGGGGGATTTCAATCCGGTTGTCAAGGCCGCCCAGATAGACAAATCCCGGTAAAAATCCAAGCATGTATATTTTGTAATCCACAGAGCTGTGGATAGCAATAATTTCATCCCGGGATAATCCCGTGTACCGGATCAGAGCCGGGAGGTCAGGACCAAAATGGGAACCATAGCAGCAGGGAATCCTCCAGATGCGCCTGCCGGAACTGCCTGCTGCTGCAGAACTCTCCGAAAGCTGCCGTATCCTTTGTGCCAGATCATGGTAAGTGATGGAAGAAGGATCATAATAGATCAGGAGAGAGCGGAAAGTAGGAACCAGCTCCAATACGCCGGGCACAGCTTCTGAGGCGAGCTTTTTCGCCAAAGCGTGAACCTGATTATTTATCCCTTCATCAATGATATTTCCGAACTCGGCTACCAGCGCCCGGTCGCCGGCAGGAAGTATTCGAAGTCCTTCCATAGGCTACGCCTCTTTGGTTGCTTCATAAAATTCATCCAGAAGCGCCTTTCGGATCGTTTCAAGCATGTCCGGTTGTCTTCCGCCCACGGGTCTGCCGTCAATTTCATTTGCGTACAGACAGAGATTGCTGGAACTGGTCACAATAACTTCCTCCGCATGATAGAGGTCGTCCAGTGTAAAGGCAGTTTCATTTACCGGGATGCCAAGCTGTTTGCAGATACGGATCAGGTGAGCCCGGGCAATGCCCGGAAGGATAAGGTTATCAGTGGGAGCAGTGCGCAGCATACCGTCCTGAATGATATGTACATTGCTGTGGGCACATTCTGTCACGCGTCCTCCGGGACGGTAGAAAACGGATTCCTGACATCCGGCCTCTCTGGCTCTCTGGGATGCCATGACGGAAGGAATCAGATTTAATGTTTTGATGTTGCAGTGATAAAAACGTGTGTCTTCCGTTGTGATAAGCCTGATCGGTGTAAGACCATCGGAAATTTCAGCCGGAGTAAGGGTGATCCACAGATTTCCGGGGCCTTCCGTAAAAACATGGTTGCGAATGCCGCTGCCTCGGGTGACCTGATAGTATACGAAGAGGTTTCCGGTATCCATTTTTAATACCATTTCCTGAAGAATATCCTTTAGCTCCTGCTTTGTGACAGGCATCTGAATTTTCAGAAGTCCGGCGCTGTTAAAAAAGCGGTCCACATGCTCGTCAATTGCAAAAATTTTGTAATTTCGCGCAGGGCCTGCATCATAGACCCCGTCTCCGAACCAGCAGACACGGTCGTTCATAGGAATGCTCATTTCATCAAGCTCACCGAATGTTCCGTTATAATATCCCAGTGTTTTCATAAGCTGCCTCCCTGAAATTTATTTTAGAAATAAAAAAGCACACGGCAGGAAGTGCGACCTCCTTGCCGTGTGCTTTGCCTGCATTTTATAGCGGTCTTAAAGAAATGTCAATTGATTCCTGAAAAAAAGGAAATTTTTTCCCAAAAAGAAGCAGAAAGACAAAAAAATTTGGTTATCGAAAAAATAATGATAAAGTTTAAGGGAAGGAAGATTGAAAAAGACGGTTCCATTATTTATAGAAGAAACAGAAAATTGGGCAGGAGGCTACTGAACCGGCAGATTTGACAGAACCGAAAGTTTGGGGTATAGTCGTCACATAGATGAACGAGGGCGTTTGATAAGAGATTATCAGGCGCCTTTCCTTATGTTCAGAGTTTATTATGAGGAGGAGAACTTATGAAAAAGAAAGTGATTAGTGCAACACTGGCGATTGCTATGACAGCATCCATGGCAGCAGGAACTACAGTATTTGCAGAGGAAGAAGATTATGTGATCAAGGTCGGCGCCGTATGTGCCATGACCGGCGGCTCTGCAGTGTACGGAGAGGGCGCTCAGAATGCGATCGACATGGCGGTAGAAGAAATCAATGCTTCTGATTCCGAGTACAAGATTGAAATTGTAAACGGCGGAAAGGTAGCGGATGATGCTAAGGATGCAAAGCAGGCAGTCAATGCATACAATTCTCTGAAAGCTGAAGCTCCGGAAGCAATCGTTGGTTCCTTCTTCTCAGCAGTGACCCTTCCGATGGCAGAGCTGGCCGCTGAGGACGATATGCTTCTTCTGGCCACCGGAGCTACCAATTCCCAGGTAACAGAAATCGGACCGACGATTTTCCGTAACTGCTTTATTGATCCGTATCAGGGCAAGATGGCGGCTCAGTTTGCAAATGAGCAGGGCTTTACAACAGCGGCAGTGATCTACGCAAAGGACGATGACTACTCCAACGGCCTGAAGGATGCATTTATTGAAAGCGCGGAGGCGCTGGGAATTGAAGTAGCATACGTAGGTGAGTGTACCACAACAGATACGGACTTTACCGCTCAGGCAACTCAGGCAGTAGGTTCCGGAGCAGACTTTGTATTCTATCCGTGCTTCCTGGATACCGTACCGCTTCTTGTACAGCAGGTAAGAGACGCCGGCTTTGAAGGAGCGATCATGGGCGGCGACGGCTGGGACGGCGCAGACACCTCCGGTCTGGAAGATTATTTCGTGGATTGCTACTTTACGAACCATTATTCATCCGAGGATACGGCTCCTGCGGTTCAGGAATTTGTAACCAAGTATACAGAGAAATACGGCGATGAAAGCCTGAATGCCTGCGCAGCTCTGTACTATGATGCAATGTATATGCTGGTAGAGGCGGCAAAGAATGGCGGCGGCTCTGACACGGCTTCTCTTGTAAGCGGTATGACGGAGATGAAGTTCAGCGGTGTGGCAGGAGACATCTATCTGGATGAGAAGGGTGATGCGATCAAGCCGGTAGTTGTAAATACATATGAAGACGGAAAAATCAAATGGCTGCAGACAATCGCACCGGAAGCATAAAATAGCGAAGCTCAGGTTCTTGCCGGAAGGATTTCCGGCAGGAACCTTTCTTTAAAAGAGAGTTTCGCAGCAGCCGGAAGCAGCCCGAAAGCCGTGCTTTTTCCGGCTGCCGCGGAGCTTAGAGGGAGGAAAACAGTGTCAATATTAATACAAAGTATCATAAATGGATTGAATCAGGGCGCTATCTATGCGCTGATTGCTCTTGGTTATACGATGGTATACGGTATTTTGCGTATGATCAATTTTGCCCACGGTGATTTCATCATGGTGGGAGCGTACACAATGTTTTATACGGCGCCTTTGATGGTCAGTTACGGGATGCCGCCCTGGATGGCGGTGCTTCTTGCCATCGTCGTATGTACCGTGGTAGGCGTCCTGGTAGAGCGGATCGCATACAAGCCGGTGCGTAACTCAGGCTCCATCTCAGCGCTGATTACAGCTCTTGCCATGAGCGTTTTCCTGGAAAATCTGGCGATGGTTCTGTTCGGCGGCAACCCCAAGACAGTGGTTAAGATCTTCGACCTTCCTATGATCGAGATTTTCGGAGCCAAGATCCAGATGAAATATCTGCTGACTCTGGGAATCGGAATTGCCATTATGGTCATCCTGACGCTTTTTGTGCAGACGACGAAGCTCGGAAAGGCAATGCGGGCGGTGCCCCAGGATCGGGAGGCTGCGACCATTGTGGGGATTAATGTGGATAAGATCATTACGATCACCTTTGCCATCGGTTCGGCTCTGGCGGCTGTGGCGGCAATGATGTACTGCTCCACATATCCGAGATGTACGACGGATATGGGCTCCATGATGGGCATTAAAGCTTTTATCGCGGCCGTGCTGGGCGGCATCGGAGTCATTCCCGGTGCAATGCTGGGGGGACTGATCATCGGACTGATTGAGATTCTCGTTAAGGTATACGTGGCGCCGGGCTGGTATGAGGCTATCACCTACAGTATTCTGATTGTCGTACTGCTGATTAAGCCCTCCGGTATTCTCGGTAAAAACGTAGGCGAGAAGGTGTGAAGGGAGGAGAACGAAAATGCCGAAAAAAATAAAAATAAACTATGTGATCAATTTTATCGGTCTGCTCCTTCTGTTTGCCGCTCTGTATGCGCTTTTTGAGACAGGGATTTTTGGAACGAGAACCGATTATTTTAAGGGAATTGCCACAACGGCATGCTATACCATTATTATGGTTACATCCCTGAACCTTCTGGTGGGCATCATGGGAGAATTTTCTCTGGGCCATGCGGGATTTATGTCCGTAGGAGCGTATGCTTCCGCCATTTTGACGAATGCGCTGGCAGAAAAAGGAGTTCCCACATTTTTGCTGTTCCTGCTGGCGCTTCTGGCAGGGGGAATCGCGGCGGGAATCACGGGCGTTTTGGTGGGTATTCCCACGCTGAAGCTTCGCGGAGATTATCTTGCCATCGTTACGGTGGCATTTGCGGAGATCATCCGGGTGGCGTTTACGAATTTTGAAATTACCGGCGGCGGCCGGACAATGTCAGGTATCACGAAACTGTCGAATTTTTACTGGGCCTTCTGGGTGATGGTGGTCTGCGTTACCATCATGTATATGTTCATCCGGTCAAGGTTTGGACGGACCGTAAAAGCGATTCGGGAGGATTATATTGCGGCGGCGGCTTCAGGCGTCAATGTGACCTTTTATAAAGTCATGACTTTCACAGTATCCGCTTTCTTTGCGGGAGTTGCCGGAGCGATTTATGCTCATTATATGACGGCTATGATTCCGACCTCTTTTAATTTTATGTATTCCGCGGAATTTCTGACCGAGGTTATCATTGGAGGTACGGGTTCTATGACAGGCTCTATCATCGGCGCAACCTTCCTTTCAGCGCTGCCGGAGGCCATGCGTGCTTTTGCAAAGTACCGTATGCTGGGCTACTCGGTGGTTCTTGTATTGATTATGATTTTCAGGCCCGGCGGAATTTTCGGAAGATGGGAATTTTCCCTGAGCAAAGTGCTTCGGCGCATCGCAGGAAAGGGGGACAAAGAATAAATGGCTGCACAAAAAGTACCGGTATTAAAGGCGTCTCACCTCGGTATCCAGTTTGGAGGGCTGAAGGCTGTGGATGATTTCAATATGGAGATTGGCGAGTCAGAACTGATCGGACTCATTGGCCCCAACGGAGCGGGAAAGACTACGGTGTTTAACCTGCTGACCGGCGTATACCAGCCCACGGAAGGGGCGTACTACCTTTGTGGCGACAAGATGAACGGCAAGAAGACCCATCAGGTGGTGGAGGCTGGGATCGCCAGAACGTTTCAGAATATCAGACTGTTTAAAAAGCTTTCTGTACTGGAGAACGTCAAGGTGGCAATGAATAAGGACATGAAATATTCTCTCGTATCTGCGATTTTTCGATCCGGAAAGTTCTGGAATGAGGAAAAAGAGACGGATGAGCGGGCGCTGGAGCTTCTGAAGATCGTACACCTGGAAGAGAAGGCAGGTTATATAGCAGAAAACCTTCCCTACGGGGAGCAGAGACGTCTGGAGATTGCCCGGGCTCTGGCTACTGGAATGAAGCTTTTGCTGCTGGATGAGCCCGCTGCCGGAATGAACCCGACGGAGACGGCGGAGCTTCTCGATATTATTAACCATATCAGGGACGAGTTCGGTATTTCTGTTTTACTGATTGAACACGATATGTCCCTGGTCATGAAGATCTGTGAGCGGATTCAGGTCATTGACTATGGAGTGACGATCGCCAGCGGCACACCGGAGGAGATAGCGAACAATCCTAAGGTTATTGAAGCATATCTCGGAAAGGACGAGGATTAGGAGGGGCGCTATGTTAGAGATAAAGGATTTATATGTAAATTATGGTGCCGTAGAGGCAATCAAGGGAATTAGCTTTACAGTAAAACCGGGAGAGATCGTGACGCTGATCGGGGCGAACGGAGCAGGAAAGACGACGACCCTGCATACAATATCCGGCCTGGTGAAAGCCAGAAGCGGTTCCATCACATACAATGGCACGGATCTGCTGAAGACGGATCCCTCCAAAATGATCACTCTGGGGATCGCTCATGTGCCGGAGGGCCGTCATGTATTCCCGGAAATGTCTGTGGAGGATAATCTGCAGATGGGAGCGTATACCAGCAAAAACAAGGATGAAGTGAATGATGCCATAAAGGATGTATATGAAAAATTTCCGAGACTGAAGGAGCGCCGCAAGCAGCTGGCGGGCACACTTTCCGGAGGAGAGCAGCAGATGCTTGCGGTGGGCCGGGCACTGATGGGAAAGCCCAGCATTATCCTGATGGATGAGCCGTCCATGGGATTATCACCTCTCCTGGTAAAAGAAGTGTTCTCTATTATTAAAGAGATTCATGAAGCCGGAATCACGGTACTTCTCAACGAGCAGAATGCCAAAATGGCATTATCTATTGCAGACCGGGCCTATGTATTGGAGACAGGCACAATTTCCATCAGCGGGAACGCGCAGGATCTTTTGAACGATGAACGTGTAAAAAAAGCATATCTGGGTCAGTAGGAGGTAGTCATGAAAAAAAATTATTTTGCAATATGTATTACAAGAACCTGTGGCTCAGGCGGCACGGAAATCGGGAAAATGCTGTCAGAGCAGATGGGTATTGCTCTGTATGACCGGAAGCTTTTGAGATTGGCTTCTGAGGATTCAGGAATCAATGAAAAGCTGTTTGCAAAGGCAGATCAGGACGTTAAGAAGACGATTCTTTATAAGGTGTCTAAGGCAGTTTACAACGGAGAGACGATTCCGCCGGAGAGCGGTAATTTTCTGTCAGACCGGAATCTGTTTGAATATCAGGGCAAGGTACTCCGGGGACTTCTGGAAAAGGAAAGCTTTGTAGTCCTGGGCCGGGCGGCGGATTTTGTGCTGAAGGATCAGAAAAATGCCATCAGTATTTTTCTGTCTGCTTCCCCGGAGGCCTGCTTTAAGCGGGAAATGGCGATCATGCAGACAGATGAGCTGGGGGTCAACCGCCATATCAAAAGTATCAACCGGTATCGAAGCGACTATTATAAGTACCATACGGGAAAGAAGTGGAAGAATCCGGAGAACTATGACCTGTGCCTGAGGACGGATGTGCTGGGGTACCAGGGATGTGTGGATGTGATACAGGGCTATCTGGAAAAGCGGATGAATTTATAAATATAATGCCAATAAGCCCGCCGGAGCAGGCTTATTGGACATTTTTTGCTTCTCAGAACTTCATTAGCAGTTAACATAAATCAGCAATATTAAAAAGTATAATTTACAAAAATATAATCATATTGTTGCATACTCAGGAAATAGGATCCAGCTGTGCGAGGGCATAATATACAAACTTACCATCTTTAATAGTTTTGATGTATGCAGAATCCTTGATTGCATCGTGTTCTTCATCGAATCTAATCAATCCGGTGACACAGTCAAATTCGTTTTCTTCAAGTGCTTCCATCAGAGCTTCGCTGTCAGTGGTGCCTGCTATCTCGATTGCATCCAGTGCAATGTTATAAGAATCATAACCAAGAGCGGTGCCGCTTCCTTTAGGATTTTGGCCAGGGAACATTGCATCATAATCGTCTAAATATTTTTGAACAGTTGGGCTGGGATTATCACCGGCAACGAAGAAGCATGTGAACAAACTGCCTTCGACATCTTTGCCGCCAATATCAATCATGGGCTGCACCTCCCAGCTGTCTATAGCAAGAAACTGAGGATAGTATCCCATTTGATGAGCCTGAATCTGAATAAGTGCTGCTTCTGTGTACTGAGTTGGGCAAAAGACAACATCGGGATTTGCCTCGCGAATTGCATTAAGCTGCGCAGAAAAATCCTGATCACCTTTATTATAGCGTACATCAGCAACAATATTTTCTTCTCCAAAGGTCTCAACAAAATATTTGCGGGCACCGATACAATAAGTATCGGTAACATCCGTAATAATTCCTGCTGTTTTGGCCTCAAGATCTTTTGCGGCAAACTGAGCCATTGCGGCACCCTGAAAATCATCTGTATAGCAAGGCCGGAAGTAGCAGTCGTTGCCCTGTGTAACCAGTGGATTGGTTGCGGTAGTGCCTATAACCGGAATGCCGGCTTCCTCAAAAATCGGAGCTGCTGCGATGCAATAGCTGGAGCCTGGACTGCCTAATACAATGGAACAGCCTGCAGAAACCAGGCTGGAAGCAGCAGTCACTGCTTCGACATCATCTGATTTATTGTCTGCGATAACGAATTCAATTTCTCTTCCGAGAACTTCAGGACGTGCATTTTGCGCTGCTTGTATACCTTCAAATTCCAGCTGACCTCCGGCAGCGTTTGATCCGGTAAAGGTCATAAAAATTCCAACACGGATAGGATCATCTGCACTATCAGCAGCAGAAACGGGGACAGATAGTGCCATTGTCATTGTTACGCCAAGAAAAGTTGCTATTATTTTGTGTTTAAATAAGCGGTTATTCATATTTTAATTCTCCTTTCATGGGTAATTGCTCGGGCTAACTGCTAATATATGTGTCCGAAATCTAAATACAAGTAAAATAATTAGTTTCCTTTTTTTGATTTTCCCAAGTATGCAGAACGAATTTCTTCATTTTGCAGGAGTTCTTTACCGGTACCCTGCATGGATATCCGTCCTACTTCCATAACATAACCTGTGTCTGCCAGCTTAAGCGCGGCATTTGCGTTTTGCTCGATCAGTAATACGGTTACGCCCTGTTCGTTGATCTGTGAAATAATGTGAAAAATATCTTTCACGATCAATGGGGCGAGGCCTAAACTGGGTTCATCCATCATAATAAGTTTTGGACGGGCCATTAATGCGCGTCCGACGGCCAGCATCTGCTGTTCTCCTCCCGAAAGTGTGCCGGCCATCTGCCAGCTGCGTTCTTTTAATCTGGGAAAAAGATCAAAAACATAGTCGTAGTCTTTTAGAATTTTTTCTTTGTCTTTTCGCAGATAGGCACCTAATTTCAGATTTTCCAATACGGTCAGATTAGGAAAAATGCGTCTGCCTTCTGGAACCAGAACGATACCTCTGGCTACGATTTCTCTTGTAGGCAGATTGGTGATATCTTCACCTTCGAAAAGGATTTGACCACCAGCTGGTTTTACGAGAGAAACAATTGTACGCAATGTAGTAGATTTTCCAGCGCCGTTGGCTCCGATTAAAGTAACAATTTTCTTCTGTTCTACATTAAAGGAAACATCTTTTAATGCCTTGATGCCGCCATAATTAACTGACAGGTTTTTTATTTCCAACATGCTTAATCATCTCCTACTCCTAAATATGCAGAAATAACTGCTGGATTATTTTGAATCATTTCCGGTTCCCCCTCTGCAATTAATTTCCCGAAGTCAAGAACATAAATATTTTCAGCAATCTCCATAATCAGATCCATATGGTGTTCAATGAGGAGGATCGAAACTTTGTGTTTGCTTTTGATATCCCGAATAAAATCAGCCAATTCATTTGTTTCTTGTGGGTTCATACCGGCCGCGGGCTCATCCAAAAGTAAAAGTTTTGGGTGCGACGCCAGGGCTCGCACAATTTCCAGCTTGCGTTGAATACCGTAGGGGAGTGAAACAGCATCGGTATTGGCATAATCAGCAATACCGATTTCATCAAGCAGCTCCATTGCATACTCACGCATTTTTCTCTCCTCCTGGCAGTAATGAGGAAAATAGGAAATCGCTTCTAAAAAGCTGCTTTTTAAATGGACATGTTGTCCAAGAAGAATATTATCCAGAACAGTTTGTTCCGCGAACAAGCGAATGTTCTGGAAAGTTCTGGCAATCCCCAGTTTGGCAATTTTATCGGGGCGATAACCGGTAATATCTAAAAATTCAGAATCGTATCCTGTGGAGTATAATACATGACCAGCAGTTGGTTCATAGATTCCGGTAATAACATTGAAAGCGGTTGTTTTGCCGGCACCGTTGGGGCCAATGACTGCAACGATCTGGTTTTCGTCTATGCTCAGATTCAGGTCGTTTATTGCAGTAACGCCGCCAAACTGCATTTTAATATTTTGGAGTTTGAGTATACTAGCCATTTGCATCACCTCTGTGCAATCGTTGAATGAATTTTTTTACGCGTTTGGGCAGGTTGATTATGCGCTCCCAGCTAAATTCTTTGCCGCCCGCAAGTCCTTTCTGGAAAAACAGTACAACTACCATCAAAAGAAGGGAGAAGAAAACCATTCTTAAACCCGCAATGGCAGGAAACGTTATAGCGCCGATGGAAAAACCGTTGTCAAGGAATCGCAAAGCCTCTTTGGCAATAACGAATATAAAGCCGCCTAAAATAGAACCTGTAATTGTTCCGGTACCGCCTAAAACAATAATCAGCAAAATGTCATTACTGAGGCTTTGACGGAACAGATTCGGATTAATTGCACCTACAACACTTGCCATCAATCCGCCTGCAATGCCTGCCATGAATGCAGATGAGCAAAAGGCTAAAAGCTTGTGCCGCATTAAAGAGATGCCAATAGCCTCTGCGGCAAATTCATCATTACGGATTGCTTTGAATGCCCGTCCGTAGCTGGAACGAAAGATTCTGATCATAAAAACAATTGCCAGAATAAGTGCAGTACCCGTCCACCAGATATTTGCCGTATCAGGAATGTTTTTAAGTCCGGTTGTTCCATTTGAAATCTTCTGAAGATTTACAAGAAGAATTCGGATAATTTCAGAAAATCCTAAGGTTGCAACGCTTAAATAATCTCCTTTGAGCCTAAACACAGGAATTCCGATTAAAAAGGCAGAAAAAGCGGTTAAAATCCCCCCAAGCAGCAATGCTGCAAGGAAAGGCAGGTGAATGTTAGCCAGCCAGGGCACTATGGGATCCAAATAGAAAAGGGTCTCTTTAACTTCAGGAGTCAGTGTAAGCAGTGTTGTAGCATAGGCACCTATAGCCATAAAACCGGCGCTGCCTAAGGAAAACTGGCCTGTATAGCCCTGAATTAAATTCAGGGAAAGGCCGACTAAAGAGTAGATCAGGCATAAATTAAATATGCGGATTCCGTAATTATCAAGAATCAAACCATTTTGCAGAAAATGGAAAAAAACAAAGAGCAGTATTATAGTGGTACAAGTTAAGGCAAGATTTCTGCGTTGTTTTTTTGACATTTGTCCTATTAGTCCTGGATATATTGTTTTATCTATCATAATACCCCCTTAAATAAAGTCAGGAATGACTGAAGCTGCATTTTACAAAATCTGTTATAGTAACAGCCCGTTATGCCTTATCTGTGATTTTGGTTGAGAATAACCCGGTTGGTTTGAACAGTAAAATCAGAATTAATATTATAAAGGCAAAAATATCTCTGTAACCAGACAGGCCGGGAAAGAAGTATACCAGCATGATTTCGGTCAATCCTAAAATGATTCCTCCTAAAACCGCACCCTTTATATTTCCAATACCACCAATCACTGCGGCGATGAAGCATTTGGTGCCGGGCATTGAACCAACGGTAGGGCTGATCTGCGGATATTTCAGCCCCCACATAAATGCCCCGAAAGCAGTTAGACCGGAACCAATAACGAAAGTAACCCGTATAACAGCATTAATATTGATTCCCATTAGCTGACTGGTTTCAAAGTCTTTCGAGACTGCTTTGGTGGCGATGCCCATTTTGGTATGGTCAAGGAAAAATAACAGGGCAGTAATTAAAATAACCATAGATACTATGACAAAAATTACCAGACGTTGAACTCGCCATTCGCCATTACCCAGGATGATCATTTCCTGCAGGAAGGGTATTTCGGGAAATGATTTTGGCACGGCAGTAAAGACAACTGTGGCCAGGTTCTCTAGCAAATATGCTACGCCGATGGCAGAAATAGTCAAAGAAATTCGTGGTGCGGATCTCAATGGCTGGTATGCAACGCGCTGAATACAGATTCCCAACAGGATTGTCAGAAGAATCATTACAATTAATCCAAAGTACCAGGGCAGATAAAACACTGAAATTGAATAAAATGCAAAATACATTGAGAACATGAACACAGAGCTATTTGCAAAATTAATCAATTGCAGGATGCCATATACCATTGAGTATCCAATAGCGACTAAACCGTATAAGCATCCCATCGCCAGAGCATTTGTAAATTGCTGAAAAAGAGTAGACATAAAACCGCCTTTCTTTCAAAATTTATTCGTATAAGATTTCTGTTAGCTGCTGCAGGAGATAGTCAATGTCTTCCCTGCTTACATCATTGTTGGTCAGAAAACGAAAACGACCATCATGATTTGTAATTTGATTGCAGATTTTGATTCCGCGTTTGTATAATTTCTCCGGCAATGCATCGCATTCTTCTTTTGAGCGATGAAGCTGGAAAAAGACAATATTAATTTGTACGGAACTCAGGTCAACATCAATACAGTCAAATGCATTTAATTTTTCGGCCAGATATTTTGCATTTTCGTGGTCAATATGCAAACGGTCTCTCATTTCATTAAGCGCGCAGATACCAGCTGCCGCCAGAATGCCGCATTCACGCATACCGCCTCCGAGCATTTTGCGGTTTTTTCTGGCGCGTGCAATAAAATCTTTATTTCCGCAAAGAATTGCTCCAACAGGAGCAGAAAGCCCTTTTGAGATACAGCAGGTAATAGAGTCGCAATATTGTGTTAATTCCTTAACATCAATGTTTTGCGCTACAGCTGCATTCCAGATCCGCGCGCCGTCTACATGAACCTTTAATCCGTGTGCGTGTGCCATCTCGTATATCTCACGCATGCTCTCTTTTGTGACAATGCGGCCATTACGCAATGCATTTTCGAGACAAATTAATGATGTTTCAGGTTCATGAATATCTCCTGAACGAATAGCCTGTTCGATTGTTTTGGAATCAGGAATATCATTTACAAAAGATAATGTTCTGATACTTACACCTGCAACCACGGAAGCACCGGCAACCTCTTCAAGAAAAATGTGGCTGTTTATGCCGGCAATTATTTCATCACCCCGTTGTGTGTGGCTCATAATTGCAGTTAAATTTCCCATTGTACCTGAGGCCACGAACAGAGCTTTTTCTTTTCCTAATATTTTTGCGCCAAGCTCCTCAAATTGAATAACAGTCGGATCATCGCAGGCTACATCATCCCCAACAACGGCATTGTACATTGCGTTGCGCATGGCAGGAGTCGGCTGTGTTACTGTATCACTGCGAAAATCAATATATCTCATTTTTATAATCCTCCTTAATCAATGATTCTATTACGAAATAATTAGTAATTCGTTATTATTACTGTTGTATGATACTTTGAAATGGAATAAATTGTAAAATAATTCATAAAAATAGCGCGCGTTATGGGAAAAATAACCAAAATTTATATAAATTTCAGTATAATTATAAATAAAACTTGACAAATAGTCAAATACTTATATTAATATATAATTATAAGATTAAATATATACTGAGGAGGAAAAGAGATGTTTAAACATAAAGAATACATATATGCTGTTTACAAAGAAGGAAGCTTTAGCAAAGCAGCAGAGAAATTAAATATTTCTCAGCCGGCACTTAGTGCAATAATTTTGAAAAAAAGAAGAAGAGATTGGGAATCCTATTTTTGACCGGCGAAAACGTCCTATTTCGTTGACTCCGTTTGGCACGGAATATATTCATTCTATTGATAAAATTTATGCAATTGAGAAAGAACTCTCCGATTATATCACAAGCTCAAAGAATCTGGAGCGCGGAGAAGTAACGCTTTGCGGAACCAATCTCTGCCTTTATTATAAAATTCCATTTATAATTGCCAAATTTAAACAAGAGTACCCTAATATTACCATTCATATTGCAGAATCCAGTACGCGAAGTTCAATTCAGCAGCTGAATTCGGCAGAAGTCGATTTGATTATTACAAGTAAACCTTTAGATTCTTCAAAATATGTCCAGAAGGTATGCTATCAGGAATGCCTTATTCTGGTTGTACCCCAAAAGTTTTCTATAAATGAGCAGCTGAGCAAAAAAAAGCGGCTTACGTATGAGGAACTTCATCAGCTTCCGTACAATATTCCTAAGAATCAGAAGGTTTCATTGTCTACTTTACACGACACACCATTTATACTATTGAGAAATACAAATTATCTTCGGGAATGTACGGATCTGTTGTTTAGAGAAAGAAGTATTTCACCGCCGATTATAATGGAGGTTGATCAGTCTGCAATTTCCTATAACTTTACCAGACTGGGTATTGGAGCTACAATTCTGAGTAACAGGTTGATAGAGCCGTCTCCTAAAAATGATGCCCTGTATTTTTATGTGATTGACAGCGAATTTACAGCAAGGGAGACATATATTGCATATAATAAAAATCGCTATGCGACATTTGCTATGAAAAGGTTGATTGAGATGTTAACTTCCGAAGCAGACCGTTAAAGTAAGAATAATCTGATTATTTTAATAAAATATTTGACTAATAATGAAAGCTGTGGTATTATCGTGAATAATAAAAGAGGAAAGATATATAACTTAGACAATTACATACGTCGATTGAAGAATTTGGGAGAGTCCGTCAAAGAAGGCGGCGCCGAAGGGGAAGTTGCGATAAACTCTCAGGCAAAAGGACCAGATTTGGACGGCACTCTGGAAAGATGAAGGCGCACCCAAGAAGCAATCCTTCCACAGGAGGGAGAATCTTTCAGGTAGAAAGACAGAGACGCAGGAATGTACGGCATGATTTCGCATGCGGGTACTTAGTTCCTGTGTCTTTTTGTGTTATAGAAGAGTTTTTACTTTCCCCTATCATAAAAAGAACTTTAAAAGAACTTTAGTACAAGAAAGGAGGACATATATGGAACTGAAAACACCATTATATGAAAAACATGTGGAGCATAAAGGCAAGATTGTCCCTTTTGCGGGATATCTGCTGCCGGTGCAGTATGAATCCGGCGTCATTGCAGAGCATATGGCAGTACGGACTGCCTGCGGGTTGTTCGATGTGTCTCACATGGGAGAGATTACCTGCATCGGAAAAGACGCGGTGAAAAATCTGAATCACCTGCTGACCAACGATTATACGACGATGTATGACGGCCAGGCCAGATACAGTCCGATGTGCAATGAGAACGGCGGTGTTGTGGATGATCTGATTGTTTATAAGGTGCGGGACGACCACTATTTTATCGTTGTGAATGCGGCGAATAAAGACAAGGATTTTGCGTGGATGAGGGAGCATGCCTTTGGGGATGCTGTCTTCACGGATATTTCATCTGAGGTGGCGCAGATCGCCCTGCAGGGTCCGAAGGCAGAGGCTATTCTTGAAAGGCTGGTATCCCGGGAAGACATTCCGGAGAAATATTACAGCTGCAAATTTCATCGGAAAATTGCGGACATGGACTGTATCATTTCCCGGACTGGCTATACCGGCGAGGACGGATTTGAGTTTTACCTGGCAGCGGCGCAGGCGCCGAAACTGTGGGAGCTTTTGCTGGAAACCGGAAAGGAGGAGGGGCTGATTCCCTGCGGTCTCGGTGCGCGGGATACGCTTCGGCTGGAGGCGGCCATGCCGCTTTACGGACATGAAATGGACGATGAAATCACGCCCCTTGAAGCAGGGTTGGGAGTTTTTGTCAAGATGGGAAAGGAAGAGTTTATCGGAAAATCGGCCCTGGAAGAAAAAGGGGCGCCGGAAAAGAAGCGTGTCGGCCTGAAGGTGACAGGTCGGGGAATCATCCGGGAGCACAGCGCTATATATGACGGAGATAAGAAAATCGGAATGACGACTTCAGGCACCCACTGTCCATACCTGAAGGCTCCGGCGGCTATGGCGCTGCTTGAAACCCAATATACGGCAGTAGGTACATCGGTAGAGGTCGATGTGAGAGGGCGGAGAGTTGCGGCGGAAGTGGTGAAGCTTCCGTTTTACCAGAGAACAAAATGAAGAAAAAAATAATAAAGGAAAAGCAGGAGGTATTGTTATGAATCATCCAACAGAATTAAAGTACAGCAAATCCCATGAATGGGTGAAATTTCTTGAAGACGGAACGGCGCTGATCGGTCTGACCGACTACGCCCAGGATGCACTGGGAGACCTGGTATTCGTAAATCTTCCGGAGACCGGGGACGAGGTGACGGCGGGAGAAGCTTTTGCGGATGTGGAATCTGTAAAAGCGGTATCCGACGTATTTTCTCCGGTGAGCGGCACGGTGGCAGAAATCAATGAAGAATTACTGGACGCTCCGGAAAGGATGAATGAGGACCCGTATGGAGCATGGCTGATCCGGGTGGAAAATATCACGGACAAAGAGGAACTGCTGGACGCCGAAGCATATATTCAATTTTACGAAAGCGAAGCGGACGCATAGAGTCAAACGGATGTGTGGAGAAAGCGGACGCATAGTGTGAAGCAGGCGCGTTGAGTCTGCTGACGGGATTTGGGAAAGGATACGGAGATTCCCAGGAAGGAGGTACGGCATGGGAGCGTATTTGCCGAACACAAAGCAGGTACAGCAGGAAATGCTGAAGGAAATCGGTGCGGGAAGCTTTGATGAGCTTTTCGCCCATATTCCGGAGGAGGTCAGGCTAAAAGAACTGAAGCTTCCGGCGGGGCTTTGTGAAATGGAAGCCTTTAACAGGATGGAGGATATTGCGGAGAAAAACAGGCGGTTCAAACATATTTTCCGGGGAGCTGGCGCTTACAATCATTACATTCCGGCAATTGTGGGAAGTGTGACGGGAAAAGAGGAATTCGTGACGGCGTATACGCCGTATCAGGCGGAAATCAGCCAGGGCATTCTGCAGTCGATTTTTGAGTACCAGACGATGATCTGTGAGCTGACGGGAATGGATGTCAGCAACGCCTCCGTTTATGACGGAGCGACGGCGGCGGCCGAAGCGGTGGCTATGTGCAGGGATCGCAGGAGGGAGGTGGCGTACGTGTCAGCCACCACGAATCCCCAGGTTATTGAGGTCATCCGGACCTATTGCTATGCCAGCAATACCCGGATGGAGCTGATTCCGGAAGGAGATGGCGTGACAGATATGGAGGCGCTGAAAACAGCTCTGGATGGGTCCAGCGCCTGCTTTTATCTGCAGCAGCCCAATTTTTACGGTATTTTAGAGGATGCAGAGGCTCTTGGGGCCATCGTCCATGAGGCCGGGGCGAAATTTATTATGGGCTGCAATCCAATTGCGCTGGCGGTCATGAAAACACCGGCGGAGTGCGGCGCGGATATTGCGGTGGGCGAAGGGCAGCCGCTGGGACTTCCGCTGGCCTTTGGAGGCCCGTATCTGGGCTTTATGACAGCAACGGCGAAGATGGCAAGAAAGCTGCCGGGGCGCATCGTGGGAGAGACGGTGGACCGGGATGGAAAACGGGCGTATGTATTGACACTGCAGGCCCGGGAGCAGCATATCCGAAGGGAAAAGGCCAGCAGCAATATCTGCTCAAATCAGGCGCTTTGCGCGCTGACCGCCGCGGTGTATCTCTCAGCCATGGGAGCGGAGGGGATGAAACAGGCGGCTTCTCTCTGTATCTCAAAAGCCCACTATCTGGCGGGCGAATTGCAAAAATCAGGCCTGAGACTGAAATACAGCCATCCGTATTTCCATGAGTTTGTAACCGTTTCAGAGGGGAAGGCAGAGGAAATCCTGACAGCGTTGGAACGGCAGGGAATCCTGGGCGGCCTGATGCTGGATAAGAACGAAATTCTCTGGTGCGCCACTGAAAAGAATACGAAATCCGAAATGGATGAGGTGGCGGCCATCGTAAAGGAGGTGTGCGGCGCATGAAGCTGATATTTGAGAGGGGAAAAGAAGGACAGCATTGTACCCTGCTTCCGGATTGTGATGTTCCCGTGGCAGAGCTGGAGGCTCCGAAAAGAGAACAGCCGCTTCACCTGCCCCATGTTTCAGAAAATGAGCTGAGCAGGCATTATACGGAGCTGGCGGGGCAGGTTCACGGCGTAAACAATGGATTTTATCCGCTGGGCTCCTGTACGATGAAATATAATCCCAAGGTAAATGAAAAGGCAGCTTCTCTGCCGGGCTTTACTGACATTCATCCGCTTCAGCCGGAGCATACGGTGCAGGGCTGCCTGGAGGTACTGAAAAAATCAGAAGAACTGCTCTGTGAGATCACGGGAATGGATGCGATGACCATGCAGCCGGCAGCAGGAGCGCACGGGGAATTCACTGGGCTTTTGCTGATTAAATCCTATCATGACAGTCGGAAGGATACGAAGAGAAGAAAGATCATTGTGCCGGATTCTGCTCATGGAACGAACCCGGCCAGCGCGGCAATGATGGGCTATGAGGTGGTCAGCATTCCCTCTGGGGCGGATGGATGCGTAGATTTGGACGCACTAAGGGAGGCAGTCGGAGAGGATACGGCGGGGCTGATGCTGACGAATCCGAATACCGTGGGTCTTTTTGACAAAAATATTCTTGCGATCACAACGATCGTCCACGATGCGGGCGGTCTGGCGTATTATGACGGTGCTAACCTAAATGCCGTGATGGGGATTGCGCGGCCCGGCGATATGGGCTTTGATGTCGTTCATCTGAATCTGCACAAGACCTTTTCCACGCCTCATGGAGGAGGAGGCCCGGGAAGCGGCCCGGTGGGCTGCAAAGCATTCTTGAAAGACTTCCTGCCGGGCGGGGCGCACTGTATTGGAAGGGTAAAGGCATTTTACGGCAATTTCCTTGTGGTGGTACGGGCGCTGACGTATTTACTGACGCTGGGGAAAGAGGGCATTCCAGAGGCATCCCGCAATGCGGTACTCAACGCCAATTATATGATGCATAAGCTGAGGGACATTTACCCCATGGCGTATGATGAGACGTGTATGCATGAGTTTGTCATGACGCTGGAGAAAATGAAGCATGAGATAGACGTATCTGCAATGGATATTGCAAAGGCGCTGCTGGATTACGGGATCCATCCGCCGACCATGTATTTCCCGCTGATCGTCCATGAGGCGCTGATGGTTGAACCCACGGAGACTGAGAGCCGGGAGACACTGGATGAGGTGATTCAGGTATTCCGGGAGATTTATGCGAAGGCCAAAGAAAATCCGCAGGCAATGCATGAGGCTCCTGCAGGGACTTATGTGAGAAGGCCGGATGAGGTGAGGGCAGCCAGAAAACCGGTGCTGCGATATCATTTCTCAGAGGTACAGTGAGGCAGCTGCTGCGTGAACCGGAATATCTGGAAGCGGATGTTCTGAAGGTTCTATGCGTGTTGATTTGATGCAGCAATCTGGGGAAAGGGGCATACAGAATGATTCATAAGCTGAGCACATACATAACGGACAACGTGAATCCATACAAAAATTTGGCGATGGAGGAATATCTGACACTGCATGCGGAGCCGGGAGAGTGCATTCTGTTTTTGTGGCAGAACAGACATACGGTGGTCATCGGGAAAAATCAGAATTGCTGGAAGGAATGCAAAGTCAACTATCTGGAGGAGGACGGCGGCTTTCTGGTACGCCGTCTCTCCGGAGGAGGCGCGGTGTTTCATGATCTCGGAAACCTGAATTTTACTTTCTGTGTCAGGGAAGCGGATTATGACGTGGACAGACAGTCCGAGGTGATCCTGCAGGCAGTCCGAATGCTGGGAATAGAGGCTGAAAAGACAGGACGGAATGACATTACGGCAGAGGGCCGGAAGTTTTCGGGAAATGCATTCTATAAGACGAAGGGATTCTGTTACCACCATGGGACGCTGCTGGTGGACGTGGACAAGGAAAACATGTCAAAGTACCTGAATGTATCCCGGGAGAAGCTGCAGACAAAGAGCGTGGAATCCGTCAAATCGAGGGTGGTGAATCTGAAGGAGCTGAACCCGGACATCAGTGTGACGGAGCTTCGGGAAAAGATGATTCAGGCATTTGAGAAGGTATACGGGCTTGACTCTGAAGCGATTTTGGAGACACGTTTTGACTGGAAGGAGATTGAGGAGTACGAGAAGACTTTTTCCTCCTGGGAGTGGAAATATGGCAGGAAGCTGCCCTTCCAGTACAGTATGCAGCGGAGGTTCCGGTGGGGCGATATGGAGCTTCAGTTTCAGGTAGATGGGGGCATTGTTCAGGCGGTCAACGCATTTTCTGACGGAATGGCCCAGGCGTTTGTCGATACGCTTCCGAAGGTCTGGCAGGGGTGCAGGTATGAGGAGCAGTCTCTGTGCCAGGCAATGAAAGGAATCCCGGAGGAATCGCCGCTGGAAGGACAGATGAAGGAAGATATCGCTCAGCTTCTTGGAGAATGTATTTAAAAAAAGGATATTCAGCCGGAAGCTGCTTTGCTCAGATATTAGTGAAATGAAACCGGATTGAAGGGATAGGGGAAAGGGCAGGGATATATGGAAATGGATAAAAGTAGCGTAATATATGACCTGGTCATCATAGGAGCAGGGCCGGCGGGCTATGTGGCGGCTCAGGAAGCATCGGCGAAGGGGATGAAGACTGCTCTTGTTGAGAAGCGGGAGCTTGGCGGGACGTGCCTGAACCGCGGGTGTATTCCCACAAAGACGATCCTGCATTCTGCGGAGCTGTTCGCCCAGATGAAATCCTGTGAGCAGCTTGGCATTTCGGCCAAAAATGTCACCTGCGACATGGCACGGATTCAGGAGCGGAAGGAAGAGGTGCTGGAGCAGCTCAGGGCGGGAATTGCAATGCTGATGAAAAAAGGAAAAGTGGATGTATATTATGGGACAGCCACTATTGCAGGACCTCATGAGGTGACGGTCCGGACGGAGGATGCAAAAAACGCAGTGGTCTTATCGACGGACAAGATTCTGATCGCGACAGGCTCTGTGCCGTCTGTTCCCCCGATTCCGGGCAGCCATCTGCCGGGGGTCGTCACCAGTGACGAGCTGCTTGCGAAGAAGGAGCTGTATCCCCGGCTGACGATCATCGGCGGCGGGGTGATCGGCATGGAATTTGCATCGATTTACAGCGCTTTGGGCTGTCAGGTGACAGTCATTGAGTTCCTTGACCGGATCCTGGCGAATATGGACAAGGAGATTTCGCAGAATCTGAAAATGATTTTGAAGAAACGGGGCGTGGACATTCACACGGGAGCAAAGGTGGAAGAAATTCTGGAATCTCCCGGCGGCCTGATCTGCCGTTATAGGGAGAAGGATACACAGCGGACGGAGGAGTCAGACGGGATTTTGGTTGCGGCCGGCAGAAAGGTAAGCACGGATGGGCTGTTCGCTCCGGAGGTGAAGGTGGCAATGGAGCGGGGAAGAATTCTCGTAAATGCATATGGACAGACCAGCGTGCCGAATATTTATGCGGCGGGAGATGTGACGCCGGGAATCCAGCTGGCCCATGCAGCCTCCGCCGAGGCGGTAAATGCGGTGGCCCATATGGTGAGGGCGAAAAACAGTGAGGCAGAGGGTACGGCGGCGTTTTTGCAGGGACAGGAGCCTGGTGAGAGGTCCGGCAAAACCGGTGCGGAGAGCAATGGATTGGCGGATGCAATGCACATGGATGTGATACCGAGCTGTGTCTATACGAGTCCGGAAATAGGCTGCGTCGGTCTTACTCAGGAGGAAGCAAAATCGAAGAATATCGATGTGATTGTGAAAAAGTATCCGATGTCTGCCAACGGAAAGTCGGTGCTGACAAGACAGGAGCGCGGCTTTATAAAAGTGGTGGCAGAAAAGGAAGGCGGCAGAATCCTGGGAGCGCAGATGATGTGCGCCCGGGCTACTGATATGATCAGTGAGTTCGGGACAGCCATTGCAAACGGCCTGACTCTGAAACAGATGGCCGGCGTCATACGTCCGCACCCCTCCTTTAGCGAAGGAATCAGTGAGGCTGTGAAGTAGCGGGACAAGAAATAACGAGCGGCTCCAAATACGGTGAGCATACAGGAAATATGCCGTATTTGGAGCCGCTTTCATGTTATCTTAGCACTGTTATCTTAGTATGCCTGCTCGGATGGCGTTGCTTTACAGCAGGCTGCGGTACAGCTTTTCGATCTCTTCCAGAGTTACATCCTTCGGATTGCCCGGCGTGCATGCGTCTACGATGGCGTTCTGGGAAAGGAAAGGTACATCCTCTTCCTTTGCGATCTCTTTCAGGTCGGCAGGAATGCCTACATCAGAAGAAAGCTTCCTGACTGCATCGACAGCGGCCCTGCGGTATTCCTCCTGGGTCATGGAGTCAACGCCCGGAACGCCCATTGCCCTGGCGATCTCACGGTATTTTTCGCCGGTGGCATCTGCATTGAATTCCATGATGGTCGGAAGCAGGACTGCGTTTGCCACTCCGTGGGGCGTATCATACAGTGCGCCCAGGGCATGTGCCATAGAGTGTACAATGCCGAGGCCCACATTGGAGAAGCCCATTCCGGCGATGTACTGTCCAAGTGCCATGCCTTCACGGCCCTCCGGTGTGTTTTTCACTGCGCCGCGCAGAGACGAAGCGATGAGCTCGATGGCCTTCAGATGCATCATGTCGGTCATTTCCCATGCGCCCCTGGTGATGTATCCCTCGATGGCATGGGTCAGGGCATCCATACCGGTGGCGGCGGTCAGGCCCTTTGGCATGGTCGCCATCATATCCGGGTCAACGACTGCGACGATCGGAATATCATGTACGTCTACGCAGACAAATTTGCGCTTCTTTTCCACGTCAGTGATGACGTAGTTCACAGTGACCTCTGCAGCTGTTCCGGCGGTGGTGGGAACGGCAATGATCGGAACGCAGGGATTCTTGGTGGGGGCTACGCCCTCCAGGCTTCTGACGTCTGCAAATTCCGGATTGTTGATGATAATGCCGATGGCCTTGGAGGTATCCATGGGGGAACCGCCGCCCACTGCTACGATGAAATCTGCACCGGAGGCTTTATATGCCTCGACTCCGGCCTGTACGTTTTCGATGGTGGGGTTTTCCTTCAGGTTCGTAAATACCTCATACGGGCAGTTCACGCTGTCCAGTACATCCAGCACCTTCTTTGTGACTCCATGCTTGTAGATCGTCGGACCGGAGCATACGAAGGCCTTTTTAAAGCCTCTTTTTGTGACCTCGCCGGCGATTTCCTGGATCGCCCCTTTTCCATGATAGGAAGTCTCGTTCAAAATCATTCTGTTTGCCATGTCTTTCTCCTTTTCGTGTTGTTTTGTGATTGGTTGCTATTACTACGGAAAATGTCGGATGCGGGTGCGCAGCGCTGCGGTCAGAAAAAGCCTTCCGCAGTCCTGCGCGCGCAGTTAAGCACCGATGGCATTTCCGGTATATAACTGGTAATACCGTCCTTTTTCCTCCAGCAGCTGTTCATGGGTGCCGCGCTCTATGATCCGGCCCTGCTCCAGGACCATGATACAGTCGGCGTTGCGGATGGTAGAGAGCCGGTGAGCGATGACAAAGGTGGTGCGGCCGCTCATCAGACGGTCCATGCCCTCCTGTACGATACGCTCTGTCCTGGTGTCGATGGAGCTGGTGGCTTCGTCCAGGATCAGCACCGGCGGGTCCGCGATGGCCGCCCGGGCGATGGCCAGAAGCTGTCTCTGTCCCTGGCTCAGGTTGGCGCCGTCCCCGGTAAGCATCGTGTCGTAGCCCTGGGGCAGGCGCCGGATAAAGCTGTCTGCGCCCGCCAGCTTTGCCGCGGCGATAACCTCCTCGTCGGTGGAGTCCAGCTTGCCGAAGCGTATGTTTTCTTTGACGGTACCCGTAAACAGGTGGGTGTCCTGCAGGACGATACCCAGAGAACGGCGCAAGTCGTCCTTTTTGATTTTGTTGATGTTGATGCCGTCATAGCGGATCTTGCCGTCCTGAATATCATAGAAACGGTTGATCAGGTTCGTGATCGTTGTCTTTCCGGCCCCGGTGGAGCCCACGAAAGCAATCTTCTGGCCGGGGGTCGCGTACAGCTTTACGTCGTGCAGCACGATCTTTTCGTCGGTGTAGCCGAAATCCACGCCGTCGAATACCACGTCCCCCGTCAGCTCCTTATAGTCCACGGAGCCGTCCGCCTGGTGCGTATGCTTCCAGGCCCAGCGACCGGTACGTTCTTCACTTTCGGTCAGCACGCCGTTTTCCTCCCGGGCATTGACCAGTGTTACATAGCCGTTATCGACCTCCGCGGATTCGTCCATCAGCCGGAAGATACGGTCCGCTCCGGCCATTGCCATGATAATGGCGTTGAACTGCTGGCTTACCTGGTTGATCGGCATGTTGAAGCTTTTGTTGAAGGTCAGGAAGCTGGCCAGGCCTCCTAGGGTGAAGCCGCCCACGTGATTCAGGGCCAGGACGCCGCCCACGATGGCGCAGACCACGTAGCTGATGTTGCCAAGCTGTGCGTTGATGGGGCCGAGAAGGTTGGCAAAGGTATGCGCCCGGTCCGCGCTGACAAAGAGCTGGTCGTTCAGCTCCTTGAATTTCTTTTTGTTTTCCTCTTCATGACAGAACACCTTGACGACCTTCTGTCCCTTCATCATTTCCTCGATATAGCCGTTTACCGCACCGAGGTTTTTCTGCTGCTCCATGAAATATTTGCCGCTTCGTTTGGTGGCCTGTTTCGTACAGAACAGCATGATGCTGACCATGACCAGAGTGACCAGGGTGAGCGGTATATTCAGGATCAGCATGCTGATGAAGACGCTGATAATCGTAAAGGTACTGTTGATGACCTGGGGAATGCTCTGGCTGATCATCTGCCGCAGTGTATCAATGTCGTTGGTATATACAGACATGATGTCGCCGTGGGCATGGGTGTCAAAGTATTTGATCGGAAGCCTTTCCATATGTGCAAACAGATCGTTCCGCAGATCCCGGAGTACGCCCTGGGTCACGCTGACCATAATCCGGTTGTACGTGTAGGTGGAACAGACTCCGATGGCGTAGAAGGCTGCTACCCGGGCAATTGCATGGGCCAATGGGGAAAAGTCGGGAGCGTCGCTTAAAAGAAACGGTGTGATGTAATCGTCGATCAGATTCTTTGTAAACATCGTTCCCTGAACGTTTGCAATGACTCCTGCAAAAATCAGCAGAAATACCAAAATACAGTGTACCTTATAATCCCGGAATATGTAACGCATCAGGCGCATAAGCAGCTTTCCGGGATTCTTTACCTGGGGCTTCACGCCTCTTGGAACACGGTTCATTGGACCGGCCATTACAATTCACCTGCCTTTTCATCAAAATCACCGCCGCCCTTGGTCTGGGATTCGTATACCTCACGGTAAATCTCATTCGAGGCCAGCAGCTCCTCATGGGTGCCGAAGCCGTGGATCCGGCCCTCATCCATCACGATGATACGGTCGGCATCCTGGATGCTGGAAATACGCTGGGAAATAATCAGCTTTGTGGTGTGGGGAATTCCCTCACGGAACGCCCGCCGGATCCTTGCGTCGGTGGCGGTATCCACGGCGCTGGTGCTGTCGTCGAGAATCAGGATTTTCGGCTTTTTCAGCAGTGCCCGGGCGATACACAGACGCTGCTTCTGTCCGCCGGATACATTGCTTCCGCCCTGCTCGATGTAGGTATTGTAGCCCTGGGGGAAGGAACGGATAAAATCATCCGCGCAGGCCAGGCGGCATGCCTCCTGACATTCCTCCTCAGTGGCGTTTTTGTCACCCCAGCGAAGATTGTCGTAGATCGTGCCGGAGAACAGCACGTTGCTTTGCAGCACCACGGATACCTGATTGCGCAGAGTCTCCATATCGTAATCCTTTACATTCCGGCCGCCCACACAGACCTCTCCCGACGTCGCGTCGTACAGGCGGCTGATGAGGGAGACGAGACTGGTCTTGGCGCTTCCTGTGCCGCCGATGATGCCGATGGTCTCGCCGGATCGGATTTCCAGGTCAATATCCTTTAGTACCGGCTCCCGGCTGTCCTTTTTATAGGAAAAATCTACGTGACGGAAGGAAATGCTTCCGTCCTCCACCTGCATAACAGGATGCTCAGGATTGGAAAGGTCGCTTTCTTCATTCAGCACCTCGCTGATACGCTCCATGCTGGCCGTGCTCATGGAAATCATAACGAATACCATGGACAGCATCATAAGACTCATCAGAATATTCATACAGTAGGCCAGAAGGCTCATCAGCTCTCCGGTGGTGAGCGAAGAGGAGACAATCATTTTTGCGCCGATCCAGCTGATCAGGATGATGCAGGTATAGACGGTAAACTGCATCAGAGGCGCGTTGACAATGACGTTGCGTTCTGCCCTTATAAAGATCCGGTAAATGTTTTCACTGGCTTTTTTGAATTTGTCCGTTTCATGATCCTCCCGGACGTAGGCTTTGACCACCCGGATGGCGGAGACATTTTCCTGAATGGAAGCGTTCAGCTCGTCATACTTTGGAAACGCCATGCGGAAATACCGGGTGGCGTGGCGGAGAATGAAAAAGAGGATCACGCCGAGAAACAGAACCGCCGCGAGATAAATGCTGGCCAGCCGCGCGTTGATGGTAAACGCCATGACCAGCGCGCAGATCATCGTGGACGGAGCCCGCATTGCCATGCGGAGTACCATCTGGTAAGCATTTTGGATGTTTGTAATATCTGTGGTCAGACGAGTCACCAGACCGGCGGTGCTGAATTTGTCAATATTTGAAAAAGAAAATGTCTGAATGTGGTTGAAGGTGGTCTCCCGGAGATTTTTGGCCAGACCGGCGGATGCCTTTGCACCGAACCGGCCGCCGGCCATTCCAGAAAAAAGACCGATGGAGGCTGCCACGATCATCAATCCGCCCGTCCGGTAAATATGGCCGATATCACCGGCGTTGACGCCGTGATCAATGATGGATGCCATCAAAAAAGGAATCAGCGTTTCCATCAGCACCTCCAGTACCATAAATGCCGGAGTGACCAAAGATGCACGCTTGTACTCTTTGACCTCTTTTAATATAGTATGAACCATAAGCTATTCGTCCCAGCCATCTGTAAGGCGAACATTTACGCAGATGTTTCGGACGATGTCTCCCTCCTCTGTGTTTAAATCATGGATGTCTGTGACCGGGGGCAGATGTCCGCCTTCCTCTGATAATTCAAGATAAATCCAGTCGTAAGCGGCTTCGTTTGCACGGTCTACGGTCTCTTCCACGGTGTCTCCCTCTGCCGTGCAGCAGGCAAGGTCCGGGAAGGTGGCCCGGAAGCTGCCGGAGTCCGTCTTCTTGATGATTGCAGGATATATGAATTTCATAAAAACACCTCAACTTTCTTTCTGCATATTTTTATTAAAGCCACAGACATTATATTCTTTTTTTACAGAAAACGTCAAGGGAGGGATTAGAGTTGTCTGCGAAATGTTTGTGCGGGGATCGCTGCGGAGTTTCCAAACACTTTCATACCTGCTTCCTCATACGTGTTGTCGTCTCAAAAGCATAGACAGATGGTCTGCCGGCAGCCCGTCTGTCTCTACTTTGAGACTGGACTTATATAAAGGAATTGTCGGTCCATGGGAAGCATGCTATAATCTGTCTATGAGAAAAAGGATGAGGCAGTATTTGCAGCCGGAATTCAGAAGGATGAATAAAGCTGAAGGGTAAAATAAGAAAAATAATTTGAGCTTGTATTTTGGAAGGAGGATACATTATGAGCGTAACAAAATGGGCGATTGTCGGCACCGGGTATATCACAAATGAATTTGCATCCGGCATGCAGGTGGTGGAGGACGCGGTGCTGCAGGCCGTGGTTTCCAGGACGCAGGAGAACGCGGAGAAATTTGCCGGGAAGTACGGTGCGGCGGCGGTTTATACGGATTTTGAGGAGATGCTGGAAAAGGAAGAGATTGACATCGTGTATATCGGAATTCCCAACGACTGCCATTACTCGTACATCATGACGGCTCTGGAGCACGGCGTCCCGGTGCTCAGCGAGAAGCCCATGGTGGACAACATGAAGCAGCTGGAGGCTGTGCTGGCGAAAGCGCAGGAGAAGGATCTGTTTTTGATGGAGGGAATGTGGACCCGGTGCTTCCCGGCGGTGAAGACTGCCCGGAAATGGATCGCGCAGGGAAAGCTCGGAAAGCCTCTGGCGGTGCATTCTGCCTTTGACATCAAACCCTCCATGGATGAGTGGCAGCCCTGGAAGGGCGGTATCAAACATGCGGGCGGTTCTCTGCGGGATGTGGGAATCTATGCCCTGGCAATGGCGTATCTCGTATTTCCCCAGGGGCCGAAGGACGTATTCTCAACGATGCAGTCCAACGGCGAGGTGGACGAGAGCTGCCATCTGATGCTTACGTATGAAAACGGCGAGGCCGCGTTTTTAAGCGGGGCCTTCAACCAGATCAGCACCCCGGTGACGGAGATTGTGGGAGAGAAGGGCCGCATCCAGATCGGGCCGGAGTTCTGGCATCCCACCACGGCTACGCTGCTGCTGAACGACGGGACAAAGGAAGAGGCGGAGGAGCTTTATCCCGCCACAGGCTTCCAGTACGAAATCCAGGAGGTACAGAAATGCCTTGCGGCAGGGGAAAAGGAGTGCGCTCATTTTACCCATGAAGAGTCCAGAAGGATCACGGCGCTGATCGAGGAGACCCGAAAGGGCTGGGGCATCTTCTACGAAGCAGATAAATAAAGCAAAGACCGGGCTAACACAGAGACAGAAGCAGAATCCCAAAAGCAGGAGCCAAAAGCGGCAAGGGCCGCATTACGGCGAGTCCTCTGTGCAGTCTTCCCCATCGTCAGGCTCATGCAGTGCAGACAGGTACTGACTGGGGGAGAGCCCGGTATTTTTTTTGAAGATCTGGCTGAAATACTGCGGATTTTGCCCGCAGCCCACCAGCTCTGCGATTTCATGGATCGTGTAGCTTCCTGCTTCCATATAGTATTTTGCCTTCTGAATACGCAGGTCGTTCAGGTATTTAGAGAACTTCAGGCCAGTTTCCTTTGCAAAGCGCTTGCTGATATAATCGACATTCATGAACAGATAATTTTCTGCCAGCCATTTCAGAGACAGCCCCGGCTTTTCCAGATTCTGCTCCGTGTAGGTGATGATCCGCTGACTGAGGCTGGAGGGCGAAAGGGAGGCATGGTAGCTGTTGAAATACTCGGTAAGCTTTGCCCGCAGCGACAGCCGCACCGAATCACAGCTCTGCAGCTGATGTACGTTTACCAGATATTGCATTGCGTCGCTCATATCCGGGGAGGCCTGCTTCGATACGGCCTGGATCACCAGGGAGGAGGCCTGCTGCTTTAGCAGATACAGATCAGAAATATCGTCAATTAACCGAAACAGATTGCTTAAAGCCTCCTCAGTACCTTCGCCCTCCACAGAGAAGGCCTGCTCCATGGCCTGATACATTTCTTTTATTACGCTGTTGTGATTATAAATCGGCAGTACGGCGTGGCCGTCCATCTGGTAAATGCTCTCATAATGCCGGATATGCCGGGTCAGCTCGGAAATCAGCAGGGGAAGATTGTCAAAGCTTACCTTCCGGTATTCCGAAAGCCTGCCGATGGGAAGCTCCTTCAGACCTATCAGAAAATCCTGCACCGAAGAGGACAGGGAATCGTCTGAGGGATAGAAAAAAATAAAAGTACCTTTTACGTAAAAGGCATACAGCGGAAAATCATCTGATAAGGCGCGCTCTGTCCTCTTTTTTAATTCTTCATATACAAAAAGAAAATTCTCATTTTCAATATAATAAACGTAAAAAAGCGTGTAGCTGGTCTGGGTGATGCTTATGTAATTTTCGTAGGGAGGCAGTATGGCTTCGGTTGCGGGAAGCGGCTCCTGCAGCGCAGAGGCAAGAATATTTTTCATGATCATCTGCTTCATAAGCGCAGAGCTGTTTGCAGTGGGATCCTTTGCAGCGGCGGCCTTCAGGTAGTCGGTCTTTGCCGAGGTCAGGCTGGCGATGATCTGCTCCTCGTTGCAGGGCTTTAAAAGATAATGCTTGACTCCGTACTGCATGGCCCGCTGGGCATATTCAAACTCGCCGTAGCCGGACAGGATCACAAACTGGGTTTCAGGAGAGATTTCCTTGATACGCTGGATCAGGTCAAGGCCGCTGAAGCCGGGCATTTTAATGTCCGTAAGAATAATTTCCGGGTACTCGTCAAGAATCATGTTGTAAGCTTCAATTCCGTTTTCGGCGGTGCCGATCACCGTCATTCCCAGGGCGTTCCAGTCGATCAGGGACGCGATGGTCTCGCGGATAATCCGTTCATCGTCAACAATTAGCAGTTTTATCATAATTTCCTCCAGGCAGATAAATATTTACTACTGCGGTATCTTCATCTTCGTTGCAGAGCTCCAGCCCGTATTCAGGGCCGTAAACAATCTGAATTCGTTTGTGGATATTCAAAATCCCAATTCCAAAGCCGTGTACCAAAGCCGTTCCGTCCTGCAGCTTTTCCAGAATATGATCTTCAAATTGAGAGCCGTCGTTTCTTATTGATATGATACAACGGTTCTCCGTTTCCCTTCCGGTCACTTCAATGTGGCACGTTCCGATAACCTCCTCCAGCGCATAATAGATGGCGTTTTCCACCAGCGGCTGTATCGTCAGAGGCGGCAGCTGCAGCTCCATCAGGCTTTCAGGAACATTTTCATGATACTGCAGCCGGTTGCCGTACCGTATTTTCTGGATGGTCATGTAATCGACGACGATTTTCAATTCATGGCGCAGAGAATACATTTTTTCTTTGGCGCTGATGGTCTCCCGAAGAAGACTTCCCAGGGCCTCTACCATAGCGGAGATTTCGGTTTCGCCGATGGCCTTGGCGCGCCAGTTCACAGACTCCAGCGTATTATAAAGAAAATGAGGATTGATCTGGTTTTCCAGTGCCTTTAGCTGGGCCTCCTTTGATAAAATTTCGCTGATATAATTCTGCTGGATCAGGTTTTGCGTCTGGCGGACCATATCGTCGAAATAGGTGTGCAGCATGCCGATCTCGTCGGTGCGTTCCTGGGATGCAGTGCATATTTCAAAATCCATGGCGTCGCTGTTGGAAAATGCAGTCATTTTCTGTACCAGCATGGAAATATCCGATACGATAAGCTTAGTCAGATAACGGGTGACCAGAAGGACCAGGGCCATGGTGACAACGATCAGCATACATACAACGAGCTCCGTGGTGTGGATGGCGGCCGCCATTTCCTTGTAGGGAAACAGGCAAATATACTGCCAGTCATTTGCGGACAGGTTCCCCTTCACCGCGAAATATGAGGTGGAATCCACATCCAGCACCTGATAGTCTGAGGTGATCTGGCGGGAAATCTCGGTGGCCTGTTTTAGGGAAAAGGCCTCTGGATGATAGAACACTTTTCCATCCTGATCCATCAGAATGTATTGGATGTCGTCTGAAAGGATGACGGATTCCGTGCTGGTGTCGATCAGGTTCTGAAGGTCAACGGATACCACCACCGTTCCGAGGGTACGGTACGACAGGTGCTTTACCTGCCGTGATTCACGGCCGAGAAAAAGTCCGTGGGTATTGCAAAAGCTGGTATCCCAGACAGGATAACCGGAATTTGACTTCGTCTCGGCGATCACCCTGGTATGAATATGCTCCGGGGTGGAGGAGGCGGCGGGCTCGTAGCTGGTTACATTGATGTCGTTGGAATAAATACTGATATAAGAAATATTCTGGTTTTTATACGTTTGCTGATAGGAGGTCAGCAGACGCTCCAGCGTACTTTTGGCGTTTTTCTTTTTAATTTCATAATCCTCATCTAAAAGAATGATCAGGTTCTGGCGCACGTCACTGTTTGATATAATCAAATTCGTCATGGACTCGATGCTGGATATTTTCGATGATATATCAGAGGCCGTATAGCTGAGGGAACCGGCAAGTGCCCGATAGATCAGCGCATTTCCGGATCCTACTGTCATGACAATGCATGCGATGGAGACAATAGCGATCAGAGAACTGGAAAAAACTGCGATTGCCGTAATCTTTTTTCGCAGGGAATAATTGCTGATTCTGGAAATCATTTTTTCTTTCATTTCTTTCATACTGATATACTCCCTAATTTATATGATAGACCGCAGGCCGTCTGTTTCTGTCAGAAGACAGTGTAGCACATATGGCAGAAAATAATTGGAAGGAAGATGAAAAAATCGGTTTTTTGAAAAATTATGTCGGTTATTTTGATGTTCAATAAAACAGAGGAGAACTATAATATTTTCAGGAAAGATAGCGGAGGATCCCAAAACGGCACGGGGAACCGGGAGGCAGTTGTGAAAATGCAAAATCAAAAAGCATTTATAAAAAGCGTTATAATGATCGGGCTGCTGGAATGCGCGTGCCTGTTTGTCAGTGGAATAACGGCAGCGGCGACTGCCGACCCGGCGGATTATCAGGTGGTCATGATTGCAAAACAGAGTGATCCCTGGTTCGATGATATGGCCACCGGAGTGGAGCAGCTGAAGCGGGATACGGGGCTGAATGTGTCCATGCAGTATCCCGAGACCACGGACGCCGCGGGACAGGCTGCGATTATGGATTCTCTGGTGGAGCAGGGCGTGGATGCGATCTGTGTTGTTCCCAACGATCCGGTGGGGCTTCTGGATGCCATCGGGCGGGCCAGAGACGCCGGAATTGCTGTGGTGACCCATGAGGCGCCGAGCATCGCAGATAAGGTGGATCTGGATGTGGAGGCCTTTGTAAATGAGAGCTTCGGAGAGCTGTTTGGCCAGAATATTGCGGAGGCGGTAAATGGGACGGGAGATTATGCGATCATAGTCGGCAGCAGGACCATGGATACTCATATGGAATGGTACGAGGCGGCCCGCAGCTATATTGAAGAAAATTATCCGAATATGCACCACGTGCTGGAGGAGCCCGCGGAGGACGGAAATTCCATGACGGGCGCCTATCAGGTCACGGAGGAATTGATGAAAAAATATCCAGATGTGGAAGGCATCATTGAATGCACCGCTTATGGAGAGGGCGTATGCAAGGCACTGGAGGATATGGGACTTGCGGAGAAGGTAAAGGTAGTTTCTCTGGCGGTGCCCTCCCAGACGAAGGATTACCTGTACAACGGTTCACTGGTCAGCATCCTTGCGTGGCGGCCTGCGGATGCGGGATATGCAACGTGCTATGCCGCGTATCTGCTGGCGTCGGGACAGACCGTAAAAAACGGGACGGATTTCCGGGTCACAGGCTATGAATCTGTGCAGGTGAAGGACGGTATTGCCTATGGAAACGCGCCGCTGGAGTATACGGTGGAAAATATTGAGGACTACATGTTCTGAGGAATAACAAGACAGAAATGCCGGGCGGGAAGGCCGCCGGGGTATTTCGCAAAAAGGAGGAATCGTTCGTGAGCTATAAAGAAAAATACCAGGCTATGCTGAAGGAGTATGAACAGGTTTTTGAGGCCCTGGATGAGAGCAGCATGGAGAAGTTCATGGAGCAGATCAAAAAGTCGGACCGCATATTTTGTATCGGCGTAGGACGGGAGGGAATGATGACCCGGGCCTTTGCGATGCGGCTGATGCATATGGGCAAGGAGGTACACTGGATCTGGGATGATACGACGCCTGCCATTGGAGAAGGAGACCTGCTGATCGCCACATTAGGGGACGGGCAGATCGGACATATTGATTACGTCTGCAGAAGAGCCAAGGAGGCAGGAGGATTTGTCTATGTGGTGACGGGCTCCCCCAGCGGAAAGACGGCGAGAGAGGTGGCGGATGCAGTCTTTTTTGTCCCGGCTGCCGTTTACAGAGGTACGGACAAGGTGGTTCCGTCCTTCCAGCCCATGGGCAATCTGTTTGAACAGTGTCTGCTGATGGTTTTTGACATAATTGTCATGACACTGGTGGAGGAGACGCCGGAGCTGACCTTTGAAAAGATGTCAAAGCGGCACCGGAACGTTGAATGATGGTATGAACACGATGGGGTGTTTATATAATATTACTTTATGGGAGGAAACAAAATGAAAAAAAGAATGGCTTTATTGATCGCGGCAGCAACGGCAATGTCGGCAGTAGTTCCTGCAGCGGCAGCTGAGGATGCGGAGTATACGATTGCTCTGTGTGCAAAGACAGAGGGTATCGCGTGGTTCGACGATATGCGTACAGGTGTGGATGAGTTTAATGCAGATCATGACGACGTGTATGCGTATGAAATCAACCCGGAAGGATCAGACGCAGCAAAGCAGAACGCTATGCTGGAGGATTTGATCGCTCAGGGTGTAGACGCAATCTGCTGCGTTCCGGTAGACGCACAGGCAGTTGCCGAGACACTTCAGAAGGCAAGAGATAAGGGCATCGTTGTGGTAACACACGAGGCATCCGATATTCTTGACTATGTAGATTACGATCTGGAAGCATTTGACAATGACTATTTCGGAACGTTATACGGACAGTACCTCGCTGAGGCTATGGGCGGCGAAGGCCAGTACTACGCAGCAGTGGGCGGCCTTGGAATGACAACACATATGCAGTGGTTCAATTCCATGGTAAGCTATCTGGAAGAGAATTACCCGGATATGGAGCTTGTTAACCCGGACGGCATCCCGGGCGAGGATGACAACAACGAGCAGACCGCATACGATCTGGCAGTTCAGGCAATCGCAGCATATCCTGAGCTGAAGGGTCTGGTAGACTGTGCAGCATCCTCCAACGGTATGGCGCTTGCACTGGAAGAGCAGGGACGTACAGACATCAAACTTGTTGGACTTGCAACTCCGTCCCAGGGCGGCGAATACATCAAGGACGGCACACAGTACAGAGGCCTTTGCTGGAGACCGGCAGACGCAGGCTATACAGCATGCGAGATCGCTTACAGCCTTCTGAAGGGCGAGGAGATCACAAATGAGTCTTCCTTCACAAAAGAGGGTTATGAGACAATCACAGTTGACGGCAACCTTGTAAGCGGAAATGCACCGCTGGTATTTACAGCAGAAAACGTAGATGATTATCCGTTCTAAAACAGAAAAAACGTATCAGTGACATACGTAAGACGTGCGGGCGTGACTGCGTCCGCACGTCTTTTAAAAACAGCTGGAGGCAATGTTCTATGACAAATGCAAAAAATATAGTTGTAGCAGAACACATCTGTAAAAGTTATGTAGGGGTCCAGGCGCTGGATGATGTGAGCATTACCATCAAAGAAGGGGAGATTAAGTGTCTGGCAGGAGAGAATGGCTGCGGAAAATCTACTTTTGTCAAAATAATTGCAGGAGTGGAAGAATGTACTTCCGGAACAATACAGATTAATGGAAAAGATTGCACAAAGCATTCTACAAAACAGGCGATTGATGAAGGAATTCAGGTAATTTTTCAGGACTTGTCCCTCTTTCATGAGATGTCCGTTGCAGACAACATCGCAATGAACAAGCTGATCAAGGAAGGAAAGCCTCTGACCAACAAAAAAGAAATACGGAAAATCGCGGAGGACACTCTGCACCTGATTGGTGTGGACATTCCGCTGGACGCAGGAATACAGGAGCTGTCTATTGCAAACCGGCAGCTGATCGCAATTTGCAGAGCATTGGCTCTGGATGCAAAATTGTTGTTTATGGATGAACCCACAACGGCACTGACGAAAAATGAAGTAGACCGTCTGCTGGAAATCGTACTTGGGCTGAAGGCGAGAGGAATTGCCGTCGTATTTATCAGCCATAAGCTTGATGAGGTTATGCGGATCGCAGATAGTATCACGGTTATCCGGGACGGACATAAGATCGGAGATTTTGAGGCTTCTGAGATGGATGCCCAGAAGCTGGCTTATTATATGACCGGAAGAGAAGTCGTCTATCAGCAGTATAAACGGCAGAATACAGACGATTCGAAATTGCTGGAGGTAAAGAATCTGACAAAAACAGGAAATTATAAGGATGTCAGTCTTGACGTCCGCAAAGGCGATATTCTCGGCCTGACAGGACTTCTCGGAGCAGGAAGGACGGAGCTGGCATTGTCCTTATTTGGACTGAATAAGCCGGACAGCGGCGAGATCTATATTGAGGGCCAAAAGGCGGCAATCAACAGTCCCCAGGATGCCATTGATCTGGGTATAGGGCTTGTCCCGGAGGAAAGAGCGGTTCAGGGCTTATTCCTGTCTAAAAGCATCCGGGAAAATGTGGCGGCGGCTATTCTGAAGCGTCTGACGGGGTTCCTGGGAAATATAGATACCGATAAATCCAGGAAGCTGGCAAAGGATGCCATCGACCAATTCCGGATCAAGGTTTATAACGAGGATACAGTGATCAATACGCTTTCAGGAGGAAATCAGCAGAAGGCGCTGATCGCAAGATGGGCAGCGTCTCATCCGAAGCTGTTTATACTGGATACGCCTACGGTGGGAATCGACATTGGCTCCAAATCCGAAATCTATGAATACATCCAGAAATTTGCCCGGGATGGAATCGGAGTGATCATCATTTCCGATGAGGTGGAGGAAATCGTAAGCAACTGCAACCGCGTGATAGTCATGTTTGACGGCGAGGTTGTCAAGGAATATTCGGAAGAAGAAATGATGGCACCGGACATCCGGGAAAAGATCAATCAGCTGGTAGAATCCGGCAGGAAAAACGGCTAGGGGGGCGCGGAAAATGAAAGCATTAAAAAAGATTGATAAAACGCAGCGCTTTCTGATGGTGATTATTGTGGTGTACTGCGTGATAGTTGCAATGAGAAATCCTGCATTTTTAAGCTTGACGACACTGTTCAATATGGTGCGTTCGGCGGCAGGTACTACGATTCTGGCCATGGGCGTACTCGTGGTTATGATTTCCGGAGGTATCGACGTATCATTTCCGGCAGTCGCAATTTTCGGAGGCTATGCGTCTCTGAGAATCTGTATGGCATGTAATATCGAAAGCCTGTTCCTTACCTTTTTGATTTCTATCGCAATCGGCATTCTGCTTGGACTGGTGAACGCAGCCCTGATCAATCTGCTGAAGCTGGAGCCCTTTATTATTACCCTGGCAACTGCCAGCGTATTTTTCGGAATCATGACGATCACGATAGGCACCAAGAACGTGGGAGCCAGCGCGCTTCCGGCACAGTTCCGCATGCTCAGCTCAGCGAAGGTCTTCACCACCGTGAATCAGTACGGCGGTACCATCGGCCTGTCTGTATTTATTATACCGGTGGTTCTTTGTGTGCTGCTGACGTATTTCATTCTGCATAAAACCCTGATCGGAAAGGGAATTTTTGCCATGGGCTGCAACAATGAGGCGGCAAGAAGAGCGGGCTTCCGGGTGAATCTTCTGCGGTACTTTGTTTATGGCTATGCAGGCTTTTTAGGCGGTATCATGGGAATCATCTATATTGCAGGTACAAATTCCGTAAATCCGGTGTCCCTGGTGGGTACGGAGATGTCCGTAATTGCCTGTGTGGTAATCGGCGGCGCGAAGCCCAGCGGTGGGTATGGAAAGATCTTCGGCACGTTGCTGGGAGTCATTCTGTACTTTCTGTTCAATCAGACGCTGGTATATCTGGGACTGTCTGCATCCTGGCAGGATTTCTTCATGGGAATTGTTCTGCTGATCAGTATTATTTCCACGTCCTACCAGAACAGAGTAAAAAATCGTAAGAACTTTATTTATACAGAATAGTACAGGAGGAAAAGAATATGAAGAAGTTAAAAGAATATCTTAGCAGGGATATCTCAATGGCGATTTTGTTCATTTTTTTCCTGGGAATCTGTGTCATGATGCTGGCTTGCTTCGGTACAAGTATGTTCAATGGACAGACACTTTCCAGTATGGCGTTCCAGCTGTCGGAGGTGGCGGTGCTGGCATTCGGAATGGCGCTTTGCATGCTCCAGGGCGGCATTGACCTGTCCATCGTGGCAAACGCAAATTTATCCAGCCTTTTGGCGGCTATGGTACTGACCGGCAAATTCTTTGACGTTGAAAAGGCCGGCAATACCGTTACGATCCTGGTGACAGTCCTGGTGGCGGTTGTTGTCGGATCTCTCTGCGGATTTATCAATGGATTTATTATCTCCAAGTTTTCCGTTTCACCCATCGTTGCAACGCTGTCCACCATGACGCTGTTTTCAGGACTTGCAATGGGAATCACCGGCGGAAACAGTATCGGAAATTACCCTGCGCCGTTCCTGAAATTCGGTTCCGGCTCCATTGCGGGGGTCCCTATCGTGTTTATCACGGCGGTGATCGTCTTTATTGTGCTGATTCTGGCTCTGGACCGCACGAAGCTCGGACAGGAGATTCATTATCTCGGAGAAAATCACACGGCTTCCCGGTTCGCCGGAATTGACAATGAAAAAACGATCATGAAGATTTACACGATCTCAGGCCTCATGGCCGGAATCGCTTCTCTGATGATTATGGCGAGATCCAATTCTGCCCGCTGTGGATACGGCGACAGCTACCAGCTGCAGGTTATCATGATCTCCGTTCTCGGAGGTATCAGCCCCTCGGGAGGAAAGGGAAGACTTTACGGCGTATTTATCGCCACCTTCTGTATGCAGCTGATGCAGACGGCCTTCACACTCTGGCAGTTCTCACCGTATTCCAAGAAGCTGATCTGGGGTATGATGCTTCTGGTCATCATGCTGATCAATATGCTCCAGGCAAGAATCAGCAGAAATGCAAAGATCCGGGAGATGAATGCAAAGAGAGCAGAAAATGCGAAATAAAAATGCAAAATAAAAAATTCAGGCGGCTTCCTTCCGGGAAGCCGTTTTTTATGTTCAATTTAGATATTCCAAATTGGCATATAAATATATTTTGAAAATGCTGGACATTTACAGGAAATAGGGGTATAGTAAAATCGTAAATAAAATAACATTTGTTGGTTTTGAACCAGCCTTCGCAAGTTCCGAAAGGATTAATAGAGAAACCGGTGTGAGTCCGGTACGATCCCGTCACTGTATTAGGGAGTTTTATGGCAATTATGTCACTGGGCTTTGTTGCAAAGTAAGCCTGGGAAGGCGCTGTGAAATGATGAACTTAAGTCAGGAGAACTGCTTGTGAATGATTCAGTATGATTCTTACGGTAGATAGGAAGCAGCTATTATTGTTGTGTAATTTTGCGTCCGTATGTGTATGATACGGGCGCTTTTTGTTACCGCTGCGAAGAAGGCAGCGGCGACTTTTGTCTGCACAAATATAGTCCGGAAAAAGACATTTGTCATGACCCGGAAGTCACGGCAGCCGTAGAACCATGTGAATGGGTCTGCGGCTGTTTGGGTTTGGCGATGAATCAGAAAAATGTGGGAAGGAGAGAACAAAGTGTCTAAAAAGCAAATTGGAAGGAGATTCGTCCAGATACTGATCGTATTGTTTGGTATCAGCTTTTTCACCTTTGCGCTGACGTATTTATCACCGGGCGACCCGGCAGAGATCATGCTGACCGAGTGCGGTAACCTGCCGACACCGGAGCTGTTGGAGCAGACCCGGCACGAACTGGGACTGGACCGGCCGTTTCTGGTGCAGTACGGTTCCTGGCTGAAGGGTGTCGTGACCGGAGATATGGGGACATCCTATTCCTTTAAGGTTCCGGTGGTACAGAAGCTCACCAGCAGCTTCTGGCCGACGCTGCAGATGTCGCTGCTGGCTCTGGTGATCATGATCCTGCTGTCTGTGCCTATGGGAATTGCTGCCGCAGTGTATCAGAACAAATGGCCGGATTATCTTGTCCGGGGGATAACCTTCATCGGCGTATCTGTGCCGAGCTTCTGGCTGGGACTGATCCTGCTCAGTATTTTCGGCGTGCAGCTTCGTTGGGTGAATGTTGCCGGAGGCAGTACAGATCTGAAGGCGATGATTCTTCCATCCGTCACGCTGGCACTTGCAATGTCGGCAAAGTACACAAGACAGGTACGCAGCGCTGTGCTGGAGGAGCTGCATCAGGACTATGTAACAGGAGCGAGGATGAGGGGTATTACGGAGAAGGCAATCCTGTGGAAGCATGTGCTTCCGAATGTCATGCTCCCGCTGGTAACACTGCTGGGACTGTCCCTGGGAAGTCTGCTGGGAGGTACCGCGGTTGTGGAGATTATTTACAACTGGCCGGGTATGGGAAGCATGGCAGTCAAGGCGATTTCCTGCCGTGATTATCCGCTGGTGCAGGGGTATGTACTGTGGATCGCAATTCTCTACATGTGTATTAACCTGTTGGTGGACCTGTCCTACAACTTCTTAGACCCGAGATTAAAGGAGGCAAGGTAAATTGAAAAAGAAATTAAAATTTTTCGGGGAACACAAGCAGTTTACCCTCTTCCTGATTCTGGCGCTGGCCGTGGTATGCGTGGCGATTTTTGCCCCGTGGATCGCGCCGAAGGACCCGCTGGAGGCGGTAATGCTGGATTCCCTGAAGGCACCCTGCGCGGAATACCCCTGCGGTACAGATAAGCTTGGCAGAGATATTCTTTCCAGAGTTATTTTCGGTACAAGAACCTCCATGGTTATGACGCTGGTGCTGGTGGCGGTTATCTTTGTACTGGGAACCACCCTGGGCGTTTTGGCCGGCTATTTCGGCGGCATTGTGGATGAGATTATCATGCGGGTTGCAGATATGATGATTTCTTTTCCTGGACTTGTACTGGCTATCGCCATTGCGGGTATGCTGGGACCAAACCTTACAAATGCAGTGATTGCGATTTCTGCGGTGAGCTGGACGAAATACGCCCGTTTGTCCCGAAGCATGGTGCTGAAGGTAAAGAAAAGCCTGTACATAGAAGCCGCAGTAGTAAACGGGACAAAGACAGGTAAAATCCTGGTAAGACATGTTCTTCCGAATATGGTCACCCAGATGGTGGTTACCGCGGCGGCAGACATCGGTACGATGATGCTGGAACTCGCCTCTTTGTCCTTCCTGGGCTTTGGCGCCACTGCACCTACGCCGGAGTGGGGATTGATGCTCAACGAGGGAAGAACCTATATGGCAAAAGCGCCGTGGCTGATGATCTATCCCGGTATTGCCATCGTTATTGTAGTAATCGTATTTAACATGCTCGGTGACAGCATCAGAGATGTACTGGACCCGAGACAAGAGTAAACATAACTGATGCAGAGCAGAAATTTGAGGCTGCTTTTGCATACAGACAAGAGAAAAGGAGAGCTGTTATGAAAAACAGATTTTTAAAGAAGGCGCTGGGAATGGTTCTTGCAGGAGCGATGACAATGGCTCTGATCCCGGCGATGCCTGCCGCAGCAGCAGGGGAGATTACGATAGGTGTAACAAGTTTTGCAGATACGCTGGAGCCGACGACACAGTATTTTAGCTGGGTAGTATCCCGTTATGCAATCGGTGAGTGCCTGACAAAATTTGATCAAAACGGCGAGATCGTTCCATGTCTGGCTGAAAGCTGGGAGAATAGCGAGGACGGCCTGACCTGGACCTTTACGATCCGGGAGGGAGTAAAATTCTCCAACGGCGACGACATGACACCGGAGCTTGTGATGGCTTCTATTCAGCGCGTGTGCGACAAGAGCGACCGTGTACCGGAGTTCTTCGATTTGGAGAGCATGGAAATTGACGGCCAGAAACTGATCTTCCATCTGAACCGTGCAAATGCGAATATGGCAGGGAGCCTGGCAGATCCGCTGTTCCTGATCGTAGATACAAATGTAGACGATTCAAACTGGGAGATGGAGGGACCGATCTGTACAGGACCGTATGCGGTAGAATCCTTCAGCCCGACAGATTCCTGCGTCGTTGTAAAAAATGAGTATTACTGGGATGGCGAAGTGCCGCTGGACCGCGTTACTCTGAAGTGCGTGGATGACCAGACGACACGCTCCATGGCGCTGCAGACTGGTGAGATTGACATTGCCTACAATCTGAAGACAGAAAACCTGATCGAGTTCGAAGGAAATCCGAACTATGAGATCCAGGAGCTTCAGTCCCTGCGTTCCACTTACGCATTTATGAACCAGAATGGCGCCCTTGGCGACCTGGCGCTGCGTCAGGCACTGCTTCGCGGTCTTGATAAGCAGACATACTGTGATGTGCTTTTGGAAGGCGGCGCAACGGCAGGAAAGGCTCCGGTACCGCCGACCCTGGACTTTGGCTTTGATGAGCTGAACGATGAGAATGCATATGATCCGGAAGGCGCAAAGGCTATCCTTGCGGAAGCCGGTTATGTGGATAATGACGGCGACGGATTTGTAGAGACTCCGGACGGAGATGCTCTGACCCTGAACTTTGTTATTTATACCAGCCGTGCCGAGCTGGGCGTTTACGCACAGGCAGCACAATCCAATCTGAAGGACATAGGCATCAACGTAAATCTGGAAACAGTCAGCTACGAGACCCTGCTGGACAAGAGAGATTCCGGACAGTACGATTTGCTGATCTGGAATGTTTTGGTAGCAAATACGGGAGATCCGGAAAATTATCTGCGTGAGAACTGGTACAGTACATCGGCAAACAATACAGCGGGCTATAACAATCCGGAGGTAGATGCTCTTCTGGATGAGCTGGCCGCAACCTTTGATGAAGATGCAAGAAGAGACCTTATTATCCAGATTCAGCAGCATATCATGGATGATGCGGCAACCGTATTCTTCGGCTATGAGACGACCTATCTGTTCAACAACACCCGTGTAACAGGCGTCAACATGTATCCCATGGATTACTACTGGTTGACAAAGGATATCAAGCTGGCAGAGTAAAAGCACTCAAATAGCAAAAGGAGCAGAAAAATGCTGGAAATAAAAGATTTGGCAGTTCAGTACGGGAAGCAGGCTCCGACTATTGAGCATTTTAATCTCTCTATGAAAAAGGGAGAGATTATCAGCGTGGTAGGCGAGAGCGGAAGCGGTAAGACTACTGTTATCCGTGCGGTGCTGGGCGCGCTGGCAGGAAGCGGCCGGGTAACCTCCGGCGACATCCTGTTTCACGGACAGTCCCTGCTGAACAATTCAAGAGATGAATGGAGAAAACTGCGCGGAACGAAAATGTCCATGATTTTCCAGGATTGCGGAGGTACTTTGAATCCGATTCGCAGGATCGGCAGCCAGTATGTGGAATATATCTGCACGCACAGCAATAAATCGTCACAGGAGGCATGGGCGCTGGGCGTTTCGATGCTGGAAAAAATGCGTCTGCCGGATGCAGAGAATATCATGAAGAGTTTTCCGCATCAGCTTTCCGGCGGTATGCGCCAGAGAGTCGGCATTGCCATGGCAATGACCTTCAATCCGGAGCTTCTGCTGGCTGATGAACCAACCAGTGCGCTGGATGTGACGACACAGGCTCAGATCGTGCGGCAGATGATGGAATTAAGGGACAATTTTGATACCGGTATTATCATTGTTACCCATAACCTGGGCGTAGCTGCGTACATGGCAGATCAGCTTATCGTTATGCAGTACGGTAAGGTGGTAGACCGGGGAACAAGGGATGAAGTAATGAACCATCCGACAAATGATTATACAAAGAGACTGCTGGCAGCAGTCCCGGAAATGGGGGGAGAACGTTTTGTTTCATGAATCTGAGCTTGTACTTCAGGCAAATCATATCGTAAAACAGTTCCCTGCATCCGGGGGACGGACGCTGACAGCGTGTAATGACGTCAATCTCAGTGTTTACAAGGGAAAAACGCTGGGAATCGTCGGGGAGAGCGGCTGCGGCAAATCTACCTTTGTCCGTATGGTAATATCCATGGATAAGCCCACTAGCGGAGAGATTCTGTACCGGGATAAAAATATCGTCGCGATGACGAAAAAGGAGATCTGGGAAAACCGTCAGAATATGCAGATGGTCTTTCAGGATCCGCTTGCATCCTTTAACCCGAAAATGAGAATCATTGATATTCTCACGGAGCCGCTGATGAACTATGGAAGGCTCAAAAAGAGTGAGAAGGAAGCAAAGGCAAAGGAGCTTCTGGAGATGGTAGAGCTTCCGGCCGACTTTATGTATCGCTATCCGCATAATATGAGCGGCGGACAGAGACAGAGAGTCAGTATTGCCCGGGCGCTCTCACTGGAACCGGAAATTCTTGTGTGCGATGAGGCGACCTCGGCGCTGGATGTGTCGATCCAGAAGACCGTTATTGAGCTTCTGGTACGTCTGCAGGAGGAAAAGCAGATCAGTATGATTTTTATCTGTCATGATCTTGCGCTGATTCAGTCCTTTGCGCATCAGATCGCGGTCATGTATCTCGGACATATCGTAGAGACGATTCCGGGAGCGGATGTATCGGACAAGGCGCTGCATCCCTATACCCAGGCGCTGCTGGGCGCACAGTTCTCGATCCATATGGATCCGAATGAGAAAATCGAAAGCATTGAGAGCGAAGCCCCCAGTCCGCTGGATGTACCGAAGGGCTGTCCGTTCCAGAACCGCTGCGAGCACTGCAGCGAAAAGTGTAAGACCGTGAAGCCGGTGCTCAAAGAGGTAGAGCCGGGACATGAGGTGGCGTGCCACTATGTAACGGATAAAAAATAAGAAAGGCAAAACAGAATGAATAAGAAAAGAAACATGTGGATTGGTCTTGTTTTTCTCATGGTTCTGTTTGCAGGTCTCACTGTGCAGGCGGAGGAAAATCAGGACGGTAGTGAAAACTATAAGATCGGTGTTGCAGTTTACAGCCAGGACAGCCAGGAAATGATGATGTTTATGAATTATTACCGTGATTATATTGAGGCTGGTTTTCCGGTGCAGTTCTATTTTTCAAATGCGATCGAGACAGCAGAGCAGGAACAGGCGTTTATTGAAGCCCTGAAGGAAGTGGGCGCAAAGGGCGTGATTTCCTTCTGCGGATATGAGCTGGCTGATACAGTCAAGCTATGTGAAGAAAATGAGATGTACTATATTCTGGGTTCCACCGCCATTAGCGACGAGGTATATGAAGCGGTAAAGGGCAATCCATGGTTCCTTGGCTCCATCGGACCGAATCCGGATTCTCTGTATGAGGTCGGCTGTGACATGGCTGAGTTCTTTATAGAGAAAGACGCTCGGTCATTTGTGATCATGACGGGAGCTGCCTCCAGCGGATATGTGGCGCATGCGACCAGAGTAAAGGGTATGCTGGAAACACTGGAAGAAAAATGCGGCCTTGTGTTGGAGGAGGAAGCGGACGTGCTTGCAGTTACGACAGAGAATGTGACACTGAGCAGCGAGGATGGAAGCGTGTCCGTGATTCTCTGCCCAGGGGCTACAGAGGGCGGCGACGGGCTTGCAAATCTCCAGGAAGCCTTTGCAAAAGGGAACTGTGATGCGTTGATGAGTGCCTTCCATGCCTCTACTTATCTGGATAAGATTGCAGAGAAAGAAGCGGAACAGGGAAGCAATATTATGGTCGGCGCCATCGACAGCTTTACCGAGGCAAACTTTGAGGCAATCAAGGCAAAGGACGCTTTCGGTAATGCTTCGATTGATTATGTACAGGGAAAATACGGCTCCATGGCAGGCCCTGCATTTGCAATGATGTACAATGCAATTACGGGTCACCCGGAGGCGAATTCGGAGGATGGCAATGCAGTGCGGCTGTACCAGGAATTCTGGAAAGCCACGAGCCGGGAGGAATACATCGAACTGTACGGTTATACCACAGGCATTTATGAAAATGCATACAGCTGTGAGGATTTGATGCAGGTCATCAAAGTGTTTAACGATGACACTACTCCGGAGAAGCTGAAAGAGCTGACTGAGGCGTGCACGGTGGAGGACGTAAAGGCCCGGATTATGGGTTAAACACTGAAGTGCGGTCTGCAAAGCGAACGTGTACAATAACCAAAGGGCAGTAAAACTGCTTATGAGGGGCCACTATAAGACTGTTGGATAAGTTTTCAGTTTTATAGTGGCTTTTTTGACAGGCAGATACAGCACGGGTGAGAAAAAACAGGAGGAAAATAGAATGTGGGAAATTTGCGGACATACTCTGTCAAGAGGTGAAAAAAAACAGGCAATACTGGATACGGGGATAGAGGGGTACAGGCTTCCAGCGACAATGATTTGTGGAAAAGAGGAGGGAAAGACTGTAGTGGTCACAGCCTGCATTCATGGAGATGAGTATCCGGGAACGGCGGCGGTAATACGCCTTGCCAGGAAATTGGAGGCGCAGGAGGTGAAGGGAAATCTACTGTTCATCCATTGCGTGAATATGGGAGGATTTTGGGGTCGGTCCCGGGTGCTGCCGGAGGACGGGTTTAATCTGAATTCCGATTATCCGGGAAAAGCGGAGGGTACCCCGGGAGAACGACTCGCCTTCTGGTTCATACAGAAAATTTTTCCCGGGGCAGACTTTATTCTCGACCTGCACAGCGGCAGTCCGATGGAGCCCTTGACGCCCTGCCTGTTTTTTCCAAAGGCAGAAAAGGTACGGCAGACGTCACTGACGGCGGCCATGGCCCTGGACGTTCCGTATTTAATAGAATCTTCTTCTTCAAAGGGAGAATACGGGTACGCGGCAAATTATTTTGATGTGCCGGGGTTATTGCTGGAACGAGGACACAGCGGTCTTTGTCCGGAGGAATGGATCGAAGCATACAGAAGGGATATTTGCCGGCTGCTGGAGCATCTGGAAATGTATGCAGGAGAAAAAACATGTGAAAAGCCTGAAGAGACCGAAACAGATGAGAAAACGGGCAAAAATTTAAAAAACGAAACAACGTGTGAAAAAAAGATCATTACGAAGGCTGTATATTTAGAGGCAGAGGAGCAGGGTCTGTGGTATCCGGCAGTTTTTGAGGGATGCAGGGTGCAAAAAGGACAGCTTCTGGGGCATATAGAGGACTTTTTTGGAAATGTACAAAAGGAGTACAGGGCAGAAATGGATGGTATTGTATTTTATTACACCGGGAGTCTTGCCGTAAAAAAAGGAAGTTCACTGGCCGCGTACGGTGCATAAAAATTTTTTATTCACAAACATGCTCAAGACCCTGCATCAAAATGGTGGCTACGTGATCGTCGGCAAGAGAATAGTAGATTGTCTTTCCCTCCCGGCGGAATTTCACCAAAGCAGACTGCTTCAGGATCCGCAGCTGATGGGAAATGGCGCTTTGGCTCATCTCGAGAGTATCTGCAATATCCTGCACGCATAATTCTTTATGGAAAAGGGTATGAAGAATCCGAACCCTTGTCGGATCGCCAAAGATTTTGAACAGTTCGGCAACACGATACAGAGTTTCTTCGTCCGTAAGACCTGTAATATTTGAGTAATTCATATGATTCTCCTGTTTCTGAAGCTATTATTATATGATTTGCAATTATTTTAAAAGAAAAAGTGAAAATGGTCAAGCACAATCCCCGAAGGGATTGTGCTTTTAAAATACGGCTTAAAATTTAAATTCCGATAATACAGGTTTCTATCTGCCGATTTTATCGCTTTTTGTAAAGAATCCGAATGGAATTCAGCACACAAAGCATTGCGACGCCTGTGTCGGCGAATACTGCCATCCACATGTTTGCAAAACCAAGCAGGCCGAGTATCATGACCGCCAGTTTGATGACAAGTGCAAAGACAACATTCTGCATTGCGATTCGGCCGGTACTCCGGGCGATGGCGATGGAATCCGGGATTGCTTCCACACTGGAGTTCATGAATACCGCGTCAGCCGCCTCGATGGCCGCATCCGCGCCGCTTCCCATGGCCGCGCCCACATCGGCGCCGGCAAGAACAGGAGCATCATTGATGCCGTCTCCCACAAACATCACTGCACCGTGCTTGCTGCGGACCTGGGTCAGGATATTCAGCTTATCCTGAGGAAGGAGCTTCGCATGTACCTCGTCGATACCGGTTTCTTTAGCGACTGCCTTTGCGCTGTCCTCGGAATCGCCGGTTAGCATGACGGTGTGCAGTCCCTGGGCTTTAAGCCTGCTGACGGCAGATTTAGCATCGGATTTTATAGTATCAGAGATCAGCATATATCCGGCAAATTTTCCGTCAATGGCCATGAACACCTCTGCTCCATAGGAGTCTTTTTTTACATTGTTCATTTCAATGTGATAGCGGTCCATCAGCTTGCGGTTGCCGCAGAGAATGCGGCCCTCCGCCATTACAGCGGAAATTCCGTGTCCGGCAATTTCTTCCAGAGAGGCAGGCTTATCCAGGACAAGACCTTTTTCCCTTGCGGCTGTCACGATACTGCCTGCGATGGGGTGCGTTGAGTTTTGTTCACAGCTTGCACAGATACGCAGGAGGTCATTTTCCGTCCATGCTCCGGCGGTGACAACCTTCTGAAGCTGGAAATTACCTTCGGTGACGGTTCCTGTTTTATCCATGACAATGGATTTGACGGAGCTTAAAGCCTCAATGGAAACACCGCCCTTGAAAAGGATTCCTTTTTTGGAGCCGGCGCCAATTCCTGAGAAAAACGCCAGCGGCACGCTGAGCACGAGAGCACAGGGGCAGCTCATGACAAGGAAAGTAATAGCCGTGTAGATCCAGTAATGCCAGTTTCCGGTAAAGACGGACGGAAGGATCGCAACTGCAATCGCCCCGAATACAACGCAGGGAGTATATATTTTTGCAAATCTCGTAATAAAACGGTCGATTTTCGGCTTGCTTGCCGCCGCATTTTCTACGGAATCCAGAATACGTGTAACCATGGATTCGGACAGCGGCTTTTCTACCCGGATCTTCAACTGTCCGGAGGTGTTGACACAGCCGGAGGTGATTTCGTCTCCGACGCCTACCGTGACAGGCACCGGTTCTCCGGTGATGGGAGAGGTGTCTATTCGGCTCTGTCCGTCAAGGATCACGCCGTCCAGAGGAATACGGTCGCCGGGACGGATCAGAAGAACATCCCCCACCATTGCATTTTCTGCCGGAATGACACGAACGTCATTGCCGGATACAAGATTGACGACTTCAGGACGCATATCTACGGCATCCATGATTTGCCCGCGGCTGCGTTCTACCGCCTTATGCTCGAAAAATTCTCCGATCCGGTAGAAGAGCATAACGCCGACGGCCTCCGGATAATCATGGATAGCAAAAGCGCCGAGGGTTGCAATACCCATCAGGAAGTTTTCATCGAAAACCTGGCCATGGGAGATGTTTTTGGCAGCCTCCAGAAGTACCGAACCGCCCAGGATCACGTATGCGATTACAAAAATCGGAAGCGTAGCCATTTCTGCGAAGCCCATATGTTCCATCACTTCACCAGCAACGAACAGAACTGCGCCGATGATGATACCGGCCAGCTCCAACTGGTCTTTCTTTTTTGCCTTTTCAACAACGGTATCCGAGGAGTGAGAGTCTGTGTTCTGACCGCTTCGAGGGGCAGGATTTTTTTCTTTTACTTCCACCTGAGATTCGATGGAGGTACAGATCTCCCGGATCTGGGGCAGATAGCGGTCAGGATCTGCCGCCGTGACCCGAAGCTGCTTTGTGGCAAAGGTAATGGTCGCCTCTGTAACGCCCTCCAGCTCGCCGATACGTTTTTCCATCTTGGAAGCACAGTTGGCGCAGCCAAGATTTTCCAGGATATAGGTTTTTGTAATTCCGCCGGCTGTCCTTTGCTGCTTCGGAACCACCTTGACCTGTGACTCGATGGAGGAACAGATGCGTTGAATCTCCGGCAGCAGCGCTTCGGGCTGGTCGGCGTCGAGGCGGAGCTGCTTGGTGGCGTATGTAATAGTAGCAGACCTTACGCCGTCAAGAGCATTGATTTTTTCCTCCATCTTGGAAGCGCAGTGTGCGCAGCCGAGATTTTCCAGAATAAAAACAGCCTTTGTAGAAGAAGCAGGAAGCTCGTGATGATGTTCATGCTCGTGATGGTCATGGCCGCAGCCGCACTCGTCGTCATGATGGTGTTCATGATCATGATGGTCATGACCGCATCCGCATTCGTCATCATGGTGGCGTTCGTGCTCATGGTGATGCTCATGCTCGTGATGGTCATGACCGCATCCGCACTCGTCATCATGGTGTTGTTAGTGTTCATGATGTTGCTCGTGGTCTTGTTGGTCGTGGCCGCATACGCACTCGTCGTCTTGGTGTTGCTCTTGGTCTTGATG
>JAUNGD010000127.1 GCA_030524705.1 Lachnospiraceae bacterium | reverse complement strand
GCTTTTCTTAAATCTGAAATATATAATTCCTGCTGTTTTTTCAGATATGATTTAAACCAAATTAGCTCCACCACAAATCCAGATATTTTTCACTATCAGAACTATGTCCATTCAACCACCCAACTTCACCATTGCTATCTGCAATATATCCGTCAAGGCTCATTGCAATAAATATATCCCTTCACATAACAAACGACAAACATCTGCTTCTATTCATAGTATAGCAAAATGTGGCGGAAATGCAACAAATCTCCAAATGTCATGTCTGTGACCTCCTGCTTGTTTGATATGTCCATTATAGAAAGGTGCACTTTACACCGCAAGAAAGTACAGATGGCATTCTGGTTTTTTGCTGCTTTTCGTAGCATTTGTGCATTTTAAGCGTTTTCCGGCGTTCTTCCCGATGAACGGGAAGTTATCTCTGTTTTACCAAATAAATGGAGCCCTTACCAGCGGTTTCCCTTAATGGAAGGCATCAGCTTATGGACACCCTCCGGTTCCCCGGCGACAACGCGGCGACTTTACTCTAATAACCCTTTATAATTTTTCCGAAATTACCTATACTATGATAAATAAGCAAATATTATTTCTCCCAAAACAATTGTTTTTCTCCCAAAAACATAGTACAATTGGGAGAAATAATTTTAGTTTTGGGAGGAAATTTGATATGAAAATTTTTGATTATTCAAATCTTATCAATAGAACATGGGATAACGAAATAGTCTCATATATTGCACAGATACATGAATTTAAAGGCAGGCAGGAACTATATATCCGCCAAAAGCCAGTTGAACTTGAACGGTTAATTGAAATTGCGAAAATACAAAGTACTGAAGCTTCCAATCGAATAGAAGGTATTGTCACAACTAATTCACGTTTAAAACAATTGATTGAAAATAAAACAACTCCCAGAAACAGGAATGAAAAAGAAATTCTCGGTTATAGAAATACCTTGAATATTGTACACGAAAATTATCAGTATATTTCCATTACACCTAATTATATACTACAACTTCATGGAGAACTTCTAAAACATACTGCCTTCTCATATGGTGGTAAATTCAAAACTACTACAAATGAAATTGCAAAAACATTATCTGATGGTACTAAGGAAGTCATATTTACTCCTTTAGGTCCTTACGAGACACCGGATGCAGTTGCATCCCTCTGTGAATCTTATCAAAGGGCTATTGATGAAGGAATTGTTGATCCTCTTATTCTCATCCCATGTTTTGTATTAGATTTTCTTTGTATTCATCCTTTTAATGACGGTAATGGTAGAATGAGTCGTCTGCTTACATTACTTTTATTATATAAATGTGGCTATGTAGTCGGTCAGTATATCAGTATTGAAAAGGCTATTGCAGACACTAAAGAGAGCTATTATGATACATTGGCACTCTCTGATTTAGGATGGCACGAAAATGAAAACGACCCAAAAGAATTTATTAAATATTCGCTTGGAGTCATATTATCATGCTACCGTGAATTTGAAAACAGAGTCTCCATTGCATGGAAATCAGGTGCTAAAAGCACTTCCTATGACATTGTAAAACAATTTGCATCAACCAAAATTGGAACCTTTACCAAACAAGATGCTTTAATAGCTTGTCCCTCTCTTGGTAGCTCATCCGTAGAAGCAGCTTTAAAAAAACTGGTAAATGATGGCTCTATCCAAAGATTAGGCTCAGGTCGTAAAACACATTACGTCAGACGTGATTGTTAAAAATATTGGCAAATACCGATATTTCTGAATAATTTCAAGTTGACTTCATATCAATAATACACTTTATATCATAATAAAGCATTGAAAAACATATTTTTCAACAAAAATTCCCATCCTGGGCTAAACATAGTCCAGAATGGGAATTTTTTTATTTAACTAATATTCGTTTCACAAAAGCTCCAATGTATTACTTGTTGTTGATTGCTGCCTGTGCTGCTGCCAGTCTTGCGATCGGCACACGGAACGGTGAGCAGGATACATAGTCCAGACCAATCTTATGGCAGAACTCTACAGATGACGGGTCGCCGCCGTGCTCGCCGCAGATACCGATATGCAGGTTCGGATTCACCGGCTTGCCGAGCTTGATCGCTGTCTCCATCAGCTTGCCGACACCTGTCTGGTCAAGCTTTGCAAACGGATCGTTCTCGAAAATCTTCGCATCATAGTATGCGTTCAGGAACTTGCCTGCATCGTCACGGGAGAAACCGTAGCACATCTGTGTCAGGTCGTTTGTACCAAAGCAGAAGAAGTCAGCTTCCTTCGCAATGTCGTCTGCAGTCAGGGCTGCACGCGGGATCTCGATCATAGTACCTACGTGATAGCCAAGCTCTACGCCTGCTGCTGCGATCTCAGCGTCCGCCGTAGCCACAACGGTCTTCTTCACGTATTTCAGCTCCTTGATATCGCCAACCAGCGGAATCATGATTTCCGGTGACACTTCCCAATCCGGATGAGCCTTCTTCACGTTGATCGCTGCACGGATCACAGCCTTTGTCTGCATAGCTGCGATCTCCGGGTAAGTAACTGCCAGACGGCATCCACGATGACCCATCATCGGGTTGAACTCATGCAGGGAGTCGATAATCGCCTTGATGGTCTCAACGCTCTTGCCCTGTGCGTCAGCCAGCTTCTGGATGTCCTCTTCCTCAGTCGGAACGAACTCATGAAGAGGCGGATCCAGGAAACGGATCGTAACAGGATTGCCTTCCAGAGCCTCGTACAGCTTCTCGAAGTCGCCCTGCTGATACGGCAGGATCTTTTCAAGAGCCTTTTCTCTCTCTTCTACTGTCTCAGCACAGATCATCTCACGGAATGCGTCGATTCTGCCTTCTCCGAAGAACATATGCTCTGTACGGCAAAGGCCGATACCCTCTGCACCAAGCTCCCGGGCTTTCTTTGCATCCTGCGGAGTATCTGCATTTGTTCTTACTTTCAATCTTCTGTACTTATCTGCCCATCCCATGATTCTTCCGAATTCACCTGCGATAGAAGCATCTACCGTCGGGATGATACCGTCGTAAATATTGCCGGTGGAACCGTCCAGAGAGATCGGATCTCCCTCGTGGAATTCCTTGCCGCCCAATGTAAATTTCTTGTTTGCCTCATCCATCGTAATGTCGCCGCATCCAGATACACAGCAGGTACCCATACCACGGGCAACAACGGCTGCATGGCTGGTCATACCGCCGCGGACAGTCAGGATACCCTGAGCGCTCTTCATACCCTCGATGTCCTCCGGTGAAGTCTCAAGACGGACAAGAACCACCTTTTCTCCTCTTGCCGCCCATGCCTTTGCATCCTCAGCCGTGAAGACAATCTTGCCGCATGCCGCTCCCGGTGATGCTCCCAGAGCCTTAGCCATCGGAACCGCCGCCTTCAGCGCTGCAGCGTCGAACTGCGGGTGAAGCAGGGTGTCAAGGTTACGCGGGTCGATCATAGCCACTGCTTTTTCCTCTGTGATCATGCCCTCATCAACGAGATCGCAGGCGATCTTCAGAGCAGCCTGAGCCGTTCTCTTGCCGTTACGTGTCTGCAGCATGTAAAGGTGCTTGTCCTCAATCGTAAACTCCATATCCTGCATATCTCTGTAGTGATCCTCCAGAGTCCTGCAGATCGTAACAAACTGATCGTAAACCTCCGGCATAACTTCCTTCAGCTGATCAATCTTCTGCGGTGTACGGACGCCTGCAACAACATCCTCGCCCTGTGCATTCATCAGGAACTCACCCATCAGGTGCTTCTCGCCGGTAGCCGGATCACGGGTAAATGCAACGCCGGTACCTGAAGTGTCACCCATGTTGCCGAATGCCATCATCTGAACGTTGACTGCGGTACCCCAGGAATACGGGATATCGTTGTCACGGCGATAAACATTGGCCCGGGGGTTGTCCCAGGAACGGAATACAGCCTTGATTGCTTCCATCAACTGTACCTTCGGGTCTGTCGGGAAATCAGAACCAATCTTTTCCTTGTATTCAGCCTTGAACTGATTAGCCAGCTCCTTCAGGTCCTCAGCAGTCAGCTCAACGTCCTGCGTCACACCCTTCTCAGCTTTCATCTTGTCAATCAGCTCTTCGAAATATTTCTTACCTACTTCCATAACTACATCAGAGAACATCTGGATAAATCTTCTGTAGCAGTCCCACGCCCAGCGCGGATTACCGGATTTAGCAGCAAGTACTTCGACTACCTCTTCATTAAGACCTAGGTTCAGGATAGTGTCCATCATACCTGGCATGGATGCTCTTGCACCGGAACGGACAGAAACAAGAAGCGG
>JAUNGD010000005.1 GCA_030524705.1 Lachnospiraceae bacterium | reverse complement strand
GATAAAATCTGATCTTCCTATACTTTTAAAAATCATTCATGAAACAACCCTGCCCATTCTGTACATATTTACGCATGCGCCGTTATCTGCAGCTCTCAGCTTTTCCTGCTCTCTGCATTCTTATATTGCAAAAAACGTACAGCTCCCGGGGGGAAGTGCGGCAATACTTTCCGGGAATGGCAGTAAACATGCACGCCCTCGCTTCCCGAAACCGCAATGTCAGGATTGCCTGTGGTACAGGGGCCCACCAGCAGGCAGTTCGGATAATGCTCCCGGACCCAGCTTTTTGGCCAGCTCTTTCAGGCGCTCATTATAAAGATCCACCGGCGGATAGTACTGCATCAGCCCCCCATAGCCGTCACACCCTTCAGGCTCGTGACCGGCGGAAATTCCTCCGTACCTGCAATCTGCCCCGGCGTATACGACTTCCGCCAAAACAGCCAAGCTTACTTTGACTTCCTGTCAACCAAAAATGTAATAATATCAAATGCACCCTCTACGATCAGAGAAGCGCCGGTGAATATCCAAAGAACCGTCGTGGACGTAAACGGACTGCTCAGAATGATAATGGCGCAGACAATAGAAACTACAGCATTAACCGCCGCCCAAACCCAGTTTTTGTTTTTCCTGCGGACCATATCCACCGTCAACTGGATTTTTCCCAAACCGACTAACAAAAGGATCACGCCATATATCGTCGTAAGAACCGGGAATGTGAGGATAAACCATTCGGTCCTAAAGGTACAAAAGGCTCCCGCCAGCACAGAGACAAGTCCCTTGACAAGGGCCTGTCCAAGAGACGCTTCTTCCGCATTCATTCTAAAATATTTCACGATTTCAATGAGGCCGAGTATCATCAGCACAACGCCGGCTACCTTGATAATTCCAGCCGTAAATCCCACCGGATTAATCAGGAGAAGTACGCCGACAACCAGCTCAAACAGGCAAAGAACGATTCCATTTACCTTTTCATTTGCTTTTTCATTCACGATTTTCATAAAAATGTTCCTCCCAGACGATTTTATTTGCTTTCTATACGGGGCGTGCCAGTCTTGACACCACCTTTCCCTAATGCTATGATTATATCACAACAACTGTTGCATTAACAGCAGCCAGATGCGCAAAAATTGATGCAAACGCAACAATATTTCAAAAGTGTCGAACTGCTTGCGCCATATTTTAAGGGGAATAAGATGCCAAAGGAAAATCAAAGAGTTGCTCTTTCAAAGCACTTACTAAAGACAGGCCTGTTAAACCTTCTGCAAAAAAAGCACATAACCAAAATAAGTATCAGCGAGCTGTGCCAGGAGGCCGAGATCAACCGCACTACCTTTTACAGGCATTATGAAACGCCCAACGATGTCCTTATAGACATTGCTTCTGATTATATAAAAGAGTTCCGCAAATTCTCATCATCGCTGAACACATCGCATGATATGCATAATGAAATCATACAATTATGCCGATTCATATATCATAATTCAGACAGGGCAAAGCTTCTGATCAGAAACAACACAAATGACGGCATCACGAAAATTTTTCAGGAGCTTTGTGATGATTTTGTCGGGACAAGAAAAATTCTGTACAAGGGAAAGCCTGTTGACGATGATACGCTGCGCTTATTCAACAGCTTTTTCTCTGTCGGCATATCTACGTTAATCAGTCAATGGTTGATAGAAGATATTCCTAAAACGCCGGAGGAAATAGCTAATCTGATTTGCTGTTCCCTTTACAGAGACTTTTCATTTGTGTAAAATTTTCCATACATATGCTAAGCCGAGCTTTTTTATACATAGATTGAACTGAATATTTGCTGTACAATACTTAAGCTGCAGAATAACTCCAGATATGATTGATTCGAAGTTATTCTGCAGCTTATTGCCTGGGACAAAAAAACGATTTTCTTTCTTATCTCTACTTCAGCGTAATATCTCCGTCGGACAGCTCCGCCTTGAGCATCCCCTCCGCAGCTTCCGCCGTTTTCTCATAGCTTGCCTTGTCATCCTGGCTGACCAGGCGTCCGCCTTTTCCCAGATCCTCACTGACATTAATCTCACCGTAGCTGGTCTTCAGGCTCATCGAAAGCGTCTCCCTGCATTCTCCGGAAAGCTGAAGCTCAATGTCTCCATAGGAATTTTTAAGCTCCAGGTTTCCCGCAACCTTCAGCCTATCGGCCTCCATATCGCCATCCGACTGTTTTACTGTACAGTCCTCCAGGGATACCTCATCCAGGGACAGATCACCGTATTGAAACTGAAGCTGCGTCCCTTTACAGCTCAGGCCGGAAGCCTCCATATCGCCGTCGGCAGAAGCGATCACGCCGTTTTCAAACATACATTCCCGGAGCTTCATATCGCCGTAGCTAAGCGTCAGCTCCGTATTTTTACCGGAAAATCCCTCCATCTCCAGGTCACCGTCGCCGATTTTAATTTCGCTATCCTCAAATACTGTATTTTTCGGCACGTACAGAACCACCTCGCTGTCTCTATCCAGTATTTCCCGTTTTCCTAAAAGATAGGAAATAAACCCAATGTCAATCTGGAACAGCTTTCCGTTTCCGCTATGCTCTGACAGCTTCATCGTGCCGTTTTCCACCCTGTATTCCAACGGCTCGTCATTTCCCGGCCGGTAAATCTCGTATGACATGTAATAATTTTGATCCTCTGAGGGCAATATTTTGAGGTCAATATCACTCAGATCTGCTTTTATCTGACCAAACGCTTCTATCTTCGTTTTCTCCATAACAATACTTTCCTGCTTTTTCGCGTTTCCGTCTATTTTATTCAGATCCGCCGCTCCGACGTAGGCAATGCCGCCCATGCCGGCGCCTACCGCAAACAGTCCGATCCCTACTGCACTTAAAACGCCCCCCGCCACCAGCAGGCCCTTGACTCTTTTCTGCATAAATCATTTCCTCCTCTTTCTGATCACTTTTCTCGAAAACATCACCACACCGGCACTCAGCCACTTTGTCAGGTAAACGGCCAATATCACTGACAGGAGACCACAGCCTATTGCCAGAATCCCCAGCCCGCAAAGGAGCATAGCTCCAGGCACCGATACAGGCAGCGCCACAAGCCCGCGGAGCAAAAGCTTCCCTCCGACACAAAATAAGGTCAGGCTGAAGGCAAATACGCAAACCACCATCGCCGCCACTGTAAGAACCACCGACAGGAGCACGGCGATCGCCGCCACAGCCAGCGGCAGTCCGATTGGCGCCGCCAAAACCGCCAGAACTGCCAGACGGATATTTTTTCCTATATGGCTTTTCTTCGTTTCCTCCTGCTGCAATTCTTTTGAGCTTTCCGTCAGAAGATTGCGGAGCACCTCGGCGGCGGCCTCCTTCGGCGTACCGAGCTCCCGAATCACCTCCTGCTCGTTTTCCTCTCCCGCATCCTCAAAATACTCTCTGAAATAGCCGACTGCATTCTCATATTCCTTTTGGGGCAGCCGTTTTAAATATTTGTCCAGCGCTTTTAAATAATCCTCCCGATTCATCCCCGAATCCTCCCTTCTATAATTCCGTCAATGGTATCCCGATAAGAAACCCACTCTTTTTTCAGAAATTCAAGCTGTTCTTTTCCTTTTTCTGTAATGGAATAATACTTCCTTTTTCTCCCCTGAAATTCCTGTTCGTACGTCTCGAGATACCCCGAGGTCTCCAGCCTGCGAAGAATCGGATACAGGGTGGATTCCTTGATCATGGCCACCAGCTTTACAGTCTGGCTGATCTCATACCCATAAGAATCCTGCACTTCTACCACTGACAGAATCAGGCATTCGATCAAAAGCGCTGAAATTGGATAATACATTCTGTTCCCTCCTTATGTAGAATTTTAAACAATAAATATTTTATATATAAAATTTATATATATCAGTATACTCACTTTTTCCACCGTGTCAAGCAGATTTTCAATTTTTTATCAAGAAAGCGTTGCCAATGTTCCCATAGAAATACATTGCAAAATCTGCTTTTTTACTTGTGTATTCCTGTATTTTGTATTAAAATAAAAAAAAGATTCCAGAAGGAGTCCAAAACGTATTTTAGAAGGAGGATATTATTATGGCATATGTAATTTCTGATGAGTGTGTAGCTTGTGGAACATGTGCAGGCGAGTGCCCGGCAGACGCTATTTCTGAAGGCGATGGCAAGTACGTAATCGACGCTGATGCCTGTCTTGATTGCGGTACATGTGAAGCTTCCTGCCCGACAGGTGCTATTTCCGCTGAATAATTCGCACGTACACAGGATTTATTATCCTATAAGAAAAAGCACTGGTTACCCAGTGCTTTTTTCGTGTATAAATTTTCAGAAAATATGTAACGTGCAGGTTTATCGTTTTTCAGGAAACAGCCTTCGAAGTACCTGTTTTAGTTTTCCTCCCTGCCGGTACTCCGGTTCTCTCGATGCTGACGCCTCCTGCAGCGCCTGAAGATACTGAAGGTATAAGGACTCCATCTCCTCCCGAAGCTGTTCTGTGATTTCCCGCTCCAGCTTCTTGTTCTGTTCCGAGACAACCTCCTCCATCATCTGCTTTAAAATCAATATGACCTTTTCCAGATCCCCCTTTGATTCCTGTACAGAGACGATCTCATACACGGTTTCCCCATCCTCCGCCGTTTTATCCTGAAGCTCTGCTTCGGAAAACGCTTCGGTCCCGGTATCTGCTCCTGAAAATTTCTCGTGCGCTTTCTCCGTTCCGGCGGATTTTTTATTTTCATCAGAATGCTCCGGCGCAGCATAGGCAATCGACCGTATCTGCTCATCAAACCCTGCCTCTTCTCCGATACCCTCCGGCCTGTCCAGAAGCACCCGGATGGCCTTTAGCTGCAGCCCTTTCTGCTTCCACTCCCTCACCCGGCAAAACATTTCAATATCCTTCGGACTGTATACGCGGTGTCCCTGGCTGGTCCGCTGTATCGGAATCTTCAGCTCCTCCTCCCAATAACGCAAAACGTGCGACTCTACACCCACGAGCCGCACTGCTTCTGAAACCGAATATAATGTCTCTTCCATAAAGCTTCTCCCCTTATCTGCATCAAAGCAATTTTTCTGCAGCAGCTTCTGCCCCGGGGCGTCCAAACGCCCCCTGCATACATTTGTGCTCTACTACAAATATATGAAGAAACCTTCCAAAAAAGAACTTACCTCTGTCACGAGGCTCACTTTTTCATCTCGTCTTCGTCTCGATGTTTTTCTCGCCTCATGCCATCACTTTTTCATATTTGCAAATTTTGTGAAGCGCGGCAGCCATGCAAGCTCTACGGTACCGATGGGGCCGTTTCTCTGCTTGGCTATGATGACTTCTGCCACGTCCTTTTTTTCCGTATCGTGATTGTAATAATCATCCCGATATAGGAACATAACGACGTCCGCATCCTGCTCAATGGCTCCCGACTCACGCAGGTCGGAAAGCATGGGCCGATGGTCCGGTCTCTGCTCCACTGCCCGGGAAAGCTGGGACAGCGCCACCACCGGAACCTGAAGCTCCCTGGCGATCTCCTTGAGAGAACGGGAAATATCCGAGATCTCCTGCTGTCTTGACTCAGAGCGCTTGCTGCCCTGCATCAGCTGAAGGTAGTCGATCATGATAATTCCTAGATTGTGCTCCAGCTTGTATTTTCTGCATTTGCTTCGAAGCTCCGAAACGGAAATACCCGGCGTATCGTCTATAATGAGATTGGAACGGCCGATTGTCCCCGCCGCCTCGATCAGATTCGCCCAGTCGCTGTCGCTTAAGTTTCCGGTACGGAGAATCTGAGAATCCACCCGGGATTCCAGGGCGAACAGACGGTTCACAAGCTGTTCCTTGGACATTTCCAGACTGAAAATAGCCACCGTCTCATTGCTCCGAAACGCCATGTACTCCGCTATATTCAATACAAACGCCGTCTTTCCCATAGACGGACGCGCCGCAATCAGGATCAGATCGGAGGGCTGAAAGCCGGAGGTCTTATAGTCAAGATCAATAAATCCGGTGGCCATACCGGTCACGTTTCCCTTGGAACGGCTGGCCGCCTCGATCTTGTCCAGGGCGTTCAGCACGACCTCCTTGATCGGAACGTAATCATCATTGGAGCGTCTCTGCAGTACCTTGAAAATATTTTTCTCGGTATCCTCCAGAATATCCTCCACCCGCTCTTTTCCGGCATAGCACGATGCCGCGATATCCTCATTGACCTTGATCAACCGCCGCAGCAGTGCCTTCTCCGATACGATCTCCGCATAATACCTGACATTTGCAGAAGTGGGAACCGTGTTGATCATATCCCGCACGAATTCGAGACTGCTGATCTCCGGCGGCACATCCTTCTCCTTCAAGCGGTTCTGAAGCGTGATCATGTCGATGGGCTTTCCCTCACTGTAAAGCTCCGTCATCGTCTCAAAAAGAACACCGTACTGCTTCTGATAGAAATCCTCCACCGTCAGCATCTCAGACGCCACCGTAACGGCATCCCGGTCCAGAATCATAGCGCCGATCACAGACTGCTCCGCCTCAATGCTGTGCGGCATTACCCGCTTGAGTAACGATTCCTCCACAGTAATCCTCCTTTTGATCTTCTTCCCTGTCATTCAAGGAAAGCTGCCCGAACCTGTAAGGCAGCTTTCTTCAAAATCAATCATTTACAATTCTACTACGTGTACCTTAACCTCTGCGGTCACCTTTGCGTGCAGCTTCACAGATACGTTTGTGACCCCGAGAGCCTTGATCGGATTGTCAATCTGAATCTTTTTCTTATCGACGTCGTAGCCCAGCTGCTTTTTGATCTCCTCCGCAATCTCCTTGGAGGATACGGAACCGAACACACGGCCGCCCTCGCCGGTCTTAACTGCGATCTTAACCTCTTTTCCTTCAAGCTCCTTTCCCAGAGCCTGAGCCGCCTCCAGCGTTTCCCGGGCAATCTTTTCCGCATTTGCCTTCTGAAGCTTCAGGTCATTCATGTTCTTTCCCGTGGCTTCCTTGCCCAGTCCCTTCTTCAGCAGCATATTGCGGGCATAGCCCTCGCTTACCTCTACAACATCACCTTTTTTGCCCAGTGACTTTACATCCTGTAATAAAATAACCTTCATAATTAAATCGCTCCTTCTTTCGTCATCTGTGTCAAAACTTCCTTCAGTTTTATTCTGGCGCCCTCTGTGTCTACGCCGTCCAGCTGAGCTCCGGCAATATTCATGTGTCCGCCGCCGCCCAGACGTTCCATAATAATCTGTACATTTACCTCATCAATCGCCCTGGCGCTGATATACACCTTGTTGTTAAACTCCGTCAGTACGAATGAGGCTTTAACGCCCACGATGTTCAGCAGCTCATTGGCAGCCTGCGCCCCCACCACCGTCGGGTTTTCAATTCCCTCGCTGGGGCATACGCTGATCGCATAGCAGCCCATAAAGGCTTCCGCGTGCCGAACGGCTTCGGCCCGGGCCTTGTACGTATCCATATCGTTTCGGAAGGATTTTCGGACTCTCGTCATATCCGCACCGTTCCGGCGCAGGAATGCAGCAGCCTCAAAGGTCCGCATGCCGGTCTTAGCCACAAAATTGTTCGTATCAACAATAATTCCGGCATAAATGCAGTCCGCTTCTCCCGGCTTCAGCCGGATACTGTCATCATAATACTGGAGAATTTCTGAAATCATCTCGCAGGCAGAGGACGCCGACGGCTCAATATAGGACAGGGAAGCGTTTTCAATCTTCTCCGTTCCCTGACGGTGGTGATCCAGCACAACGATCGTCTTCGTCAGATACAGCAGCTCCTCGCATTCTGTCATACTCGGCCTGTTCGTGTCCACCACGATCACCGCCGTATTGTAATTCGTCATTTCGATGGCCTGCTCATGGGTGAGGAAAAGCTTCTCCCCATTATTTTCCAATGATTCTAGCACGCTGATCCAGGGACGGATCCCGCTGTTGATATCACCCAGAACAATATGGGCGGGCTTTCCCACTTGCTTTGCCGCCCGGCAGACACCCACCGCGGCCCCCAGGGAATCAATGTCCGTCATCTTATGTCCCATGACGATGACGCGCTCTCTTGAACTGATCAGCTCTCGCAATGCCTGAGCTTTCACCCGGGCACGCACCCTCGTATTCCGCTCTGCTCTCTGCGTCTTTCCGCCGAAAAACGCCATCTTGTCATGATCCTTAACTACCGCCTGGTCACCGCCCCGGGCCAGCGCCATCTCCATAGCCCCACGTCCAGTCTCATAATTCTGCGCATAGTCTCCATTGTTCGTACTGATACCGATACTGACCGTCATGTTGATGGTATTGCCAATATTGACCGTCTTCACATCCTCCAGAACAGAAAAGCGGTCTTCCTCCATCGTCTCAAGTCCCCTGCGGTTCACGACGAGGAGATATTTGTCTTTTTCCAGCTTTTTGATCAGTCCTCCCACCGAATATATATACTTCGTAATCTTCCGGTCTACCAATGCTTCCAGCATAGAGCGGCGTACATCCTCCACGCTGTCCATCACTTCATCGTAGTTATCCATATAAAGCAGTCCCACCGCCGGCTTCTGTTCATAATTCTCCTGCTTATAGCCGGAAAGCTCCGTAATGTCAAAGAAATGCAATGTAATCACATAGCATTCAGCTCCATTTTTCTCCACTCCCTCCAGATCCTCGATCATATTCTCCAGAGAGACCTTTTTCATATTTACCCTGTACTTCCGCTCATTCTGTTCAATCTCCAGCGTACGCTCCTCCGCACCGAGCGGAAAATGCGCAGAATTTATCTGCGGGAACACAGTAGAAATATTCTTATGGTAATCTGCCCCCTTGCCCGTCAGCTCTGTCATCATGTCATTCATCCAGAGCAGCTTTCCATCCGGCTGTGCAATCGCGTACGGAATCACAAACTCTTTCAGCATCTCTTTCTCAACACCGCTGAATTTGTGTGCGAAATCCATCAGCTCGATCAATACCCGCGACCTGTAATGCAGATCCAACAGCAGTACCGACAAAAACAGAATGACCGTAAAGCCTCCTACAATACAGCCAGCCAGTGTATCAACATACAAAACAACCGCCGTGAGGATCAGAAGGAAAAGGATTACCAGAACACACCAGTACCAGTGCCGCATCAGTTTTCCACTGTATTTCATTTGCGCTTTGTTGTCTGTCCCATTCTTGTTCATATCTGTCTCCAATCCTTCGCTGAAGTTCAATATAGCTTTATCTTATTATTTTACCATAAAACATCCCATTGTAAAAGTATTTTCCTGTATTTGCTCTCTATCCTGCGTCTTCTTTCATATCTGGGCTTAGGCCGGCTCTTCCTCCGCCGCTCCCTCTTCGTCCATTTCGATCATGCTGCGGATTTCCTGCATTTCGCAGTCCAGTCCGGCGATCACATCCGCACATTGCCGCAACTTTTCCACAATCTCCGCTTCATTCGGCAAATCCTTTTTGTAACGCAGCTTATGATCTACACTTGCCCAAAAGTCCATGGCGATGGTCCGGAACTGCACCTCCACCTTTACCGGTGTCTTCCCTTCCTTGAGAAAGACAGGTATTTCCAAAATCAGGTGCAGACTGCGGTAGCCGTTGGGCTTTGGGTTTTTAATGTAATCCTTCGTCCGTATCAGCTGGATATCATCCTGCTGAATGAGAAGTTCTGCCAACCGGTAAATATCCTCCTGAAATGCACAGACCACACGGATACCCGCCACGTCATACAAATGCTCTTCAATACTTTCCGCAATCGTTTCCTCTGACAGATGCGGATCCTTTCTCTGCAGCTTCTCTATAATGCTGACCGGACTTTTCAGCCTGCTCTTGATGGACTCAAACGGATTCCTGTCGTATTGCAGGGAAAACTCTGCATTAAGCACGTTCAGCTTCGTCTCCACCTCCATGATAGCGCAGTGATATTTATTCATGATCTGCATGTATTTCTGTCCGTTTTCCAGAAGGCTGATATATTTGTAGCCTAATTCGCTCAGTTTTTCGTTCTTATTTTCCACCTGTGTTTTCCGTCCTTTTATTTCCTGTAATACACCGACGCTATTATATCAGATTATAAACAATATGACCACTTAAAATTATATTAAAAAAGAGACTGCCGCAAAAGCAACAGTCTCTGGTGATTCAAAAAAATTAGTCCTGAACGTAGGGCATAAGGGATACGTGACGAGCTCTCTTGATCGCTACTGTCAGCGCTCTCTGATGCTTTGCACAGTTGCCTGTGATTCTTCTCGGAAGAATCTTTCCTCTTTCGGATACGTATCTTTTCAGCTTGTTTACGTCCTTGTAATCAATCTCATTGTTTTCTTTTCCACAGAAAACGCAGACTTTTTTTCTTCTACGGATGCCGCCTCTTCTCTTCATCGGAGCATCGCCTCTATCTTTATTGAATGCCATTTGGTTTTTCCTCCTTTTACGCACAATCTCTCAGGCGCTTTAGTTGAACGGAAGCTCCTCGTCAATTCCATCTGGAATATTCATGAATCCGTCCCCCACAGATGCCTGACTCGGTGACGGCATCGGAGCCGCCGCCATTGGTGAAGGCTGACGCATCATGCCGCTCTCTGCAGCCGCAGCCTTACTCTCAGCAAATTCCTGATCCTCTACAACCACATCGGTCGTATATACTTTCTGGCCATCCCGGTTTGTGTAGCTGCCAGTCTGAATCCGACCGGTCACTACGATCTTCGTACCCTGGCGGAGGTATTTCTCTGCAAATTCTGCGCTTCTGCCAAAAGCAACGCAGCCGATAAAATCTGCATTGGATTCGCCGTCACGGCGGAATCTGCGGTCAACTGCCAGCGTATATCTGGCAATTGCCATGGAATTATCCCCTGCGGAATAACGCACTTCAGGGTCTCTTGTCAAACGTCCCATTAAGATGACTTTATTCATTCTATCTCCTCTTTTCTATCTATGCATCCTGTCTAACGCATAAATATCTGATGACATTTTCCATGATACGGACACGTTTTTCAACTTCTGCCGGGCATGCTGCATCAGACTCGAAACGAACGAAATAGTAAAATCCTTCACGCATTTTCTGGATTTCATAAGCGAGCTTTCTCTTGCCCCACTCGTCTACTTCTGTCACAGTACCACCAAAACGTGTGATGTACTCTTTCACCTTTTCGATTGTAGCGGCTCTGTCTTCGTCTTCGATTTTTGCGCTGACAACCACTGCTAATTCATACTTGTTCATGCTTTTCGCACCTCCTTATGGTCTCTGGCCCCTTTTCTATGAAAGGAGCAAGGAAATAAATATATCACGAGTATTGACTTTAACACAAATTTCCTGCAAAATCAAGCTTTTTCCCGCAATCCTTTTGTATTTTTCTCCACCAGCTTCCTGGCGATCATAATCTGGTGGCCGCAGCCCAGACACTTGAGGCGAAAGTCCGCGCCCACCCGCAGAATTTCCCATTCCTGGCTTCCGCAGGGATGCTTTTTTTTCAATTTCACGATCTGTCCTACTTCATAATCCATACCGGCACCTCAAATCGCTCCCAGCACCTTTCCGATACTGTCTGAAATCAGGAGATCCGCAAATTTATCCCGGGGCGTCGGAGATTTATTGATGACTATGAGATGGCTTCCCCTGAAATAGTCAATCAGCCCCGCTGCCGGATAAACTGCCAGGGAAGTACCGCCGATAATCATTACATCCGCCCGGGAAATATAGTAAATAGCGTCCTGTATCGTCTGCTGATCCAGCCCCTCCTCATGCAGCACAACATCCGGCTTAATGACTCCGCCGCATTCACACAGGGGCACCTCCCCCGGATATTCCAGCATGTATCTGGCGTCGTAGCTTTTCCCGCATTTCTGGCAGTAGTTCCTGTGTACGCTGCCGTGCAGCTCCATTACCCGTTTGCTGCCTGCCGCCTGGTGCAGGCCGTCAATGTTCTGAGTCACCACCGCCCGCAGCTTTCCTTCTTCCTCCAGCTCTGCCAGCTTTTTGTGAGCTGCATTCGGCTGCACGTCAAGGCAGAGCATTTTGTCCCGGTAGAACCGGTAAAATTCCTTTGTATTGCGTACAAAAAAGGTATGGCTCAGAATCGTCTCCGGAGGGTAATCGTATTTCTGATGGTACAGCCCGTCCACGCTCCGGAAATCCGGTATTCCGCTCTCGGTGGAGACTCCAGCTCCGCCGAAAAATACAATATTATCGCTGCCCCTGACAATCTCCTGCAATTTCTTTACATTTTCTTCCATCTTCATACGCCCCTTCCTGAACTATTGTTTTATTTTGATGCATAAATCTGTACAAGCTTACCCATCACGACAAATCTGGTCGAATCATCTCCGGTGCAGGTTGACAGCGTCATGACACGGTCATCCTTTGTCACCTCTACCCCGGTATTGTCCACCTCTGACGTTTCAAACGCGTAATTCATCCACTGGCTGAACTCATCGTCCGTGAAAAAGGTCTGATACGTCAGTCCTGTCTTGTCCACCACCGTCGCAGAAAAAATACGGTACTGGTAGATCAGATCCGGTGTAAACATCCAGAAATATTTTCCCTTGTCAAAGGTTCCTTCCTCCCGGAACTGCTTCAGCTTTCCGAACATGGAACCGTTTTTCATGTTGTGCCCGTATACGATCGTATTCTGATCCGTCAGCTTCGGGCTGTTATCGCAGTTGACAAACAGGCAGCCTGCAAAATTGTCTTCCTTTTCGAAGGTCCTGTGCAGGTAAAAATCGTTGTCCTCCCCCTGCACCACCGGGTAGGAAATATCCAGCGCCCGGATACGCAGCCAGCCCACGATGTCGCTGTTCACCTGCTGCAGCTCGGCAAAATCAATCGGATTGTGCATCATAGGAAGAGTGACCTCCCGGCCATTCTCCGTCACGGTGACGACCTCCCGGCCTGAAATATTCTGCAGAGCAGCTTCATTTTCCAGAGCATCAAAATCCTCCGTCTCCTGCTCATCCACGGCATAGCTGCTTTCCAGATTGTCGTACTCCACAGAGCCCTTGTGATATTCCTGATAAAAACCATATAATGTGTATCCAGAAAAAATGAATACGACCAGTGCTATCAGCATCAGCAGCGTGCTCATAATATCTCCGAATGTTTTTCTTCGTTTTCTTCTTCTCCGAGCCATGCGGCACCCCCTTACACTTCCTGCGACGGAAGAGTTACAATAAACCGTGTGTTCCTGCTGTCACTGGCTGCCGAAATCGTTCCTCCATGCAGTTCTACGATCTGCTTCGCTATTGCCAGTCCCAGTCCGGCTCCGCCTGTCCTGCTCGACCTGGCGTCGTCAACACGGTAAAACTTCTCAAAAATCATTTCCAGCTTTTTCTGCGGGATCTGCGGGCCTTCATTTGTAAAAATAATCGTAATCCTGCCGTTGCCGCCTCTGGCCTGTATCAGAATCTGAGTTCCCTCATATCCGTACGCTGCGGCATTCCGCAGAAGATTGTCGAACACCCGGGCAAGCTTGTCCGGGTCTCCCTGGAACATCAGCCGCTCCTCCACATCCACGGCACACGTCATATTTTTCTCACTCAGCATACCGTAGCTTTCGTCCGCAAGCTGCTCCAGAAGAATCGACAGGTTCAGCCTTTCCTTGTCCAGAACGATATTCTGAAGGTTAAACCTTGTAATATCAAAAAATTCATTGATCAGCTCTTCCAGACGAATCGCTTTTTCCAGCGTAATATGCGTATACTTCGCCCGCTCCTCCTGGGACATATCCGGCTGCTCATCCAGCATAGTCAGGTATGCGATCACTGAGGTCAAAGGCGTCTTCAGATCATGGGCTAAATACACCACCAGCTCATTTTTCCGCTGTTCGCTCTCCGCCGCCTGCTTTTCCCGCCGCTTCAGCTTCATCTTCAGCGTGGACAGCGTCTCCGCCATGGGTTCCAGCTCCGGCACCAGCACGATCGGTTCGTCCGAGGCATTCAGCGTCTTTTCCAGCGCATCGCTGATATCATTCAGATATTTGGTCAAACGTCCGACAGAAACATAGAAATAGAACAGAAACAGTATGCAGAAACCGCCCACCACAAATATGGATTTGTTGTAGATAAACAGACGGTTGTAATACTCAATGGCCTGCCACTGCTCCATCCCGAGCTTCATCAATATACGGACAACAAGATTTGCAAAGCTGTCCTGGAAAATTCCATCCACCAGAAAAGTCAGAATCCCGTATCCCACAGCCGCCACCAGAACCGAGGTCAGCAGCGACCGGACCAGAATGGTCCGTTTTAGCTTACTGTAATTATTTTTCAACCTTATACCCTACTCCCCAAACGGTTTTGATGAAATCACTTTTTCTTCTTCCATCCCCCATCTTTTCTCGCAGATGACGGATATGGACCATGACTGTGTTGTTGCTGTTCTTAAAATATTTTTCTTTCCAGATCTGCTCAAACAGCTGCTCAGAGCTGATGACCTTTCCCCTGTTCTCACACAGCAGCCACAGAATGTCAAATTCAATCGGCGTCAGCACAAGCTCCCGTTCGTTGTAGATGCATTCATGAGTATCACGGTTCATCTGCAGCCCGGCAAAATCAATGATATTCCCCTGCTTGTTATTTTCGTTATATTTCGTGTACCTGCGAAGCTGCGCCTTGACTCTGGCCACCAACTCCAGCGGATTGAAGGGCTTCGCAATGTAATCATCCGCTCCCAGGGTCAGTCCGGCGATTTTGTCCGTGTACTCTGTCTTCGCCGTCAGCATGATCACCGGAAACCTGTATTTTTCACGGATCTTCTGAAGAATCTGAAACCCGTCAATATCCGGCAGCATCACGTCCAGAAGCGCCAGATCCGGCTGTTCCCGCTCAATCGCGGCCCAGGCAGAGCGGCCTGTATAAGCCGTCTCCACTTCATAGCCGTCATTTCTCAGGTACAGCGCAATGACATCCGCAATCTCTTTTTCATCATCCAGTACTAAAATTTTACTGCTCATGTTTCTCCTTGTTGTCTATCTCATTCCGCTTCGCTTCATACTCATGTCGTTCGCTCGCCAAATCCTCGCATCCCCGGGCTGGCCCGGCGCTGCGGCACTTGGCTCGCTATTCGCAGTTCCCAACTGTTCGTGGGTACGGGAGGACGTCGCGGATATTGGACATTCCGGTCAGATACATAACGCAACGCTCAAATCCCAGTCCGAATCCTGCATGATGGGTAGAACCGTATTTGCGGAGATCCATATAATACTTGTAATCCTCCGGCTTCATTCCAAGCTCGGCGATCCGGGCCTGCAGCTTGTCGAAATCATCCTCTCTCTGGCTACCGCCGATGATCTCTCCGATGCCCGGTACAAGACAATCCATAGCGGCAACGGTCTTGCCGTCCTCATTCAGCTTCATATAAAAAGCCTTGATCTCCTTCGGATAGTCCGTAACGAACAGCGGCTTTTTAAATACCTTTTCTGTCAGATAGCGCTCGTGCTCTGTCTGAAGGTCGCAGCCCCAGGATACCTTATATTCAAAATTGTCATTGTTTTTCTCAAGAATCTCAATGGCCTCTGTGTAGGTCACATGGCCAAACTCAGAATTCAGCACATGGTTCAGGCGCTCGATCAGTCCCTTGTCGATAAAGGAATTGAAGAACTTCATCTCCTCCGGCGCATGCTCCAGCACGTAGCGGATAATATATTTGATCATATCCTCTGCCAGAATCATATCATCCTTCAAATCTGCAAAGGCAATCTCCGGCTCGATCATCCAGAACTCAGCCGCATGACGGGCCGTATTGGAATTTTCGGAACGGAAGGTCGGTCCAAAGGTATAGACATTGCGGAAGGCCTGAGCAAATGCCTCAACGTCAAGCTGTCCGCTGACGGTCAGCTTCGTCGCCTTTCCGAAGAAATCCTGGGTGAAATCCACCTCTCCCTTGTCGTTTTTCGGCACATTGTTCAGATCCATCGTCGTTACCTGGAACATTTCGCCTGCGCCCTCACAGTCGCTGGCAGTGATCAGCGGCGCATGTACATAAACGAAATCTCTCTCCTGGAAGAATTTATGAATCGCATACGCGATCAGAGAACGCACCCGGAACACGGCCTGGAACGTATTGGTTCTCGGACGAAGATGCGGAACGGTTCTCAGATATTCCATGGAATGACGCTTCTTCTGCATCGGATAATCCGGGGTGGACGCTCCCTCTACTTCAACGGATTCTGCCTGGATCTCAAAGGGCTGCTTAGCGTTCGGCGTCGCCACCAGAGTACCCTTGACGATGATGGCCGCACCAACATTCAGCTTTGATATTTCTGCGAAATTGTCCAGCTTGTCCGAATACACAACCTGAAGCGTCTCGAAAAATGTGCCGTCGTGCAGCACGATAAATCCAAAGGTCTTGGAATCGCGGATACTTCTGACCCATCCGCCGACCGTTATTTCCTTACCTGTATAAGCACCGCTGTTGCGGTACAATTCCCTGACTGTAGTAAATTCCATTTTTTATCTCCTTTTCGTTCATTTTCACCCTTTAGGGCAGAGCCTGCAAAAGCTCTTCCGTATGCCTTCCCGGGCAGAGCCTGTAAAAGCTCCGCTTTTCCAGGCTCGCTTCGCTCGCCATATCAGTACAAGACTGCGAATCGCTTTTCATGCAGGCATGAAGCGATTCTTCGCCTTGTCCTGACCTGGCTCTGCCCTTTTCGGACATTATACCTTTTTTCGGTTGTTCCTGCAAGGTCTAAGATTCCATCCGGCCTGCATTGTAGGATTCCATCTGCACTGTATTGTAGGATTCCGTCTGCCCTGCATACACTTCAAAAACTCTGCGCTTCAGCTCCAGATAAACAATATTCTCCAGAATATACCCAGTATCGGAAATGCCTCACTTCATAAAGCCTCAAGCTGTCTGTCAGCCCGCAGATGCAGCAGTCCACGATTTTGGAATTAATCTTTTTCTGCCGGATCAGCCGCTTAGGGTATATATTTTGCCAAACGCCTTTATATACGGTATAATCATCCTGTAAACATGAAAAAATAGATACAACCTTTCAGAAATGGAGAACATTGCAATGAACAAGAAGAAAAACATGAAAAATTTTATGCTGGACCTCCTGTTTGATATTATCGGCAGTATTTCCTATTCTATCAGCATTTACACCTTTGCCCGTTCGGCAAATTTCGCCCCGGGCGGCGTATCCGGTCTGGCTCTTATTATAAACTATCTCTGGGGGCTTCCCATCGGCGTTACCTCCCTGCTGCTCAACATCCCTCTGGTGCTGATCAGCTACAAAGTAGTGGGAAAACAGTTTCTCCGCAAGACGGCCCGCACCATGCTGATATGCACCTTTTTCCTGGACGTAGTCTTTCCGCATACGCCAGCCTACACCGGCTCTCCGTTTATGGCCGCTCTGTACGCCGGCATATTCCTCGGCGTCGGATTAGGGCTGTTCTATATGCGGGGCACCTCCTCCGGCGGAGCCGATTTTTTGACCATGACGATCAAGCATCTCCGCCCGCATCTTTCTCTGGGTATTGTCACAATGGCGACGGATCTCATTGTTATTTTGCTGGGATGGCCGGTATTCAGGCATGTGGACGCTGTTCTTTACGGACTTATCACCACCTTTGCCACCTCCATCGTAATGGACAAGATCATGTACGGCATCTCCGCCGGCGCCCTCGCCATTATTATTACAGATAAGGGAATGGAAATTGCCGATAAGATAGGCGAAATCACAGACCGGGGCTCCACCGCTATCCGGGCCATGGGAACCTATACAAAGCAGGACCGGGACGTTCTGCTCTGCGCCTGCTCCAACGTCCAGGCCCATACCATCATCAGCGCAGTTCACGAGATCGACGCAAACGCCTTCGTCATGATGACCGAGACCAGGCAGGTCTACGGAGAAGGCTTTATTGAAAACGGGAGCCATCCGATACCGTAAAAATAAATGTCCGCTTTGCACACTCCCAAAGGGGGCTGTAGGGAAAGACTTTCACGCTTCAGCGTGACAAGTTCTCTCCTATTACGGAAAATATTTTTATTTTCTGCAACAGTTCATGCTCTTTTTGACACTTAATATACAAAAGGAGGGAGAAGCATATGAATATGACGACAGAGCTCATCCGTCAGGCACAGCAAGGCGATACGCATGCCTTTGCCCAGCTATATGAATCCGTTTATAAAGATCTGTACCGCTTTGCAGTCTACACCCTGCACCACGCCCAGGACGCGGAGGATGCCGTCAGCGAAACGGTACTGGATGCATTTGCCCAGATACATACACTCCGGGAAGCCGCGTCCTTCAAATCCTGGATTTTCCGTATCCTGACAGCCAAATGCAACCGCAGGATCCGTCAGTACATCAATGCTCCTGCTGAGCTTGATGAATCCCTCGGGGAGCAACCTGACGATCTGTGCGGCCAGACAGACATTCAGCGCGCCCTCGCATCCCTTGCGGATGAAGACCGGCTGATCATTTCCATGAACATTTTTGCCGGTTATTCCAGCCAGGAAATCGGAAGGCTGCTGAATATGAACCCCAATACGGTACGTTCCAGGCAAAGCCGCGCCCTGAAAAGGCTGGAATCCATGCTCGCCTGAATGCCGCTTTCTATAAACGTGATCTTCGTACATCCCTGTACTGAAAGGAGATTCTCATGAACGAAAAAGATTTATTGCAGAAAATAAAAAATGATTCCGACAATCTTACCCCGCCTGCTTCCCTGCAGCCGGAGGCCATTGAGAAAATGCTGCGTGAACAGCAGGCCAAGCAAGCGGACCCTTCTTCCCAGGACACAGTCGCTGGCTTTTCCGCCGGAAAGAAAAAAAAGCGGTACCGAACCTTCGCAAAATACGGCAGCATTGCCGCTGTATTTGCTCTGGCAATTACAGCACTGTGGCAGTCCCAGCGTATAGAGACACTCACAGATTCCGCCGACGACTCTTCTTATTCCAGTGACGCGGAACCTCAGCAAAATTCTACTGCTTCCGATGAAGCAAAGACTCAGCAAAAATCCGTCGCTTCCGATGACGCGGAACCTCAGCAAAAATCCATTGCTTCCGATAACGCCGGATCACAGAAAACGGCTGACGGCGGCGAGGCAATCGCCCGGGAGCAGGATGCCATACCGGAGTTTGCAGAAGCCTTCACCTATGCCGACAACCCGGAAAGTATTTACAATACCTTATACAAGCAGTTTCATCAAAATTCCGCCAACATTTTTTCCGGTTACGGAAAAACCATGGCCAGAGGAGAAACCGCAGAAATATCCGTAGAGGACAGCGCATCCTTTGAATCCGCCCCGGCGATGGATATGGGTATCACCGGAAGCACCGATTTTTCTGAGACGAACCTGCAGGAAATCGGCGTCGACGAAGGGGATATTGTCAAAACCGACGGTAAGTATATTTATATCCTGCGCCAGGATCTGTCTCTGGCGATCGTAAAAGCAGATGGGAAAAGCTCCGAAACAGTGAGCATTACTTCTCTGGGGGATTCTGAAAATGCATCCATCCGGGAAATGTACCTGGAGGGCGATACGCTGCATGTCATCATAAGTGAATATATTACTTCGCTTGAGAACGAAAATGACGGATCCGTTTCCTCACCTGACATTCAGCCTGATATTTATTATACCCGTTCAAGCAGACAGGCAAAGCTGCTCACCTATGACATTTCCCACCGGAATGCTCCGGTGCTGACCGGTACGGTGACCCAGGAGGGCTCTTATGAGACCTCCCGCAAAAACGGGCAGTATATTTATCTGTTTACCAGATACTATCCTGATTTGCAGGACACCTACGACGAAAGTACGATCATGCCCCGCATCAACAGCACGGAAGCCTCTGCCAGCGACGTCTTCCTGCCGGACTCTCTGACTGACAGTACGTATCTGGTGATCTCCTCTGTGGATACCGCTGCGCCTGACGACGTCCTGGACTGCAAAATCCTGGTTTCCGGCGCTTCCAACTATTATGTAAGTACAGAAAATATTTATATCGCCAACGAACGGTATGCCTCCAGCCAGACCATGACGGAGATTACGAAATTCCATTATTCAAACGGTAAGATTACCGGAGTGGCTGCCGCCTCCGTCAAGGGATACCTGAACAATTCCTTTTCCATGAATGAGCACGAGGGAAAGCTGCGGGTCGTTTCTACTTATACCGGCGATGAATTTAACGCTGTAAGAGATTTTGCCAGTGAAATCACCGGAAATTATTATGAAGAAAGCTGGAGGGAGCACAATGCGCTGTACGTGCTGGATGAAACACTGCAGCAGATCGGGGCCATTGAAGGTCTGGCAGACGGCGAGATCATCCGGTCCGCAAGATTCTTCGGTGAGACGGGATACTTTGTCACCTTCCGCCAGACAGATCCCCTTTTCTCCGTCGATCTGTCCGATCCCGCCAACCCTCAGATTCTGGGAGAACTAAAGGTAAACGGTTTTTCCTCCTACCTGCATTTTTACGGAGAAAACCTGCTGCTGGGCATTGGCTATGAGGCAGACCCGGAAACCGGGATCACCACAGGACTGAAGCTGTCCATGTTCGATATTTCAGACTCGTCTACGGTCACAGAAGTCAACCGCCTTGTCCTCCCCGGCATTACCTGGTGCCCTGCCATCGAGGATTACAAGTCCATACTCGTGGAACCGGAAAAAAATCTGATTGGCTTCTTCTGCGACAACCGCTACCTGCTCTTTTCCTATGACTCTGAAAAGGGATTTGTCAACGAGCTGACGTATGATTTTTATTCGGATATGCTGATCGGACAGGCCGAATACAACACAATGAGGGGATTATATATAGAAGATACCTTTTATCTCGCCGGAAACACGTTTCTGATTTCCTTTGATATGGATAAGGATTTTGAAAAAACAGGCGTGTTAACATTAGAATAACAATGGCTTTCCTATGACATAAAATCAGCCGTAAAGCAATCGCCGGTGATTGTTTTACGGCTTTTTTATTTTCAGCTAAAGCCTCTTTCTATTTCTTTTACCAAAACAGCTGTCAGATCAATCCATTTTTCTCCATCCATCCGACAATGTCTTCATACACTTTTTCCTTATCCAGCTCGTTCAGAAGCTCATGCCGGTCTTCAGGATATAATTTGCACTCTACGTTCTTCATTCCGGTCTCCCGGAACATCTTCTCCACGCGGCGCACGCCCTTCCCAAAGCTGCCCACCGGGTCCTTCTCGCCTGCGATGAAAAATACCGGAAGCTCCTTCGGCATTTTCTCCAGATAGCCCTTGCGTACAATCTTGGACAGACCGAGGAACATATTGTAATAACCGTTTACCGTAAATGCAAAGCCGCATTTCGGATCCCGGATATACTCGTCCACTACGCTTTCGTCCCGGCACAGCCAGTCGGAATCCGTGCGGGTCGGATTGAATTTTGCATTGTAGCTTCCAAAGCTCATCCAGTGCAGCAGCGGGCTTCTGTAATCCCAGCCATGCATATACGCCTCAGACTTCGCAATACGCATCCCGAGCCTTGCCACAGCCAGCGAATGATACCCCGTACCGCAGATGATTGCCCCGTCCAGCTCCGTTCCATGCACGCACAGGAACTGCCGGGCAAGAAAAGAACCCATACTGTGTCCCAGCAAAATATACGGAACTCTTTTGTATTTTTTCTTTGTCAGGCGGAGTACCTTATGCAGATCCGCAATCAGAATTTTATTTCCGTTTTCCTCCGCAAAATATCCATAGTCCTTTTCTGAAGTAGCCGAACCGCCGTGTCCGAGATGGTCGTGTCCGACAACAAGGATTCCTCTTTCTGCCAGATAATTTGCAAAACCGCGGTACCGTTCGATATGCTCAGACATTCCGTGGGAAATCTGAAGCACCGCCTTCACCTCGCCCTCCGGGATCCAGCGCATTCCGTGACTCTGAATCGTCCCGTGATTTGATGTAAAATAAAAATGCTCCTCTTTAATCATACAAAACCCCCTTCTCTGAATCCTTTTTATCTGTATACTGTTACTTTGCTCCACACAGGGCATCCGCCAGCGCTGCAAACTGCTCCAGAGTCAGCGCCTCGCCGCGGATATTTTCTGAAAGCCCGATTTTCCCAAGAGCCTCCAGCAGCTCTTCCTTTTCAAAGGCTAATTCCGGCGAATTTTTCAGTCCGTTCACAAGAGTCTTCCGCCGCTGATTAAAGGATGCGCGGATCAGCGCAAACAAAAGCCTTTCATCCTGCACCCGTACCGGAGGCTCCTGGTATTTCCTGAGACGGATCACCGCACTGCCGACATTCGGCCGTGGAATAAAACAGTTCGGCGGCACATTTGCCGCAATATACGGCTCCGCATAATACTGAACCGCCAGGGACAACGCCCCATAATCCTTTGTCCCGGGCCCTGCCTGCATCCGCTGGGCGACCTCCTTCTGAACCATAACCGTAATACTTTCCACCGGCACATGACTCTCAAACAGCCCCATAATAATCGGAGTCGTGATATAATATGGCAGATTTGCCACCACCTTAATCGGCCTGCCGCCGTTTTTCTCCTGCGCGATGGCCGCAATGTCCGTTTTCAGAATATCCTGATTGAGAATTGTGACATTGTCATAATCAGCCAGAGTCTCCTGCAAAATCGGGATCAGATTCCGGTCGATCTCCACCGCAATCACCTCCCGGGCCGCCTCCGCCAGATATTGCGTCATCGTTCCGATGCCCGGCCCGATCTCCAGCACAAAATCCTCCTTTGTAATCTCTGCCGCTGCAATAATCTTGTCCAGCACATGGGAATCAATCAAAAAATTCTGTCCGAATTTTTTCTGAAAATCAAAGCCATGCTTCTGTATTACCTCTATTGTCTTCTGAGGATTTGAAAGCTTCTCCATATATGTCTCCGTTCTGTCTGTAATTCCAAGGCCCGGGGCCTGAAAATTCAGCCCCGGCTCCTCGCTTATTTCCGCAGGCACATTGCCCGGTATACCTTCGAATACACCCGCAAAGCATTCCAGTACGTCGCCTCTTCCACTTCCTGCGGCTCTACTTCTTTAATTTTCGCAATCTCCTCAATCACCAAAGGCAGGTACAGCGAAGAATTGCGTTCCCCGCGATGGGGCACGGGCGCAAGATACGGGCAATCCGTCTCTATGACGATCCGTTCCAGAGGAACCGCCCGGACTACCTCTTTTATGACCCGGGCATTTTTAAATGTCACAACGCCGCCGATTCCGATATAATACCCCAGCTTCACATACGCCTCTGCCACCTGTGCCGAGGCCGAAAAGCAATGAATGATGCCTCCCGTAGTCCCGGCATGATGCTCCTTTATGATATTGAAGGTATCCTCCACCGCCTCTCGGCTGTGTACGTTGACAGGTAGTCCCGTATCCTTCGCCATCTGCAATTGCCGGATAAACCACTGCTTCTGAAATTCATGGGCTTCCTTGTCCCAATAGTAATCCAGCCCGATTTCCCCTACCGCCACGGTCTTTTCCTTACGGCAAAGGTCATACATCCAAAGAAGCTTCTGCTCGTCCATATCCCCTACCTCATCTGGATGTACGCCCACCGCAGCATAAACAGACGGATATTTTTCGGCCAGCTCCTGGCTCGCCTGAACGCCCCGAAGGGATGCCCCCACATTCACGATCCCGGCAATCCCGTTTTGCCCCATCTGCGTAAGCAACGACTCTCTGTCTTCATCAAATGCTTTATCATCATAATGTGCATGTGTATCAAAAATCATTGCCTTCCTCCCATTCCGTATACTTGTTATTATATTTTAACCTGAAATCATCAGAATGGCAACCACCGGGAATTTTTACGGAGCAACCTGCTCCAGCGCTTCATCAATAATCTTCGTCCAGTCCTCCTTAGACCGGGAACCAACCCAAATATCTCCCACCTGATTGCCGTCTTTGTCTACGAAGATTGTGGTAGGAACGGCCTGTACACTGCCGAGATAATTATTCCAAAGCTCCTGAGAAAGCACCAGATGCGTATAATCTGCCTTGGTCTTCTCCACAATCTGCATTGCAGTCTCGTCCCCCGGTTCTACGACATCTGAAATAATACCGAGCAGCTGCATGCCCTTCTCCTCATATTCCGCGGCAAGCTCCCCAAGCTCCGGCATTTCCCGGATACATGGGCCGCAGAAGGTTCCCCAGATATTGACCATATTCAGATCTGCCTCTGCAAAAATGCTCTGATCCACTGCTTCTCCCTCCAGCGTTTTTGTCTCGAAAGCTCCAAATAAGCCCGTTGCGCCTGCCTGCGTTTCCGTCTCCGCAGCCTCCGTTACTTCAGCTTCTGTGTTCTTTGCTTCTGTTTCCTTCGGCATAGTATCCTTGGAACACCCAGCCGCCGCTATACTCATCAATAATCCTGCTATCATTAAATTTATTTTTCGCATTTTCTGTCCCCATTTTCTTTTTGCTATCTGAATTATGTATTTGAATTATGAATGATTCCATGTTTTGCGTCAACTGTTTTTTAGCGAAATATGATCAGCAGGCCTTACTTATAAAAATCCCGCTGCAAATGCAAACCATTCGCGGCGGGATTTTCTGTCTACTATTCTGCTACATTGCTGACATTGCAGCTTCCTTCATCGCTTTCACATATTCCACTACATGGGGAATACAGTCTTTTCCATACTCCTTACATATTTTTACAATCGCAGAGCCTACGATAACGCCGTCTGCGTACTGAGCCATACGTTTTGCCTGCTCCGGTGTAGAGATACCGAATCCAACGGCACAGGGCAGGCTGCTATTTTCCCTCACAAGTCCGACCATCTCCCCAATATCCGTGGTAATCTCCGTTCTTACGCCGGTGACTCCAAGGGAAGAAACACAGTAAATAAATCCATCCGCCGCCGCTGCAATTTTCGCTACCCTCTGATGGGAAGTAGGCGCGATCAGAGAGATCAGTGCAAGACCATACTGGCTGCACACCCCGCTGAACTCTTCCTTCTCCTCGAAGGGCACGTCCGGGAGAATGATTCCATCCATGCCAGCTTCTGCCGCAGTGTTTACAAAGCGTTCTGTCCCGTAGGAATAGACAACGTTGGCATAGGTCATGAAAACCATGGGAATCTGCGTATTTTTCCGAATGCGTTTCACCATATCAAAGATTTTGTCTGTGGTCACGCCCCCGGACAGCGCCCGCAGGTTCGCCTCCTGAATCACCGGCCCTTCTGCTGTGGGATCTGAAAACGGAATTCCAAGCTCGATCAGATCCGCCCCGGCCTCTTCCATCGCATAGACAAGCTTTTCTGTGATTTCCAGTGACGGATCGCCGCAGGTGATAAACGGAATAAACGCCTTTCCTTTTTCAAACGCCTTCTGTATGTTATTCATGAATATCCTCCCCTCTGTAACGCGCGATCGCCGCACAATCCTTGTCGCCCCGGCCTGAAATGTTAATGACAATAATCTGATCCTTATCCATCGTAGGAGCCAGCTTTCTCGCATGAGCTACCGCATGCGCGCTCTCAATAGCCGGAATAATGCCCTCCAAACGCGACAGATATTCAAAGGCTTCCACCGCCTCATCGTCCGTCACCGCCACATATTCCGCCCGTCCCTTGTCATACAGGTACGCATGCTCCGGGCCGATGCCCGGATAATCCAGCCCGGCGGAAATAGAATATACCGGCGCAATCTGGCCGTACTCATCCTGGCAGAAATAAGATTTCATTCCGTGGAAAATTCCCAGCCTTCCTGTTGCGATGGTGGCCGCCGTCTCCGCGGTATTGACGCCCCGGCCCGCCGCCTCGCATCCGATCAGCCGCACGCTTTCATCCCCGATAAAATGATAAAATGCGCCGATCGCATTGGAGCCGCCGCCGACACACGCCAGTACAGCATCTGGAAGCCGGCCCTCCCGCTCCAGCATCTGCTCCTTGATCTCCTTAGAAATGACGCTCTGAAAATCCCTAACAATCGTTGGAAAGGGATGCGGCCCCATGCAGGAGCCAAGTACGTAATGCGTATCATCAATCCGTTTTGTCCACTCCCGCATCGTCTCTGATACGGCATCCTTAAGCGTACCTGTTCCGCTGGATACTGGATGCACCTGCGCTCCCAGAAGCCGCATACGGTAAACGTTGAGGGCCTGGCGCTTTGTATCCTCTTCCCCCATAAACACTTCGCATTCCATATCCATCAGCGCCGCGGCTGTGGCGGTGGCAACGCCGTGCTGTCCGGCTCCGGTCTCTGCGATCACCCTCGTCTTCCCCATCTTTTTGGCAAGCAGCACCTGCCCCAGAACGTTATTGATCTTATGCGCTCCGGTATGATTCAGGTCTTCCCGCTTCAGATAGATTTTTGCGCCGCCCAGATCCTCCGTCATTCTCTTTGCGTAGTAAAGCCTGGACGGCCGTCCTGCATAATCATTCAGCAGCGCCGTCAATTCTCTGTTAAAATCCGGATCATCCTTATAATGCTCATATGCCTGTTCCAGCTCAATCACAGCATTCATCAATGTTTCCGGTATATATTGGCCGCCGTGGGTTCCAAATCTTCCGCTCATTGCACGTTCCTCCTGTCTTTTACAATCTGCTTCTAAAATCTCAGTATTCCTTTCGCTGCAAACATTACTTTTCTATTTTCAACGTAATCTGCTCATTTTCCCATCTCATTTATATTTTCACGCTGCTTTACTGCCTGCGCTCTTTATACTCCTGCACTGCTTTGCTGCCTGCGCTCCTCGTAGTCCCGTACGGCCCGAACCATCGCCAGGATCTTTTCCCGGTCCTTTTTCCCCTCTGTCTCAACGCTGCTGCTCAGGTCAACCGCCCAGGGATGCAGCTTCTCCAGCGCCTGTATGATATTGTCAGGCCCAAGTCCTCCGGCCAGAAAATACGGACGGCTGATTTTATCCGCAAGGGTCCAGTCAAAGGTCTGCCCTGTCCCGCCGCTCCCGTGGTCTAAAAGGATATAATCGGCGCCGCTGTCCTGGGCCAGCTCCAGCGTCCGTTCATTAAAGGCCTTTATCACGGTAAAATTCCCCATCGCCTTCAGCCGCCGGATATACGTTTCATCCTCGCTGCCATGGAGCTGCGCCGCCGCAATCGTCCCCTCCTGCAGCAGTTCGGCCACCGTCTCGACAAGGGCGTTTCTGAAAACTCCCACCGGTATAATTTCCGGCCGAAGCATCTGCCGCAAAGCCCTCACCTGCTCCGGGGTCGTGTTGCGGATGCTTTTGGGTACATTGATAATGAAGCCGCAGAAATCCGGCATCGCCTCATTAACATACAAAATATCCTCCCGGCGGCTCAGACCGCAGATCTTCACTTTTGTCCTATTATGCTCCGTATTCAAAGGCATACTCGCTTTCCTTTCCATTTCCCGGCGGCCCTATCCCGCGCAGTCTTTTTTATATGCTTTTTCTATACGCTTTTCCACTCGGCCAAAAGCTCTTTCTTCCGGCCGGACCGCATCAGCGTCTCGCCGATCAGCACCGCATCCGTTCCATTCTGGCGCAGGGCACGAATATCCTCCGTCCCCCGGATGCCGCTCTCTGAGACAAACAGAATTTCCGGCGGCACCATTTTCCGCAGCCTGGCGCTGGTCGTAATATCCACCTGGAATGTTTTCAGATCCCTGTTATTCACGCCGACTATCCTTGCTCCGGCCTTCAGCGCCCGTTCCACTTCCTCCTCTGAATGCGCTTCCACCAGCGCCGACAGGCCGAGCTCCCGGGCCAGCTGTCCGTAAGACAAAAGCTGCCCGTCGTCCAGAATCGCACAGATCAGCAGCACAGCTCCGGCTCCCAGCGCTTTCGCCTGGTAGATCATATATTCATCCACCGTAAAATCCTTGCGGAGCACCGGAATCCGAACCTTTTTGGCAATCTCCTTTAAATATGCGTCCTTCCCCTGAAAATAAAACGGTTCTGTCAAACAGGAAATCGCTGAAGCTCCGGCTTTTTCATATTCCTCTGCAATCTCCAGATACGGAAAATCCGGGGCTATCAGCCCTTTGGAGGGAGAGGCTTTTTTCACCTCGCAGATGAAGGACATTCCATCTGCCGCCAGCGCCCGTTCAAAGGCAAAATCCTGTTTTCTGTTTTCCTGCTGCTTCCGCTCTGCCTCCCTGCGAACCGCCTCCAAAGGATTTTCCCGCTTCTCCGAGGTGATCCTTTCCACTGTTTTTTCTGCAATTTCCTCTAAAATATTCCTGCTCATCAGAAATTACTCTCCTTTTGAAATCCTGCATTTTCCCGGCCAGCAATTACTTTTCCTTTTAAATACTGCATTTTTCCGGTCAGGAATTGCTCTCTTTTACAAATGCATCCAGTACCTGCTGAGCCGCTCCGCTGTCAATCTGCTGCTCTGCAAGGCGTACACCCTCCTCCAGCGTCTCCGCCTTACCCGCGATATACAGAGCTGCTCCGGCATTTAAGCATACTGCCTGACGCTTCGGTCCCTTGTCCGCGCCACTTATGATCGCCTTTGTGATCTCAGCATTATCCTGCGGTGTGCCGCCCTTCAAATCTTCCTTCGCGCATCTTTCATAACCGAACTGCTCCGGTGTGATGGTATAGGATTTCAGCGAACCATCCTTAATCTCGCAGACAGAGGTTGGCGCACTCATAGAAATCTCATCCAGCTTATCCTGACCGTATACCACCATTCCGCGTTTTACTCCGAGGTTCATCATAACCTGAGCCAGAGGCTCCACCAGCGCTCCGTCAAATACGCCCATAAGCTCCATGTTCGCTCCGGCCGGATTGGACAGCGGCCCGAGAATATTAAACACAGTACGGATACCAAGCTCCTTTCGGATCGGCGCCACGTATTTCATAGCGACATGGTAATTCTGAGCAAACAGGAAACAAATATTGATCTTTTCCAAAAGCTCGGCGCTCTTTCTCGGCGGCACTGCAATGTTCACACCCAAAGCCTCCAGAACATCTGCCGCTCCGCTCTTGGAGGACGCTGCCCGGTTGCCGTGCTTCGCCACCGGAACTCCTGCCGATGCAATAACCAGAGAAGCGGTTGTGGAAATGTTGAAGGAATTAGCCCCGTCTCCGCCGGTTCCCACAATCTCCAGTACATCCATTTCGTGCAGAAGCTTCAGACAGTGCGCCCGCATTCCTGCCGCCGATGCGGTGATCTCCTCAATGGTCTCTCCCTTCATCGCCAGTGCCGTGAGATAAGAGGACATCTGAACCGGCGTTGCCTCACCGCTCATGATCTCATTCATAACTGCTTCTGCTTCCTGATACGTCAGATTTTCTTTTTTTGAAAGTTTGATAATCGCTTCTTTAATCATTTTTTACCGCCTCCATAAAATTTTTCATTATTTTGATCCCTTCCGGTGTCATTACCGATTCCGGGTGAAACTGCACTCCATATACTTCATATTCTACATGCTCCACGGCCATCACCTCTCCGTCCTGCGTCCGGGCCGTAATGCGAAGCTCCGCCGGAAGCGTATCCTCTATCGCCGCCAGGGAATGATATCTGGCCGCCGCCACAGGATTCGTCATGCCCCGGAACAGCACGCTGTCCGGCGATACCTCCAGCATGGACTGCTTGCCGTGCATCAGCTCCTTTGCGTAGGACACGGTGCCGCCGAAGGCTTTGCAAATCGCCTGATGTCCCAGGCATACGCCGAGAATCGGCACCTTGCCCGCCATTTTCCGAATCACCTCAATACACACGCCGGCATCCTCGGGTCTTCCCGGCCCCGGAGAGATAATGATCGCCTCCGGCTTCATGGCTTCAATCTGCTCCGCCGTATACGCATCGTTTCGGATCACCTGAATATCCGGCCTTACCGCACCGGCAAGCTGATACAGATTGTAGGAAAAGCTGTCATAATTGTCTATCAGTAAAATCATTCCATCCCCTCCTCTGCCTGAAGCACCGCATTTACTACTGCCTTTGCCTTGTTGCAGCACTCTTCAAATTCTTTATCCGGCACACTGTCTGCCACGATGCCCGCGCCGGAACGTATTGTCATCCTTCCGTTCTTCTTGAAGGCCAGCCGGATTGCAATGCACGTATCGAGATTACCTGTAAAATCCAGATAACCAATGGCGCCGCCGTAAACGCCTCTCTTTCTTCCCTCCAGCTCATCAATGATCTGGCAGGCCCGCAGCTTCGGCGCCCCTGAAAGAGTTCCGGCCGGAAGAATCGCGTCCACCGCATCCACTCCGTCTCTGTCCTCCCGAATCGTTCCCGCCACCGTGGAGCCTATATGCATCACATGGGAAAAACGCTCGATGGTCATGTATTTTTCTACCTTGACACTGCCGATCTGGCTGATTTTTCCAATATCGTTCCTTCCAAGGTCTACCAGCATATTATGCTCAGAACGCTCTTTTTCATCCGCCAGAAGCTCCGTCTCAAGAGCCCGATCCTCGGCCTCCGTCTTCCCCCGGGGCCGCGTTCCTGCCAGCGGGAAGGTGTGCAGCACGCCGTCCTCCAGCTTCACCAGCGTTTCCGGTGATGCCCCTACCAGCTCCATGTCGTCGCTGGAAAAATAAAACATATACGGGGACGGATTTGAGGTCCTCAGTACACGGTACGTATCAAACAGGCTTCCCTCTGCCTCCGCCTCCATAGGATTTGAAAGCACCACCTGAAAGATATCGCCCTCATGGATATAGTGCTTCGCCTTCTCCACCATCTCCTTGTAGCGTTCTCTGGAAAAGCAGGGCTTAATCTCCTCCTTCAGGTGAATCGGCGGAAAATATGCTTTCACGCTGCTTTTCAGCAGCTCCTCCATCTCCCGCAGCGCTCTCTGGGCCTCTTGATATGACTGTTCCAAATTCTCCGTTCTCACCCCGCAGATCAGGATCAGCTTCTGCCTGTAATTATCGAAGGCAATGACCCGGTCAAAAAGCATCAGGTCCGCATCCTGAAAAGCGTCCGGGTCCTCCCCGCTCAGCTTCAGCGTCGGCTCGCTGTAACAGATATAATCATATGCAAAATATCCCACCAGTCCTCCGGTGAAGGTGGGCATGCCCTCCATTTTCGGGCTTCTGTTCTCCTCCAGAATTTCCCGGATCACCTTCTGGGGACTTTCCCTGCGTATCTCTTCAGTGACGCTTTCGCCTGCCCGGATGTCCTCACCCCGGCGGATCTTCACCTGCCCTGCCCGGCAGGTGATCTCCAGCGTCGGCGCATAGCCGAGAAAGGAATACCTGCCCCACTGCTGATGCGCCTCGGCACTTTCCAGCAGATAGCAGTGGCTGCTGACTGCCCGAAGAGTCCGCATCACCTCAATCGTTGTGAACCGGTCTGCAAATAACTCTTTGCACACCGGAATTCTCTTGTATTTGCCGGATGCAGCAATCTCTTTTGCCTGTTCTAATGATGGATACATATTGCTCCTCCTTATTTCGTTTCTTCTTTACATATAAGTCAGAGCAGACACAGGAAAGCATTCCGCATTTTTCCAATTGCAGTTTTCCCCTTGTCTGACCTGCTGTCGCACGCAAAAAATCCCTGACAGACTGATACAATCTGCCAGGGACGGATATACTTTACTCTTCCGCGGTGCCACCCTGCTTCACGATCTCTCGTGCACTTAGCGAGATACCATCATACCTCCTGCAACTTACGTATGCATCACGTCGCAGAATACTCGGCGTATGCCTTTGACTGCGCCCTCAGCGGCCCATTTGACAATCTGCATCTCCGCCCGGCTCTCACCCTCCCGGACTCTCTGTGCGCGCATAACTGCCGTTACTTCCGCTTCATCGGTTTACCAAACTAAATTATCTTTATCTAATATACAATATTCTCTCCGGGTTGTCAATGTGTTTTTTTTACCTGAGCACACGATGCCTTTTTACTCAATCACACGATGCCTCAGCCATTTCCTGCTGTGGAACCTGTATAGGAAAATAAATCCCCGTACCGTCCAGTCGGTAAACATTGCGACCCAGACACCCATCGGTCCGATGTCCGTAAAGCGGCACAGTACGACGGCCAGGCTTACCCGACAGAGCCACATGCTGACACACGTTACGATCATGGAAAATTTCACATCTCCCGCCGCTCTCATCCCGTAGGCCGGGACAAAGGAGCAGACCCAGGCGATCGGCTTATAGATCGTGATTGCCAGCATCATCTCAAAGCACATCCGAGCGCTCTCTGCCTCCATTCCGCCGAGGATTGTAATGGGCTTTGTCGCAGCAAATACCACAAGGCAGTTAGCGATCATAATAAATTCGCTCCAGACGGAAAGCTTCTTTATATAATATACCGCCTCATCCTCGCGCCCGGCGCCAATGCACTGACCGACCACCGTCATCATTCCCATTCCTACGCCCATCACGCAGATCCCGTTCAGGCCTTCCAGAATGTTGGTCATTGCCTGAGCCGCGATGGCCACCGTTCCCAGAGTCGATACCGTAGACTGGATCGCAAGCTTTCCGAACTGAAACATAGAATTCTCGACTCCCGACGGGATGCCCACGGACAGCACTCTTCTGATACAGCTCCAGTCCGGGCGTATTCTGCGGTAATCCCGAACCGTCAGCTCGTAGCGAGGCTTTCGCAGGCAATACATGACCATAACCGCGCAGAAAACTCTGGAAGCAAGAGTTGCAATCGCGGCTCCGGCCACTCCCATATGCATTCCCCAGATCAGGAAAGCATTTCCGCCGATATTCATGAAGTTCGATGTCACGGAAATAGTCATCGGAGTTCTCGTGTTTTTTTGTGCCCGGAAAATCGCTGAACCGGAATTAAATAACGCTATAAAAGGAAAGGACAGCGCCGTATAGAAAAAATAGATCTCTGAGTTCCGCATAACCTCCGGTTCAACAGCTCCGAAAATCAGCCGCAGAAGGGGTGTACGCACCGCCAGACAGACCATCGTCACCAGCAAAGACAGCACCACGGTAGACAGCACAACCTGCGAAGCGGCATTCTCGGCGTTCTTTTTATCCGTTCTTCCCAGATACTGGGAACAGATGATCGTTCCGCCCGCCGCCAGCGCTGCGAAGGCCTGAATCACCAGGACATTAATGGCATCCACCAGCGATACCGCCGAAATGGCCTCTGAGCCCACATTGCTGACCATGATCGTATCTACCGTTCCCATCAGGGAGGTCAGAAGCTGCTCCACCATAACCGGGATCAGCAGCGCCCACAGTTCCTTGTTGCTGAAGATATGTTTTTCTTTCACACTCGTAGCCTTCCCTCTTTTTGTATTTTTCCGCCCCGCAGGGCCTGTATGAAAGCTCGTCCTAGGGGTATATCGTTTTATCCTTTAAGCGACTTCGATGATAGCACACTCGGTATAGAATCGCAAGTACCCGCCGGGACAGAAACGGGGGCGGAAAAAAGCTGCAGCCTTGTATTCCATAACAAAACTGCAGCCCTCTGTCCTGCTATCCCCGGATTTATTTCAGAAGATCCAGCAGTGAAGCTCCTATCGTATTTTCCGGCATCTTTACTCCAAAGTTATCCGCAATCGTCGCTCCGACAACCGCAAAGGTATCCGTCTCCGGGAGAGCGCCGTATCCTTTCATAGATTTGGAATACGCCAGGAACGGCACCTTTTCCCTCGTATGATCCGTTCCCGTATAGGTCGGGTCATTGCCGTGATCCGCCGTGATGATGAGCAGATCATCCTCCCGCATGGTATCTATCAACACACCGAGATTTTTGTCGAATTTTTCGATTTCCTGAGCATACCCCTGCGGATCTCTTCTGTGTCCCCACAGCGCGTCAAAATCCACCAGATTCACAAAGCAAAGTCCATGAAAATCTTCTTTAGCGGTCTCGATGGTCTGCTCCATCCCGTGTACGGAGCTCTTGGATTTCAGCGCCCGGGTGATGCCCTCCCCATCGAAAATATCCTTGATCTTTCCGATAGAAATTACATCAAGACCGCTTTCCTTCAGCGCATCCAGCGCTGTTTTTCCGCTGGGCTTCAACGCATAGTCGTGACGGTTGCTGGTCCGTTTGAATTCGCCCTTTTTCTTGCCGACGTACGGTCTGGCAATGATGCGGCCGACCTTCCATTCATCCTTCATCGTGATGTCCCTGGCGATCTCACAGCAGCGATAAAGCTCTTCCAGACCGAAGGTCTCCTCATTTCCGCAGATCTGAAGCACAGAATCAGCGGAGGTATAGACGATCATGTGCCCCGTCGCGATCTCTTCTTCCGCCAGCTCCTCCAGGATCTCCGTTCCGCTGGCGCTCTTGTTGCCGATCACCTTCCGGCCGGTCCTCTCCTCCAGTTCCTTAATCAGCTCCGGCGGAAAACCATGCGCTGTAAAAGTTTTGAAGGGCTTCGTAATCTCAAGACCCATGATCTCCCAATGCCCAGTCATCGTATCCTTTCCGAGACTGCGCTCATTCATTTTTGTGTAATATCCCAGCGGCCTCTCTGCCGGCTCTACCTGCTTCAACGGACACAGGTTTGCAATACCGATCCTCTGAAGATTCGGAATCTCAAACGTATCCACCGACTCTGAAATATGAACGAGGGTGTTGACCCCCACATCTCCAAAGTTTTCAGAATCCGGCATCTCGCCGACGCCGAGAGAATCCACCACAATGACAAATACACGATTATAATTCGGCATATTTCGCCTCCTCTTCTAAACAAAAACAGTAACAATTCAGCCATACATGCCTCAGATCGCCTTCCAAGAAGGCCATATGCTGCTTCGCTGGCTTTTGCATCCGGTGCCCCAGGCCGGTTTATTCCAGATTTCCGGGGCCGAAGCCCATCGGAAGCAATTCCTTTAATGTGAATATATGGTAATTCTGCACGTCTGTTGCCAAAATGATCTGAAATTGCTCCGGATCACAGAATTCCATCATCACCTGACGGCACACGCCGCAGGGCGGCGTATATTCTGTCAGAATTCCATCCTTCCCTCCCACGATACAAATGGCAGAAAATTCTGTCACGCCCTCGCTCACTGCCTTGAAAAACGCAGTGCGCTCCGCACAGTTGCTGGGCGTATACGCTGCATTCTCAATGTTGCACCCGGTATAAACCGTACCGTTTTGAGCAAGCAATGCAGCCCCAACCCGGAAGCCGGAGTACGGAACGTAGGCATACTGGAGCTGGCCAATCGCGGTCTCTATCAGTTTCTGTATCATTTTCGGCTCCATAAATCCTCCTCAATACCCGGAAGCTGCTTCATTTTTTACAAGCTTGATGATACGGCTTGTGCCGAGGCGGTCTGCTCCCAGCTCCAGGAAGCGCTCTGCGTCATCCATGGAGGAAATCCCGCCCGCAGCCTTGATTTTCACATCCGGCCCGACATTTTTTGCAAACAGCTCCACGTCTGCGAAAGTCGCTCCTGCCTTGGAAAATCCGGTGGAGGTCTTGATATAGTCAGCTCCTGCATTTGTCACGGCCTGGCACATCTTTATCTTTTCTTCATCCGTCAGCAGGCAGGTCTCGATGATTACCTTCAGGATCCTGTCGCCGCAGGCAGCCTTCAGGGTGCGGATCTCCTCTTCGATGCAGTCAAATTTCTGATCCTTTACCCAGCCGATGTTGATGACCATGTCGATCTCATCTGCGCCGTTGGCCAGCGCATCCTTCGTCTCAAACTCCTTCGTCTTCGTCGTCATATATCCGTTCGGGAAGCCGATCACGGTGCATACCGCCATCTTATCTCCGACGTATTCCTTCGCCTGCTTTACATAGCTGGGCGGAATACACACCGATGCAGTGCCGTACGCAATGGCGTCGTCACAGATCTGCTTGATCTCCTCCCAGGTTGCTCCCTGAAGAAGCAGCGTATGGTCAACATGCTTTAAGATTTCTTTTGCTTCCATAATTAATTACTCCTTTCTTATGCCAGCTCCAGCGCAATCTCCATCATCTTGTGGAATCCGAGCTGACGGTCCTCCGCGCTCAGCGCCTCGCCTGTATAGATATGATCGGAAATTGTCAGGATACACAGTGCGTTCTTTTTCGCCTTCGCCGCGTTCATATAAAGCGCAGCCGCCTCCATCTCGATCGCCAGCACGCCCATGCTCTTCCACAAATCGTTCGCATTCGGGTTGCCGTTGTAGAAGCAGTCAGAGGACAGCACGTTTCCGACTACCACTCTCGTTCCCTGCTCCTTCGCCACTTCCACCGCCCGGCTCAGCAGTCCGTAATCAGCCGTCGGCGCAAAGGTTCCCGGCAGTCCGAACTGCGCCGCATAGTTTGAATCCGTGCAGGCGCCCATGCCGATCACCACATCCATCACCTTCAAATCGTCGCTCAGCGCTCCCGCAGAGCCGATGCGGATAATATTATCTACATCATAAAAATTAAAAAGCTCATACGAATAGATACCGATGGAGGGGATACCCATGCCGCCTCCCATCACGGAAATCTCTTTTCCCTTGTACGTTCCCGTATAGCCCAGCATATTTCTGACGGACGTCACAAGTCTTGGATTTTCCAGATACGTTTCCGCAATATATTTTGCCCGCAGCGGATCCCCGGGCATCAATACGGTTTTCGCAAAATCTTCCTTTTTCGCACCATTGTGCGGAGTTGGTGTGTTAGACATATATTTCCTCCTTTATTTCTCTGTTTTCAGCCAGTATTTTCTGACAAGCCCCGTAAAATACTGAATCACAGGGCCCGCGGTGAGGGCTGTCGCCACCGTAACCACTCCCAGCCTGCCGCCGAGAACCGTCCCCAGTACGATCATTGCAATATCAAATATAACCTTTACTATGCGGTATTCTTTTTTTGAAACATCCCGCAGCACCAGCACCACGGCGGAAAACGGGTCTACTCCAATGTCCACCGCGATATAAAAGGCAACGCCGAGATACAGCAGCAGGCATCCCGCCGCACTGAATCCGATTCTGGAGGCCAGTCCTTCCGAGACCGCCAGGTGCCGGTACAGAAAAGCTCCAAAATCCACAAACACTCCGTAGGGCAGAAAATAAATCAGCGTTCCGAGGCTGATATACCGCCTGCCGACAAACCAGAGTACCACCACCAGCGCAAGATTGACCACGTTAGACGCCGTCCCAAGCTGCTGGGCATTCATCCCGGTAATGTTTCGGATGCCGTCATAGACAATCCCGATGGGGTCATTGCCCAGTCCGGCGCAATTGTTGAATGAGACGCCTACGCCCACGAGAAAAACCCCCATGAGCGCAGTAAATATATTTTTCGCTGTAAATTTGTTCTGTTTCATGCTTCGTTATTTCTTGACAGCTCCTTTATGCTTCAATCAGATTATTTGGACTTCACAAAGGGCTTTCCGTTTGCCGCCGGGGTGTGTGCCTTTCCGACAAACAGCACCAGGGCAAGAATCGTCACGATATACGGGATCATCGAGATCAGATTCGGGGAAATTGTATTGCTGCTGCCCGCCAGGGTCTTGACGCCGCTGCAGAAGCCGAACAGCAGGCATGCCTTTGTCGCACCCTCCGGTGAAAACTTTCCGAAGATAACGGCCGCGATGGCGATGAAGCCCTGTCCTACGATAACGCTGGGGCGGAACTGGTTGATGGTCGCCAGTGTCACAAAGGCTCCGCCGAGGCCCGCAAGAAAGCCTGACAGGATCACGCAGGTGTAGCGAACCCTGTATACGTCGATGCCGAGGGACTCACACGCCTCTGGATGCTCGCCCACCGCCCGCAGATGCGCTCCGAATTTTGTCTTGTAAAATACAAACCAGCAGACCACCGCCAGGATAAATACAAGATATGCCACGGAATAAACATTCAGTACATTGCTCCAGAAGGAGCCCGCCGGAAATACGCCCTCGAACAGCTTCGGAAGCTTGCAGCTCGGATCCATCGCCGGGGTATCCGAGGAGTTATTGAACATCGCCTTGCAGAGGAATACCGCCAGACCAGGCCCAAGGAAATTGATAGCCGTTCCGGCGATGGTCTGGTCCGCATGGAAGGAGATACAGGCCACCGCCAATATTGCTCCGAAAAGCGCTCCGGCCAGGCCCGCACAGAAAAACGCGATCCATCCGTTTCCGGTCTTCAGTCCCATCACCGCTCCGGTGAAGGCTCCAATGGTCATCATTCCCTCGATTCCGATATTTATGACTCCGCTCCGCTCCGAAAAGCAGGAGCCCAGAGCAGCCAACAGAAGAGGAGGCGTTGCAATCAGTGTTGCATTAATCAAAAGTCCCAGATTTTTAATGATCACATCCATTTATTTTACCTCCTTTTTCGTAAGCTTTCCGAGCAGCACCTTAAAGATCTGCGAAATTGCGATGAACAAAATGACGCAGCCCATGATGATGTCCACGACCTCCGCCGGGGCCTTTATGATGCTGAGCTTGGAGCCGCCGTACTTCATGGCTCCGTAGAAAATACCTGCAAATATACAGCCGATGGGGCTTGACGCTCCGATCAGAGCCACGGTGATTCCCTCGAATCCATAGCCCTCCTGTCCCGCGAACTGGCTCAAGCGTCCTGACATGCCAAGGATCTGTACGGCTCCGCCGAGACCTGCCAGAGCGCCGGAAATTCCCAGCGCCGTCAGCACGGACCGGTCAGAATTCACGCCGGCATACAAAGCCGCGCTGCTGTTGAAGCCCACCGCCTTCAGCTTATAGCCCAGAGTCGTTTTTTCAATAATTACCCAGATAATGATAGCCGCAACCACTGCCATGACGATGCCCCAGTTTGCCGCAGTACAGCCCAGCGCATCCCGCAGTCCCTCCGGCACCAGAATCCTGGCAGTGCTCCGCACATCCTTTGTCGCCTCTCCGCCGCCTTCCTTGTGGATAGCCGCCAGGTTAACCACATAGTTTGACAGATAAAATGCGATCCAGTTGAACATGATGAAGGACAATACCTCATGGATGCCCCGCTTTACCTTCAAAAGGCCCACCAGCAGGGACCAGACCATTCCGGCCGCCGCCGCCGCGATGATACAGAGCGGCACATGAATCCACACCGGGAGGTCAAAAAGAATACCGATGACGCACGCCGCAAGGCTTCCCACAACGAACTGTCCCTCCGCGCCGATATTGAATACGCCGGTGCGGAAAGAAAAGGCAACGCTCAGACCCGTGAAGATCAGCGGGCTGGCATAAATCAGCGTCCACACCATATATTTCGGTTTGCCGAATACGCTGTCCAAAAGCTTTGCATAGGCTACCGCCGGGCTGATGCCCGCGATAAGAAGAAAGACAGCTCCGATCAGAAAACCTACAATAATTGCGATAATGGTATAAAGCACATTGCTCTCTAAAATACTCTTTTTCTTATTCATGCTTCTTACCTCCCGCCATCATAAATCCCAACTCTTTTTCATCCGCGTCCTTACCCGGTACGCTTCCGGTAATCTGTCCGTCAAAGATAACCTCAATGCGGTCTGACAGACTCATGATCTCGTCCAGCTCAAAGGAAACCAGCAGGATCGCACGGTTTTTGTTCCTCTGCTCCACAAGATACTTATGTACAAACTCAATGGCTCCGACGTCGAGGCCTCTCGTCGGATTTACCGCGATCAGAAGCTCCTTGTCATTCGTCACTTCCCGGCTGATGATCACCTTCTGCTGATTACCGCCGGACAGGGTGCCTGCCGGATTGCCCTCAGTCCCCCTGGGCCTGATGTCAAATTTGTCCATCAGCTCCGTGGCGTGCTCCCGGATCGCCTTCCGGTTCAAAAACTTTTTGGAGGAATACGGCTCCTCCTCAAAATGCTGAAGGATCATATTGTCCTCAACAGAAAAATCCAGAATCAGGCCGTGCTTCTGACGATCCGCCGGAATACTGGAAATACCGCTCTCAAAGGTCTCCTTCGGGGATTTGTTGAATACATCCCTTCCAAGTACCGTCACCTGACCAGACTCTGCCTTGCGAAGCCCAGTCAAGACCTCCACCAGCTCGGTCTGTCCGTTGCCGTCCACGCCTGCCAGTCCCACGATCTCGCCTCTTCTGACATTCAGGCTCAGTCCCTTCAGGATCTCCACATCCCGGTAATCCTTTGCCCGGATATCCCTTACGTCGAGAACGATCTCTCCCGGAGTCATTTCCTTTTTTTCGACCTTAAAATTCACATCCCGGCCCACCATCATGGCTGCCAGGTCATTTTCGTTTACTTCATCCACCTTCACCGTATTGATGTATTTGCCTTGACGGATGATCGTACAGTTGTCGGAGGACGCCGTGATCTCCTTTAATTTGTGCGTAATCAGGATCACGCTCTTGCCGTCCGCCGTCAGATTCTGAATAATCTCCATCAGTCCCTCGATCTCCTGCGGAGTCAGAGACGCGGTGGGCTCATCCAGGATCAGCGTATCCGCCCCTCTGTAGAGTACCTTCAGGATCTCCACCCTCTGCTGCATACCGACGGAAATATCCTCGATCTTTGCATCCGGGTCAACCTTCATATTGTAGCGCTCGGAAAGTTCCATGACCTTTTTTCTGGCGCTCTCTTTGTCCACCACAAGCCCCTTTACCGGCTCCATACCGAGAATAATATTCTCCGTAACGGTGAAGGGCTGAATCAGCATAAAATGCTGGTGTACCATACCGATTCCAATGTCGATGGCATCCTTCGGACTGGAAAAATGGACTTCCTTTTCATTAATAAAAATCTGACCGCTGGTGGGCTTGTACAGTCCGCAGAGCACATTCATCATGGTGCTCTTTCCTGCTCCGTTCTCGCCGAGAATCGCGTGTACCTCGCCTTTATGTACGGTCAGGTTGATGTGATCATTTGCAGTAAAGTCCCCAAACTTTTTCACAATGTCTTTCATGCGGATTACGACTTTGCTTTCATCCAAATGGCTCACTCTTCCCAAACTCCCTTACCTCCTCGCCTGTAATTGCCGGTCTGCGGCCGCATGAGGTCTGCACAGCTCCGGCATCTCTATTACCGTTCTATTATCTTTCTATTACCGTTCTATTACCTTTCCATCACCTTTATATCATTACTATGTCCCTAAAACCATATTCCCTCAAAATATCCGCCAGGCTGTCCAGATATTCCCGCCCCGGTATCCTATAATGGGAGTACGCTTCCCGTACTCCCATCGGTCTGTAAGCAATTATTTTTATGCGAAACTCACGGATTTTCAAATAAGGCGCCAGGAATTTTCCCATATCACGGATACTCTGCTCCGCGTCATACAGATCCGGCACAATCACGCACCGCACCTCATACAATTTGGATTGCTCCGCCAGATATACGGCGTTCTTCAGGACCGTATCGTTCGAAGCCTCCGTGATCCTTTGGTGCTCCTTCGCCCCAAAGGCCTTGATATCCAGCATCACGCCGTCCGTCACTGAAAGCAGCTCTGGAAATTCCCAAAACGGAATCGTCCCGTTGCTGTCTATCATAGTCGTAAGGCCGTCTTTTCCTGCCAGCCGAAACAGCTCCAGAAGAAAATCCGGCTGCAGCATGCATTCTCCCCCGGAAACAGTAATTCCCCGGATAAAGGGAATCTGACGTTTTACCTTCTCATATGCCTCCTCCGGCGACATCTCCCAGGTCCTCGGAGAGCTGTCGTGAGGGCATACGTGAATGCACGTATCGCACTGGACACACTTTGAAGCATCATACCGTATCCTGCCCTCCGCCGTCCGAGACAATGCGCCCACGGGACATTGCTCCACACAGCTTCCGCATCCGATACAGAGCCCTCTGGTCTCTGGATTGTGGCAGTATTTACAGTTGATATTACAGCCCTGCAGGAAAATTGCAGTCCGGTTCCCCGGCCCGTCCACGCTGCTGAAGGGAATAATACGGTTCACCACCGCCTTCATCAGCGTACCTTTCTTTCCAGAATATGGCCGTTCTTCGACGCGCCGAGTCCCAAGGCCGTCGTATCCTGCAGCACCGCCAGCCCTTGATCCAGCTTCTCCATCTCGGAGCGTTTCACCAGATATCCGGTCACCCGGATCACATCGCTGTCGCTGGAATAGAAGGACAGATACCGCAGGTCTTTCTTGAAAGCACCCTTTATAATATCCAGAACGTACTCTGGATTTTTGTGTACCGTCAGGTCGATGGAGAAAATATCGCCTGTCCCGGAGGGGAAATATTTGTGGAAGCGGCTGAGCACCAGAAGCTGGTCGATCAGCTCCTCCGGCTCCTCTCCAATAGGGATACGCGTTCCCGGCGTCACATTCTGATCCTCCGCCAGGCCCACCTGGGCGTGCAGAAGGAAATGGCCTCCGGTCACCTCACAGTATGGATTGACGTGTGCATCATTAAATTTCTGAATGATCTCCATGATCTCCACTCCGAGATCGTTGGCATTTTCGTCGTGGCCGAAGCGTCCGCTCTTACCCTCTTTTTCAAGAAGGAGATTGACGCAGTCCGCAAGACCCACCAGCCCGAACATTGCGGTAAACCGGTCTCTGTGGATCAGGCCCTCCTTTGCCAGGAAATTGTTCTCAAAAAATCCGCTTTCTTCTACTTCAAAACGGATCCGCTCATCCATATAGCGGGCCATAATATCCATGACGTAAGGAAGCTGATTCTCCTCAAAATCCTGAATACCAGAGGAGCGCTTTGCGATATTGCCCAGGATCAGACGGCAGAGCGTATAAGAGCCGCCTCCCAGCGGCAAGCCGTTGTAGCAGCTTGCGATCACATAGTCCTCCGTCAGCTCGCTGCGGAACATTGCGTGGTTGGCAAAGCTTGGCTTCGCGCTGTGCAGCGCACAGTCAATCGCCTTCAGCATGAATGCATCGTCCGTCACGCCCTCTTCGTATTTCAGCGTCAGGTTCGGAACGGCATTCTCCAGCTCAGCCTCCACCTCCAGCAGCAGCCTTCCGGCCTTCGTCGGCGCCGGGCCGATATTCGCATGGGAAAAGGAATCCAAAACGGTCCGGTCAATATGCGTCATGAACATTTTTAGAAGCTTTTTGGCCTGGGCCTCCTCCACCGTATCAATAAACGGCTCCAGAAGCCGGTCAAGATGTCCCACAAAAACGGGATAATTTGTAACGCTGGGTACATGCTTGTAAAGGATCAGCAGATGGTCCAGCGCTTCATATAAATCAGTGGGAGGGGCAAGCTGCAGAAAGCAGCTCCCCTCCTTCATAAATTTTTCGTAATCTGGAACAATATACCGCGGGCGCATGGGTGCGTGCCCCTCGGAAAGGTCGCAGATACATTGTGCTTCGCCCGGAGCATTCAGCAGCTCATCCAGACCCTCCGGCAAATCCAGAACCTCCATAAGGGAATCCGCCTGGCCTGCCAGATTTGTCACCTTCTGCTCATGGGTCAGGGATGGACTTTTGATAATCTCCAGAATCTTTTCCCGGGTCTCATTCACCCGCTCCATTGAAATTTCTCTCATTTTTATTAATCCAATACGTATACGTCACCGTATGCAGCTTCAAACTCTTCCTTGTTGGACGGAACAGTAACCTCGCCGCTGATGATCTTTTCTTTTACTTCGTTTACTGCTGTGATAACATCTTCCGGAAGCAGATCCTGTGTCGGAGCAATATCTACGCCGCCTGCTGCCAGGTCATATGTCTTAACGCCGCCTTCCAGTGTGCCGTCTATCAGAGCTGCTACAGAATCATATACGGAGTTGTCTACTCTCTTCATAGCAGAGGTGATGATTGTATCCGGTGCGATGGAGGACTGGTCGCTGTCTACGCCGATCGCATAGATACCAGCCTCCTGGCATGCCTCGATCACGCCGAGACCTGTTGCGCCTGCCGCATGGAAGATAATATCTGCGCCGTTGGTGATTGCTGTGTTTGCATTTGTCTTTCCTGTTGCAGAGTCAGCAAAGGAGTTCGCGTTGAACTGCTGGATCGTGATATCCGGGTTTGCGTCCAAAGCGCCTGCGCAGTATCCGTATCCGAACTGATGCATCGTCTCATTTGCCATACCAAGCACGAAGCCGATGTTGTTTGTCTTCGTCATAAGGCCTGCTACGTATCCTACAAGGTAGGAAGCCTGCTCCTGTCTGAACATCAGGCAGGTAACGTTGTCCAGGTCGATGCTTGAGTCATCAATAATTGCAAATTTGCAGTCCGGGTTTTCTTCTGCTGCTGCTCTTGTAGCGTCTGCCAGCATGTAGCCTACGCTGATAACCAGATCATATTCCTCATCAATAAATGTCTCAATGTTCGGAATATAATCGGCGTCTGTGGAAGACTCAAGGTAATTTGCCTCGATGCCCAGCTCGTCCATTGCTCTCTGAAGTCCTTCCCATGCGGACTGGTTGAAGGAGCCGTCGTTTACACCGCCGACGTCTGTCACAAGACCTACCTTAAATTCTTCTCCGTCTGCCATGGAAACAGTGGGCACTGCCATTGCTGCCATTGCTGTTGTCAATACTACTGCCAATACTTTCTTATTCATTTGTTTTTCTCCTTTCTATATTGCAGGCATTATGCCTGATCCACATAATTAGCTGCCGGGACCTTACTGCCCCTGTCCGTCTTCCTTTATCAGTCTGCGGATGGCTTCTACCGCAGTGCGGATCGCCATATCCGTATCATGCACCACAGGATTGTCCAAGCCTTCCTTTTCGCGCTCCTGGTTGGCCACCACCAGAAATACGGAGCCTGCCCGGACCTTCAGTGAACTGGCTACGATAAACAAAGCCGCCGACTCCATCTCGGACGCCAGGCAGCCAAGCCGCTTCCACGCCTCCCACTTGTTCAAAAGCTCGTAGCTTACGGGCTTTGTCTCCGGTGAATGCTGTCCGTAAAAGGCGTCCTTGCACTGAACAACGCCCACATGGTAATTCGTCCCCAGATCCCGGGCCGCCCCGATCAGAGCATTCGTGATCCCAATATCTGCCACAGCAGGAAATTCGATCGGCGCATACTCCCTGCTGGTTCCCTCCATGCGGATCGCTCCACTGGCAATAACAATATCACCGCTTTTCACGCCAAGCTGCATTCCGCCGCAGGTCCCGATCCGTATAAAGGTATCTGCTCCCACCATGGCAAGCTCTTCCATGGCGATGGAGGCGGAGGGCCCCCCGATCCCTGTGGAGGTCACGCTGACCTTTACACCGTCCAGATAGCCCGTGTATGTAACGTACTCCCTGCTGTCCGCAATCAGCTCCGCATCGTCAAAATACTTCGCAATCTTAGCACAGCGCTTCGGGTCGCCGGGCATGATCACATAGCGGCCGACATCGCCCTTTCCTACCTGAAGATGGTACTGTTTACCAGGATCCTCTGAATAATTCATCCGACCACGCTCCCTTCCTGCATGCTGTCAATTTGCACATTTTCAGTCTTCTTCATTTTCCTGGTTTAGAATAATGTCCTAACTCCAAAAAATTTTCAGAACAGCATTTCAACTTTTTTCTGAAAATTTCAATAAAATTATATCAGATTTTTTGGCCGGTGTCTATAAAAAGTCTGAAACAGAATTGCCAAAGCACTGTATAAAAATATTCATGATAATCTCCATCGGAAAGCGTTTCAAATCCCGTACAAGATTTATCATTTCGTTCCAAAAAGCGTTCCATTTTTGCCATTGCGTTCCAAAAAGCGTTCCATTTTTATAAGCCTTTTATACCTTATTTTCTTCTATAGACCGTGGATACGGAATCTCCGTCTTTCTCTAATTTTATCAAAGGTCTTCTCTAACCGCAACTTCTATCATAAAATAGCAGGCAGAAAAAAGAACAGCGACACCCGCGTTCTGCGAATGTCACTGTCCCTTCTGCCCGTTTTCCTGGGCTTTTTTTAATGCCTTTTTACTGACGGTTTTTCAGGTAATCCTGCCGTCCCATCTCATAGAGGTTGTTGCCCTCGCTGTCGATGATTACCACCAGCGGCATATCCTCTACGTAAAGCTTCCGAAGAGCCTCTGCTCCCAAATCCTCATATGCGATCAGCTCTGCGCTCTTGATGCATTTTGCCAGAAGCGCTCCGGCGCCTCCGATGGCTCCAAAGTAAACGCCGCTGTATTTCTTCATCGCCTCCACGACCTCCGGCAGACGGGCTCCCTTGCCGATCATGCCTCTGGCTCCCACAGACATCATAGTCGGCGCATACGCATCCATACGTCCGCTGGTGGTGGGACCTGCAGAACCGATGACGGCTCCCGGCTTCGCCGGTGTGGGGCCTACATAGTAAATAGTCGCATCCGTCGGGTCAAAGGGAAGCTCCTCGCCTCTAGCCAGTGCTTCGCACATTCTCTTGTGTCCCGCATCCCGGGAGGTGTAGATCGTGCCGGTGAGGTATACGGAATCACCTGCATGTAATGTCTTTGCCAGCTCTTCTGTGAGGGGCAGCGTAATGTGTTTTTCCATACTAGATCACCTCCGTTTTGTGGCGTGTCACATGGCAGTTGATATTGACCGCACAGGGCATTCCTGCAATGTGAGTAGGCAGTGTCTCAATGTTCAGGCCGATGGCTGTAGTCCTGCCGCCAAAGCCCTGGGGGCCGATGCCGAGCTGATTGATCTTCTCCAGCATTTCCTTTTCCAGGTCTGCATAGAACGGATCCGGGTTGGAGGAATCAATCGGGCGCATCAGAGCCTTCTTTGCCAGCAGCGCCGCCTTGTCAAAGGTGCCGCCGATGCCTACGCCCACCACCATGGGCGGACACGGATTCGGGCCGGCGGTCTCCACTACCTCAAGAATGAAATCCTTGATGCCCTGAAGCCCCGCGGAGGGCTTGAACATGCGGATCATGCTCATGTTCTCGCTTCCAAAGCCCTTGGGACCCACTGTTACCTTGATGTTTTCTCCCGGAACGATCTCGGTATAGAGCATTGCCGGTGTGTTGTCTCCCGTATTGCCCCGGCGAACCGGGTCCTTTACTACGGATTTTCTCAGGTATCCCTTGTCGTATCCCCTGCGGACACCCTCGTCCACTGCCTCAGCAAGGTTTCCTCCTACCAGGTGAACGTCCTGTCCGATCTCCAGAAATACGCAGGCCATACCGGTATCCTGACAGATCGGTACACATTCATTATCTGCGATGTCAAAATTTTCGATGATATTGTCCAGCACGCCCTTGGCGATCTCACCGTCCTCACAGGCACGGCAGTTCTTAATCGCACACTTTACGTCCTCCGGAAGGTGCTCATTAGCCTCTATACAGAGCTTTTCGATTACATCTGTAAGCTGGCTCACATTTATTTCACGCACAGCAGTCACTCCTCTCTATCTCTCATGTCTTGCATACTTCGGAAGCAGCAGCGGAGAAACGTCGTCGGATTCGATTCCTGCGTTCTCCAGCTCCTTCGCATAATCCTCCACGTGCTTCAGTGACGGCGCTCCCAGCTCTACTGTCTTCGCCTTTGCTGCCGCAGCCTTGCCTGCGTTGCGGCCGAATACGATAATATCCAGCAGTGAGTTGCCCATCAGACGGTTTCTTCCGTGGATGCCTCCTACGGCCTCTCCTGCCACCAGCAGATTATCAATGGCCTTTGTGAAGCCGTCGCCGCCGATCTCCAGGCCGCCGTTCTGGTAATGCAGCGTCGGATATACGAGGATCGGCACCTTTCTCATATCAATGTCGTAGTTCAGATACATACGCAGCATTGCCGGGATACGCTTTTCGATGGTGCCCTCGCCGCCCAGCAGCTCGATCATCGGAGTATCCAGCCATACGCCGCTGCCCAGCGGTGTCGTCACGCCCTTGCCTCTGTCCGTACACTCGCGGATGATGGAGGCAGCGGATACGTCACGGGTCTCCAGCGGATGCATGAATGCTTCACCCTCTGCGTTAACCAGCATCGCGCCCAGGGAACGTACCTTCTCTGTAACCAGCGCGCCGAAGATCTGTGCCGGGTACGCAACGCCCGTCGGATGGTACTGAATCGTATCCTGATAAAGGAGCGGCGCTCCTGCACGGTATCCGAGAACGAGTCCGTCTGCCGTTGCACCGTAATGGTTGGAGGTGGGGAAATTCTGATAGTGCAGACGTCCCGCTCCGCCCGTTGCGATAATAACGGTCTTTGCTCTTGCCACAAGGTAGTCATCCGTCTCCATGTTCAGAAGAACGGCTCCTGCCACCTGGCCCTTGTCGTCTTTGATCAGCTCCACCGCGGAGGTAAATTCCACCACCGGAATCTGACGGTTCAACACCTCGTCCCGGAGTGTACGCATGATCTCCGCACCGGAGTAGTCCTTGCAGGCATGCATTCTCTTTCTGGAGGTTCCGCCGCCGTGGGTGGTCACCATTCTTCCGTCTTCATCCTTATCAAACATAACGCCCAGCTTGTTCAGCCACTGAATCGCATCCGGGGCCTCCATAACGAGTCTCTTCAGCAGCTCCGGTCTTGCAGCAAAATGTCCGCCGCCGAAGGCGTCAAGGTAATGCTGTACCGGAGAATCATTTTCCTTGTCGGCCGCCTGGATACCGCCCTCTGCCATCATGGTGTTGGCGTCGCCGATACGAAGCTTCGTCACGATCATGACATTTGCTCCGGCCTCATGCGCCTCAATGGCTGCGGATGCACCTGCGCCGCCGCCGCCGATAACCAGAACGTCCACATCATAATCCACCTTGTTCAGGTCGATGCCCGCATTCAAGACGCGGCTATTGGAGTGGAGGAGATGTCCCAGCTCGCTGGGTACCTTCTGTCCCTTATTCGGTCCGATCTTGATCTCCGCGAAGCCATCCTCTCTGTAATCGGGATGATATGCTTTCAGAAGGGCATCCTTTTCGTCCGCTGTCATACGTCTTGGCTCTGTCTTCATACGTTCTGCTCTGGTAGCTTCTACCTTCTTTACAGACTCAAGCATTTCTGGTGTAAACATGAATAACCCTCCTTATTTCTCAATCTCTCTGTTGTTGTAAAGTTCCTGCATCTCCGTGATCGGCTTCTGCATGATGTTCTCGATCAGCTCATCGTATGCGCCTGCATGGATCTCTTCTACGCGCTTGTTCAAGTGCTCTGACTCCGGCGCGATGTACTTGCCGGTCAGACGTCTTGCCAGAAGACCCACCATCGGATGAGAAATCTCCGCCGGGCATCTCACGCTGCAGCAGCCGCAGCTGATACAGTCGAAGGATTCCTCCGCGCATTTTTCCAGCTCGCCTCTCTGCGCGTAAGCAATGTACTGCATAACGTTCAGATCCTGGGTACATGCCTTTGTGCAGGCATTGCAGCCGATACAGCTGTAGATCTCAGGATACAGCTCCATCATAATCTGCTGGTTCGGCTTAATCTCATTAATATCGTAGGTTCTCTTGTCCGTCGGGAAGAACGGGATGCTTGCCACATACATTCCCTCCTGCACCTGAGTCTGACAGGCCAGACAGGTCTTCAGTTCATTCTTTCCCTTGATTCTGTAAATCGTTGCACAGGCGCCGCAGAAGCCGTGGCGGCATCCGCACCCTCTTTTCAGGGTATATCCGGCGTACTCCATGGCTGTCATGATCGTCAGCTCTGCCGGTACGCTGTATTTTTTACCGAAAAAATATACATTTACCATCTGTTCCATAATCTGTCCGTCCTTTCCTAATACTCGTTGGGCAACTCGTCGATCTCATCAAACCGGAATACCGGGCCGTCCTTGCAGACGTACTTTGAACCGATATTGCAGCGGCCGCATTTTCCGATTCCGCACTTCATACGCAGCTCCAGGGTGGTATATACCTGCTCCCTCGTGAAGCCCAGCTCCTGAAGTCCTGCCAGCACAAACTTGATCATGATAGGCGGTCCGCATACCAGCGCCACCTTATCCGTTGTAAAGCCGATCTCTTTTAAGTAAGACGGAACAAAGCCCACATGGCCATCCCATCCTTCCTGCTCGCGGTCAATGGTCAGATACACATTGACGCCCTCTGCCTTCATCCATACTTCCTGTATTTCCTTAAGCTGCACCAGGTCGTCCGCGGAACGGGAGCCGTACAGAATGTCCACAGTCCCGTAATTCTCCCTGTTGTCCAGCACGTAGTTGATCACGGAGCGCAGCGGCGCAAGGCCGATACCGCCGGCGATGAAGAGCAGATTCTTGCCCTTTAATTCGGTTTCCACCGGAAAATGATTTCCGTAGGGCCCCCGAACTGTGATTTCATCTCCCACCTGAAGGCTGTGAAGATAATCCGTCAGTGTTCCGCACTTTTTGATACTGAATTCCTGATATTCCTTATTTGTGGGAGAAGAGGTGATGGAAAACATACCCTCGCTGACTCCCGGCGCACAGACCATGGCGCACTGCCCCGGCATATGCTCAAAGAGCTTTCCGCCCTCCGGCGCATTCACGCGGAAGGTCTTTACGTCCGGCGTCTCCTGGCGAATATCCGTGATAACGCCGATCTTCGGAATCAAAGTATCCAGTGTGTAGTTTGTATGGCAGGTGCACTCATGTACTGCCGCTTCCTGCTTCTGCTCACCCATCACTGCTCACCTCCTGCTTTATCCGCAGAATCCTCTGCAAATTTCTTGATTACCTTTACTATATTTAAAGCTGCCGGACATTTCTCCACGCAGCGGCCGCAGCCGACGCAGGAATACATGCCGTCGTTGTTCGCCGGGAAGTAGACCAGCTTGTGCATAAATCTCTGGCGGAAACGCTGCATCTGGCTCGTACGGTTGTTGCCGTGGGCCATCATCGTAAAATCAGAATACATGCAGGAATCCCAGCAGCGGTACCGCTGTACGCCGTGTCCCGTATCATAGTCTTTAATATCGTAGCACTGGCAGGTCGGGCAGACGAAGGTACACGTTCCGCAGGCAAGGCAGGGCTTGTACAGCGTCTCCCAAAGCGGGGAATCGAATTTTTCGGAAAGCGCATCCCCGTTCCAGCCCTCCAGGGAGAGATTGGAATACGGAAGCTTCTCTACGATCTCCCGGATCGCAGCCTTTTCTGTCTCCAGCTTTGCTTCCTCCTGTGCGTCCGCATCCTCCAGGAGTTCTTCTGCCGTCTTTGTCAGCTCCTCGCCCTTTGCGGTGAGCGCCTTCCAGTACAGCACGTCCTCCACCATCCAGACAGCCACATCTGCAGAAGGCTCGGCGCAGTCCACGCCAAACACCTTACAGAAGCAGGATTCCTCCGGCTCATGACAGGCCATGGCTACCACCGTCCCATGCTCTCTTCTTGCCGCATAGAAGGTGTCCACCGGGTCGGACAGGAATACCCTATCCAGCACCTCCAGCCCCTTCACGTCGCAGGCCTTCATACCGAAGACTACGAATTTCTGGTCCTTTAATTTTTCAGGATGAACGCTGAGCTTTTTCCCTTCCTTTACTACTGTGTAGAGGTTCTCGCTCTGAGGGAAAAATGCATCCTTCGGGGATTTTACGGACTTTAATGTGTCCAGATCTACCTGCGCGTCCTCTGTCCAGGCACCGAAGTTCACCTGACCGCTGACCTTTACGGGAAGATATAATTCCTGATCCGCTGCGATCCGTCGGAATAGTGCGGGCAGATTTTCTCTTGCAATCTTATACATAGTTTACCCTCTCTTTCCTACAATGCTCGGTTCTGCGTCGTCAAATGTAAAGCTTGTAAGCGGAGCAATGGCCTCCGCATCCTCTCCGGCCTGATATTCTCCGTACAGCTCGTCAATGTCCTTTATGAACTTGCGGTTGAACAGGTGCAGCGGAATCCCCTGCGGACATACGCGGCTGCACTCTCCGCAGTCCGTACATCTTCCTGCCACATGGAAGGCCCGGATCACATGGAACATCTTCTCTTCGAAGGAATCCACGTTCGCTTTCTGGGAGCTGTCAAATTTCACACTGTCAAATACGCACTTCCGGCAGCTGCAGGCCGGACACACGTTGCGGCAGGCGTTGCAGCGGATGCATTTGCTGAGCTCGCTCCGGAAAAACGCAAACTTTTCTTCCGGCGTCATCGCCTCAATGCGCTCCACCTCCGCAAAGCGCTCGGCATCCTTCGTATCCTTTGATTCGCCGATCAGCTCATCGTATATCTTGTGCTCTTTTCCCTTGCATACGTGGCACCGCTCCAGCATGGCGTCCTTGTAAGCGCAGGTCTTCTCGCCGTAAATGGTCTGAATCGTCAGGGTCTCACCTTCATCCGTCAGCTCCGCTCCGCTGATGCTCTGGATGCCCTTGATTCCCTGCTGCCGGATCTTTTCGATGTCCAGCTTGCCCTTGCAGCCCACGCCGATGATATACGCCTTTTCCCGGTCGACGCGATGCTCCTTCAGAAGCTGGTTGAAGCTGTATGTATCGCAGGGCTTCAGACAGACCAGGGTCCTGCCCTCCAGCTTTGAAGCCTCGATCATATATTTACTTAAATTTGCTCCGCAGAATCCGTTGTATACGAAGTCCTGCAAAGACTCTGCTGTTTCAAAGTAAGCCGGCTCCGGGTTGTAGGGGAGGTCTCCGGCCCTCCAGCCAAGGGCTCTTGCCACCGTTCCGTCTGCCAGCAGTTCTTTTATCCGATTGATTAATTCCTGCATCGCAAATCCCCCAATCTCACGTTCTCGCCCAGGGAATAGATCTTTTCCACAAACTCATTCATGGTCTGGGAGAATTTCACGCCCTCTGCAGCGGATACCCATTCTACGCGGGTACGTCCATTCTCCACGCCGAGGTAATCCAGCATGGAAAACAACAGTGTCATTCGCCTTCTCGCATAATAGTTGCCGGTGCTGTAATGGCAGTCTCCCGGGTGGCAGCCGCAGAGGATCACTCCGTCTGCGCCCTTTTCGAAGGCTCTCAAAATAAACATCGGGTTTACACGGCAGGAGCACGGCACGCGGATGATCTTTACATCCGCCGGATAGGTAAGGCGGCTGCTTCCTGCCAGGTCAGCGCCGGCGTAGCTGCACCAGTTGCAGCAAAACGCTACGATCTTCGGTTTGAATTCGTTCTTTGCTTCTATCGACATATTGCATCCACCTCCGCGATTATCTGTCTGTTGGAGAAGCCCTGCAGGTCCATTGCACCGGACGGACAAGCCACCGTACAAGCGCCGCAGCCTTGACACAGTGCGCTGTTTACAACTGCAATTCTGCGGTCTTCCCGGATTCCGTGGTCGTTTACGAGACGTGTCTCATAAGTGATCGCTCCGTACGGGCAGACATTTGCACAGGTAGAGCATCCATTACACATCAGTTCATCTGCCTGAGCCGTACACGGATTCGTCAGCAGCTTATCCTTAGCCAGCAGTCCGATTGCCTTTACTGCCGCAGCTCCGGCCTGGGCCACCGTCTCAGGAATATCCTTCGGTCCCTGGCATACGCCGGACAGGAAAATACCGGCTGTGGGGGATTCTACCGGACGAAGCTTTGCATGCGCCTCTGTCAGGAAGTTATTGGTATCAATACTTGCCGTCAGCATTGTCGCAATCTTGCGGACGTCAGGATTCGGCTCGATCGCCGTAGCCAGCACCACCATATCTGCTTCCTTTAATATCTGCTTGTTGTCCAGAAGGTCGGCTCCCTGTACCAGCAGCTTTCCGTTCGGCTGCGGGATAACCTTGCCCACCTGGCCTTTTATATAATTCACGCCGTACTGTTCCACCGCTCTTCTGTAGAACTCGTCAAAGTTCTTACCCGGTGTACGCACATCAATGTAGAATACCGTAACATTCACATCCGGATATTTATCCCGGATCAGCATGGCATGCTTAGCCGTATACATACAGCAGATCTTTGAGCAGTAGCTCTTTCCTCTGTTGTCCGCACAACGGCTTCCCACACACTGGATAAATACCATTTCCTTCGGTGCTTTTCCGTCGGAAAGACGCTCCAGATGACCCTTTGTCGGGCCTGCCGCATTCATGATACGCTCCAGCTCCAGAGAGGTGATGACGTCCTTGCTCTGGCTGTATGCATATTCGTCGTAGTTGTCCAGCTTGATGGTATCAAAACCGGTAGCCACCACGATTGCTCCGTACTTTTCTGTTACGATCTCGTCCTGCTGATCATAATCAATCGCGCCGGCCTGACATACCTTTGAGCAGACGCCGCATTTTCCGGTCTTGAACTTGATGCAGTTCTCCCGGTCGATGACCGGAACATTCGGAATGGCCTGAGCAAAGGGGGTGTAGATGGCGCTTCTCGTATTCAGCCCCCGGTTGAACTCGCTGGGAGCCTTCTTGGACGGACACTTCTCCTGGCAGACGCCGCAGCCCGTACACTTATCCATATCTACGCTTCTCGCTTTTTTGCGGATGTCCACGGTAAAGTCACCCACAAAGCCCGATACCTTTTCTACTTCACTGTATGTATAGATCTTGATCTTTTCGTGAGCCGCCGCTTCCACCATCTTCGGAGTCAGGATACATGCGGAACAGTCCAGAGTCGGGAAAGTCTTGTCAAGCTGTGACATTCTTCCGCCGATACTCGGGGTTTTCTCCACAATATCCACCTCGTATCCGGCATCTGCAATGTCCAAAGCGGTCTGGATACCCGCGATACCGCCTCCGATTACCAGGGCCCGCTTCGTTACGCGGCTCTCGCCCGGCTTCAGGGATGTATTGAGATTTACCTTGGCAATGGCTGCCCGGGCGAGGATCACGGCCTTTTCCGTGGCCTCCTCGATATTCTTGTGAATCCAGGAGCAGTGCTCACGGATATTTGCGATCTCTACCATATATGGATTCAGGCCGGCTCTCTCAGCAGCCTTGCGGAAGGTCGCCTCATGCATTCTCGGGGAACAGGAGCAAACCACGATCCCTGTCAGTCCCTTTTCCTGGATAGCCGCTGCGATCTTAGCCTGTCCGGCCTCGGAACACATGTACTGGTAATCCTCTGCATGAACCACACCCGGCTCCATCTGAACCATTTCCACTACTTTTTTTACGTCAACTGTTGCTGCGATATTACTTCCGCAGTGACAGACAAACACTCCAATTCTCTGCACCTGTCTCACCTCCTGTATCTTCTGAGTGCGCTAACCAGCAGCTGCTGCGGAAGCTCCGGATCCAGCAGCTCGGGGATCTCATCTGCCGTCAGATAATTCTGTCCCTTCTGACGGACCACAAGCTGCCTTGCCGCGTCGATCAGCTTGCCCGGCTTTACGTCTCTGGGGCAGCGCTCCACACATGCAAAGCAGGAAAGGCATTTCCACAGTGATTTTGAATTGACCAGCGCATCAATATCTTCGTTTATGACATAGGATACAAACTGGTGCGGCTTGATGTCCATTTCGTTGTAGGAAGGACAGGTTGCAGAGCATTTCCCGCACTTCATACATTTCAGAGGGTTTACGCCGCTGATCTCTTTGATCATCTCGGCCTGTTTTTTTGCAGTACTCATGCCTGATCCACCTCCTCCTTCACGCCCAGGGCTTCTGCCAGCAGCTCCGTAAAGTAGTACACCGGAAGCTCGCTGCTGCCGTTTTTCTTCAGATTATACATGCAAAGCGGACAGGCTGTAATCAGCATATCTGCGCCGAAGCCCTCCGCGCTCTCCATGATCTTGCCGCACATGCCCGCCGACAGCTCCTTCTCCTTCAGAGATATGTAGCCGCCGCAGCACTCATTCCGGTACGGATAAATCACCGGCTCAGCTCCGATCGCCCGGATAAAGTCTTCCATGATCTTCGGGTTCTCTGGATTGTCAAACTGCAGAATTTTGCCAGGTCTCAGCAGAAGACATCCGTAATAAGCGCCGATCTTTTTTCCGGTCAGCGGATTGACCACCTTTTCCTTCAGTGTATCGAACCCGACTCTGTCCCGCAGGACCTCCAGATAATGCAGCACACTGGTCTCTCCGGCATACGGCTCGTCAAGCTGCATATAATTGTTGGCTCTGGTTCGAATATCATCCACGTTTTTCATGTCGTCATTCACACGCTTGATCACGTGATGACAGCCGGAGCATATGGTCACCAGCTCCTGTCCCTTTTCCTTCGCCTCGTTCAGCGCCCGGACGGAAGAAAGCTTTGTGGCAATCTCGTCTGTCCCCAGCGGGTAAACTCCGCCGCAGCACTGCCACTCTTCTATTTCTTCCAGCTCGAAGCCCAGGGCTGACGCGCAGGCTCTGGCATAGGCATCCAGATCTTTTGCCTTCGTTCTCAGCGTGCATCCTGGATAATAACTGTACTTCATAGTCCCGTTTCCTTTCCTGGTCTGATTTTTCAATCTTCCATTTTCTTTTTTTAATTACGTGCAAAAAGCCAAAACACCAAGCCCGCAGTCAATCTCCGGGCCTGTTTTTCAGCTTCTGCACGGCTAAGTGCTCCTGGGATAAATTATAATTCGATCTGAGCGATGACTGCCTTCAGGGCGTTCGCACTGGCCTGAAGCTTAGCAATCTCCTCTTTGTTCATACGCATCGGTACCTTGCCCTGAATACCGTTCGGTCCCACAAGGGTCAGCGTACTGATACATACGTCTTCAATGCCGTACTCTCCATGCATCATGGAAGACACGGTTGCGATGGAATCAGATGCAGCGAGAACGATCTCACAGAGTTTACAGACTGCATTGGCAACAGCATAGAAGGTAGCGCCCTTGTTTGCAATGATCTGGCCGCCTGACTTCTGCACGTATTTCAGCATTGCCTCTTTGTCCAGCTCATCCACGTCTTTTCCGGTGCTCTTCATCAGCTCATAGTACTCGTCTACACTGGCTCCGGAAATGTAAGCGCCTGTCCACGGAATAAACGAGGTATCTCCATGCTCTCCAAATACATAAGCGTGGATATTTTTCTGAGCCACCTTAAAGTGATCAGAAAGACCGAAACGCAGCCGGGCTGTATCCAGGATCGTACCGGAACCGATGACATGGTTCTCCGGAACACCTGATATTTTAGCAAATACATACGTCATAATGTCCACCGGATTGCTTACGATGATATACAGTGCATCCGGCGCCGCCTTTACGATTTCCGGCGTAATGCTCTTTAAAATATTTACATTTGTCTGAGTCAGTTCGATTCTCGTCTGTCCTGGCTTGCGGGCGATTCCTGATGTGATAATGACAATATCAGAACCCTTGGCGTCTTCATATTCTCCTGCCTTGATGGAAATTGGATTGCGGAAGCAGGTTCCCTGTTCAATATCCATAACTTCGCCTGCTACCTTCTCTTTATTAATGTCAATCATTACGATCTCCGATGTGACATCCATTCCTGACAAAGTATACGCGATGGTTGACCCTACGCTTCCTGCTCCAATAATCGTGATTTTACTGCTCATACATACTCCTTTCGATCATTTCCTGGTCTTGTATCAGTTCCATTCCTATTTTTTATAAATTCGTCTCAACAACCTGTGTTCCATATGCCCTTTCTGCTATTCCCAAATGCTCTCGCTACCTCCCCTCCTTTTTCGTTATATTTTTAACAAAATTTCTTATTAAAAATGTTCGCCTGCTCCGTGGCGAACCTCAATCAAATCCCCCGCCGCTTCGCTATGAAGGATATTTCCTCTCACGGCGGCCTCCAAAATCGGAAAAGCCCGACTTCAACCTGTTACTTTGCGGGAATAAAGCAGCCAAGCGCTCTGTCGCTGCTTTCTTAGATTTCATCGCTATTCACGGTAGCTCATCTCTAATATTAAGCAGGTTTCCTGGCTCACAGATCATCGTTCAATTCCGCCTTCTCACACTTTACAATATGTAATGGCCCATGAAATCTCGCTCCCTGCTCACAGTGACCGGATCGTTCAGGATTCTCACCTGATTCCCTCTTAGTATTCACTCCGGCAAGCCGGAGGAATCCACTCAATACGGCATATTCACACTAACAACAGTCTACCAGCTTAATCTATATCTGTCAACGATTTTTTTGTTAATTTATTAACAATTTTCATCTGTATTTTGCCCTCCATAAAGTAAAAAATGACTGTTTTGACAGATTTTCCGACGTTGTCGAATCACAGTCGGCATGCCAGATACGCTGCTGATCCATTATGGTCAAGATTCAAGATCTGCAACACGTTCTGTTAAAATTGAGTTAACTAAAACAACGGACATGCATCCATTGTTTGATACATACCCGTCGCTTTATCGTCTGCTCCTCTGGAATATTAACATTCCCGCAAAAAATTAATCAAGCAATAAACTGTCTCATATATTTGTACGACTGTTCTACTGCCCGCTTAATTCCTTTCTGTGACCCTTCAAATGCCGTATCTTCTATCTCTACACAAGCCGGTCCATCATATCCTATATCATAAAGTGCCGAAGCAAACTTGCCCCAATCCACATCCCCCAAGCCCGGCAATTTAGGAGACATATAATTAAGTGGATAAGCCATAATGCCCACATCAGCAAGTTTCTCTTTATACAATTTAATATCTTTAAAATGAAGATGGTAGATTCTGTCTTTAAACTCATAGAGTGGTTTAATATAATCCATTTGCTGCCAGATAAAATGTGAAGGGTCATAGTTGAGTCCTAAGTTCTTACTCGGGATTTCGTCAAACATCTTCCTCCATATGTCCGGTGTAGCCGCAAGATTCTGTCCGCCCGGCCACTCATTTTTAGTAAACAGCATCGGACAATTTTCGATCACAATTTTTACATTATTCTTTTCAGCCTCATCGATAATCGGAATCCATACTTTTTTAAACCGTTCCAAATTCTCCTCTACATTTTTGTATTCAGAACGTCCAATAAAAGCCCCCACACAATCAATCCCCAAAGCATTCGCTACTTTAATAAGTTTCTTTGTATGTTCTGCGGAAGCTTTCGCCACCTCTTCGTTTTCAGCTAACGGATTACCATAATAGCTAAGCGCTGATAATTCAATATTATGTATTTTACAATGTTCCTGTATGTGCTCCGCCACGTTATCATTGAAAGTATCTGCATCAATATGCGTAACTCCAGCATACTTTCTGTTCGCTTTTCCTTTGGGCCAGCAGGCAACCTCCACACATTCATAGCCAACCTTTGAGGCATATTCAATCATCCCTTCAAAACTCATGTCTCCTAATATGGCACTTAAAAGTCCAAGTTTCAAATTTTCTTTTCACCTCCGATCTATACTTCATAATCCCCTCCAAATTGCGGAACTCGCGTACCTGGTCCTTTTCCTCCGAACTTTTCCAGATTTCTGTTGATTTCTTCCAGAGTGAGAGGTGTAAATGTTGTTTTTAAAGGTACTGCTGTTCCAATTCTGATTGATTCGTAACATGCTTCAATAATTTCAATCGCATGTTTTGCATGTGAGACGGAACACAAAGGTTCTTCTCCATCCTCCAGAATCCAGCTGACCAGCTGCATAACATCTTCATATACATGACATTCCCACAATTTACCATGTTCTCCAAAATGATGCGGCATCCTGTCACCTTCATATTTGAGATTCATTTCTCCATTTAATCCCACTCTGTCAATATAACCATCCAGGCCGTAGAATACTCCAAACTGTCCGCCCAGTGCCTCTGGTTCTTCTGTCGGAATCGCATAAATAATACCGTGGGCTCCTCCCTCAAATTCCAATATCATAACAATGAAATCATCCATTTCATTGTTAATCTCTATACCATTAAAAATAAAAGATTCTCTCATTTTCTTTGAAACTGCCAGGACAGATTTGGCCGGTCCGAGGACTCCCGTGATGCTGTGAATTGCATAAATCGTACTATCATACAAAGGACCGCCGCCATTTTTTTGGAAATACCATGCCGGATTTACATTGTGGGATGCATTACCTGTGTTTCTTCGTTCTCCTTCATTCAGGTGATAAGTCGCACTGTTGCCGCTGCAGCCGGATGCCCACACAACCTTTCCAAGTTTTCCTTCCAAAATATATTTTCTTTTTCGCTGGTTAAACGGCCACAGCATATTTCCCGGTGAAGCTGCCAGTTTTACGCCTTTCTTTTGGGCTGCTTCTACCAACATATCCACTTCTTTTGTTGTAACCGCCATAGTCTTGTTAAAATGTACATGTTTTCCGGCTTCAATCGCCTGTATTCCCTGCTGAAAATGAAGTCCTATCGGTGTACATAATGTAACCGCATCAACCTCACTGTCCGCCAGCATTTCTTCAAGCGAAAGATACCATCTGGCGATATGAAATGTCTCAGCAATTTCTTGCGCTCTTCCCGGCGCAGGGTCACATATCGCGGCAAGAAAAACTTTATCTTTCACATCCTCCTGATCCAAATGCGCTAAAATGCGTCTTGCTATGGCGCCTCCGCCTACTATGCCTAATCCTACTCTTTCCATCTGAGTACCTCCTGAATCCGAATTTCTCCGCCAATACCACATCTTTGCGTATTTGAATACAGGATGTCCAAAATACATGAACATCCCATACCCGTCAGCAATATCGCTCAAAAGTTACCATTCCAGATCTCTCATTTTGCGGAAATTATCATAGCTTCTCTTAATGCTGTCAAGCTCTGCCATCTTTGTATAATCCTGTTCCACAAAAATGTACGGTACATCAAACTCATTACCCGCATCAATTACATCCTGAATCTTAATAATACCATCACCAATCTCAATGAAATACTCAGGATCCGTAGCACTGTGGAAAGATACGTAATCACAGGGAACATCCTGATCAATTACTTTCCATGCATTCAGATTATCAATCTGACTTAACGGGAAATCCTTCTCATGCAGGATAGCCAGCCTGTTACCAAATTCTCTGATTTTATCTCTCGGATCAAAAAGTCCGCGAACCATCCAGTATGCATCCAGCTCTACCCCCAGATATTTCGGATCCGTGTTCTCCATGATTAGATCCATCATGTATTCACCATTTAACCGCTGAAATTCATTATAGTGATTGTGGTACAGCAGGTAAATGCCTGCTTCAGCACACATCTCTCCGAGTTTATTGTATGATTCACAGCGCTTCAGGAGGTAATCCTTGGTCGGGAAAAAGTCAATTGGAATAGACAGATGTTTACTGCCCAATTCTGCATAGAAATCAATAATCTTTTTAAACCGGTCATAATCCCTGAAAAACGGATCAATATTTTTTGCACCGTCTGCCGGCAAAATATGCGCGCCAACCACATTAATTCCCAGTTCGTCAACCTTTGCTTTGAACTCTTTCAAAGACAGGCCTACACCCGTTCCTACATCTTCGTAGGCATTATGGTTCGCCATCTCAATATTTTTATAGCCTATCTTTGCGATCTGTTCCAACGTCCCCATCGGATCCTTGGAAAAACTATTTCTAACTGTGAACATCTGAAGACCAATCTGCATAATAATTCCCCTTTTCTTTTTATTATTTATTTTTATACCTGCTATGTATTGCAGTGTATATACGCTAAAATATTAATCTCATCTGAAAATTTCAAAATCTTATCTTGCTTTACCGTATACTTTCTGAGATACACTATCCAGAATAACAGCAAACAGAATCAGTAAGCCCTTGGCTACTACCTGCCAGTTGGAATCTACCCCCATCAGATTCAATCCGTTATTGATGATACCCACAACCAGGCATCCAAAAAATGCGCCCACTACATTAACGCTTCCACCCTGCATACTGGTTCCGCCAACCACCACCGCTGCAATACAGTCCATCTCCATATTCAATCCGCCTGAAGGCTGTGCGGATGATGCCCTCGCTGACATAACCATACCGGCCAGTGCTGAGCAAGCTCCCATAGTGGCAAAAACTCCAATTTTCACTTTTTCAACATTAACACCACTTACTCTTGCCGCCTCTTCATTTCCTCCTATGGCCAACAGATATCGTCCGAATTTTGTGCGATTTACAACAATCCAGATTACAACTACCATTAAAAGCATGATATATATCGGTACCGGAATCCCCAAAACAGATCCCTGGCCCAGCCAGGAGAACTCTTTAGGAACATTTGTAACCGGCAGCATTCCTGTCGTCAGGTAGCAGCTTCCTCTCAGTACCTGCATCATCGCAAGCGTTACGATAAACGGCGGAAGCTTAAAATAAATTATGATACCGGCATTGATGATTCCTATAATAATTCCAGTGATAACTCCCAATAATATCGAGACTGAAACCGGCACTCCCGCAACCATGGCTTTCGCCATTACGATGCTTGTAAATCCCACGGTTGAGCCGACAGACAAATCGATATTTCCGCTTCCCAAAACCATGGTAAATCCACATCCAATAATTGTACTAACACATACCTGTCTCAATACATTTAACAGGTTGACACGAGTCAGGAAAATAGGTGATAAAAAAGACAACGCAACTGCTAAAATCGCTACCATTAAAACAGCCTTATTTCCTTTTATAAGTGTCGAACCAAACTTTTTAACCTGTGATTTCATTGTATTTCCCCGCCTCCTGTATCATCCTTTGGTTCCAAATGCATACCCCATCAATAATTCCTGCGTTGCCTTCTCCCGTTCACATTCATATACGATCTCGCCTTCACGAATGACCGCAATCCTGTCGCAAAGAGATAACAATTCCGGAAGTTCTGAGGAAATCATAACAACCGCCAAACCATTTGCTGCAAGTTCATCAATCAGTTTATAAATCTCGGCCTTCGCCCCGACATCTATTCCACGTGTCGGTTCATCAAACAATATAACTTTAGGATTTGTCAGCATTGCTCTCCCTATAATCGCTTTCTGCTGATTTCCTCCACTCAGATTAGAGATTGAGGCATCCATAAAAGCGTATTTGATAGATAGTTTCTTTGCAATATCAACAAAAATACCTTTTTCTCTGGACGGATGAAAAAAGCCCAGACCGCTGCAAATCCTGTCAAACATCGAAATAGTCACATTCTGAACCAGTGATAAAGCACCGATAACCCCCTGCCGCAATCTATCCTCAGTCACCATTGCTATTCCACATTTCAGAGCCGTTTTGGGACTGTAAATATTCTGTCGGACACCTTCAACATAAATATCACCCTTTACTTTTTTATCGATGCCGTACACAGCTCTCAGTATCTCTGAACGACCAGCACCCATCAGACCGCAAAATCCAAGAACCTCACCCTTTTTGACAGAAAAGCTCACTTCAGAGGATGTGCCTGATCTTACAAGTCCTTCCACCCGAAGCGCCTCCTCACCCTGTTCTACTTTTTCTTTTTCGTACAGTACGTCAACTTTTCTTCCTACTATATAATTAATTAAATCTTTTTCCTGTAATTCACTGCAATCACTTGTTATGATATATTCTCCATCTCTCATAACAGTAATCCTGTCGCATACCTCATATATTTCCTCCAGTTTATGTGAAATAAAAATAACGGAAACGCCCTGGGAAGTAAGCATTCTTATTACAGAAAACAATTTTTCAATTTCCGTATTTGATAATGCCGATGTCGGTTCATCCATAATAACAATATTAGGATCATAAGACACTGCCCGCGCCAGCTCTACCAGCTGCATCTGCGCAACACTAAGTTCCTGTACCTTCGCATCAATTGAAATATCCAATTTTAATCTTTCTAACAACTCTTTTGCCTGTTTTCTCTGTTTTGCCACATCAAGCAAAACGTTTGCACGTGAAAAATTGTCTTCTCTGCCAAGAAAGATATTTTCTGCCACCGTCATATCAGGAATCAGGCATACCTCCTGGTGAATCATAGAAATCCCACGGTTAAGTGCATCTGCCGGTGAATGGAATTCCATCTTCTCTCCACGATATATAACCTCGCCCCCGTCCTTACGGTAAATTCCAAGCAATATTTTCATCAGGGTAGATTTTCCCGCGCCGTTCTCGCCTACTAATGCGTGTACCTCCCCGGCCTTTATCATTAACTGAACTTTTTTTAAAACCTGCACCCCGCTAAAAGATTTTTCAATATCTTTCATCCATAAGATGATATCATCATCTGCCTTTTTCATATCCAGTACCTTCTCTTCCATTTTGCTGGTTATAACTAGCTCCTGACGATTGAGTAATCCAGGCGGTGAAGACCGGGAGTGTAACATCCCCGTCTCCACCGTCCTTTCAAGCCAGTTTTTTACTTGTAAGAATCTGCAAGAATCGGCTCATAGTACTGATTATTATAATAATCAACCTGGATCAGCTTCTCGTAATCTGCAACATTTTCCGGGGTAAGCACTTTGATTGAATAATCACTCATATCCACACTGCCTGTAAAATCTTCCATCTGCATTTTCACGCAGTAATCAATAATGCCCTGTGCGAAAATCGGGAATGTCTGAGCAACTACCATCTCTACTTCACCATTCTTTAGCATATCAATACCTGTCTGCTCGCCATTATGTGTTACTAATACGAAATCATCCAATGATGAATGAATCTTTACTGCTTCAATAACTCCAAGCATCTGTTCCTCGGATGCAGAAGCAATATAATTCATCTGCGGGTATGCCTGCAGCCAGTCTTCTACCATTGTCATAGATGTATTGGTACTCCAATCACTGTACTGTTCAACCAATATCTGAAAACGATCCGGGAATTCTTCCTCCAGATCTTTCATGTACTGCATTCTCGGGAAACAGTTCGGATGGCTTGTTGCACCGTACTGTAAGCCAGCATATAAAACAGCATCTGGATTCTCTTCAAGATACTGTCTGGTCCAGTCTCTCTGAGCCTGACCTTTTTTATCTTCATTTGCTGCGATAAAATGAACAGTACACCAGTCGCCTTCATCTCTCCAGTTCAAAACTTTAATTCCAGCTTCCATTGCCGCTTCTGCTGCCGGACGTATACCTTCCGGTTCAACGGATGCCAGTGAAATACAGTCAACTCCCATTGCAATTGCCGTTTCGATATCAGAAATCTGTTTTTCAACAGATGCAGTACCGTCAAACAGCGTCAGCTCAATATGAATATCATCCCTTGTATCATTCAGATAATTTGCATAATCAACTGCCGTGTCATACAGATTTCTCTGACTGATATCCACATTATCAACGACCCATGCGATCGTGATTTCTTCCCTTTCATCTTCCTGTGCCTGCACAGTCTGGATACTTCCTGCCATAAGTCCGGTCATCATTCCCAAACATACCATAACGGCTGTCGCTCTTTTTTTGATCATAGTATTACGCTCCTTTTCCTTATTTTTTATATTTTGGTCACCATTTTATAATTACGGCCTGATATCTTCGTTTCCGCAAGCAATATCTTTTTCACCTCTTTTCCGCCCTCTTACTTTAATATCTATCAGACTTTGTTCCTTTACTTCAGAATTATAAAATAAAGTATCTGGCCGTTATGAACTTTACAAATACGCCTTAAACAGAAACCCATCTGTTTAATTGATTACTTTTTAAGCATGCTTCAACGATTTTCATAATGTATGCGGCATCCTCAAAAGTAGCATACTCCTGATCCGGTTGCTGATATGTATCATTTTGTATCGCATTGTAGAATAACCGGATATTATTTCGTAATGCATCTGCCCAACCTGCCGGATGTCCTCCCGGCAGTGTAGCATAAGCATTTGCATCCTGAGTCATGCCTCCTGACGCTGCATAAACCTTTGCAACTCCATTTTCACGATTTCCGATAATCAGATGATCAGCCTCTTCCTGATTCCAGCGAAGAGAACATTTTGCGCAATCTACGGTCAGTGACAATCCGTTCTTATATCCGCCGCTTACCTGCGATATTACGGCATTCCCAAGTGTTCCATCTTCAAATTGTACCATGATCATCCCTGCATCCTCCGTATCTACCGGAACCCTTTCATATGTTGCTTCTTCCTGTGCTTTTGAAAAAGTCTGTACTTCCTGAAGTGGTTTTAATCTTTCTGAATAAACCGTCAAAAGCCTTGCATACACAGATGTTATCTTTTTGTCAAGAACCAACTGTACGGTGTCAAACCAATGAGAACCAATATCAGCTACTGCTCTTGACACACCTCCTCTGCGCGAATCCAACCGCCAGTTATAATCATTTTCATACATCAGCCAATCCTGCAGATAACCACCATGGACCAATAATGGTGAACCAGCCTGTCCAGTACGGATTCTTGCACGCATCTCCCGAACAATAGCATTACTGCGATAATTAAAATTGACTCCATTTGGTACCGGATTTTTTTTCAGCAGATCACACAGCTTATCAGCTTCTTCCAGTGTCACCGTCAAAGGCTTTTCGGAATAAATACCAATTCCATTCATAATGGCATATTCATTAATAGAAAAATGCTCATTATTTGGCGTACAATCATGGATTACATCTGGTTTCACATTCTCGCACATCTCCTTGAAATCAGAAAATGTATAAGGAACACCATAGTTTTCTGCAACTTCCTTCAAACTCTTCGCATATGGATCTGCAATAGCTACTACTTCTGCACCCGGGATTCTGCCTAGTGCGTCCATATGATTGCATGCCATCATGCCTGATCCAACAATACCAACTTTTAACTTTTTCATTATTTCCTCTTTTCTTTCATTATCCGTAAATGTAAAAAATGTAATAATTACATTTGTTTCATGCCATTATTATTACATTTTTCACCATAAATGTCAAATATTTTTTCCATTTTTTCATGTTTTCGTCACTTTATCTGTATTTAATCCCTGTTTTTTGTACTCTTTTCATATATTTTTCGTTTTATTACATGTAATTTTATTATGTAAATTTTTGTGTGCATTTACAATGTTTTATGTTATAATATTCCAAAATCAAATACATCTACGGCGATTACTCTATTTTTACTGGTTTTGTTAAAACGGAAATCAAATATAAATCTACATATAAAGGAGAAAACAATGGGAAGGAGAAAATCCAAAGTTACCGTACAAGATATTGCGCAAAAGGCTAACATCTCCACTGCAACTGTATCACGCGCTTTTAACGGAACAGGAATCGTCAAACCAGAAACTTATCAACTTATCATGGAAACTGCCAAAGAATTAGGCTATGTTTTTAAACCCTTTAAAGCACCGTTGGAGGCACCGCCACCTGCTGAAAATCAAAAAAAGAATTCCCGAAAGCTGATACTGGTACATGTCACCATGATGTCCAATCCCTTTTATTCTGAAATCATAAAAGGAATTGAATCATCCGCCAAAAATAACAATTTTGAATTTCTGTTATACTCAGAGGAAATTACTCCGGCCACGGTTGACAGTTTTCTCGAATTGGTATCCGCTCTGGGGATTTCAGGACTTATTACACTGTATCTCTCATCCGTTTCATTATTGCAAAAAATTACAGAATTTATCCCGGTAGTTCAATGTTGTGAATGCACAGAGAATCCTTATGCGTCTTCTGTAGGAATTAATGATTATGCTGCTACTCAATGCGCGATGGACTATTTTCTTTCTATGGGAAAAAACAGAATCGGCTTTATCAACGGCCCATTAAGCTACAAGTATTCTCAGGCCCGCTTAAAAGCCTTTCGTTCCATTATGCAGACATACAACATTGACATTCCCGCCCATTGGATTATTCAATTACCAGATTTGAACTATGATATGGCATTTTCTTCTATTGTAAAAGTGCTGTCTATGCCTGATGCACCTGATTGTTTTTTTGCCGTATCTGATGTTCTGGCAGCGGCGGCCATTCGTGCCGCCCAATACTATGCCCTGCGGGTACCAGAGGATATTTTGGTTATTGGCTTTGATAATACCATTGTCTCCCAGCTTACTACGCCTTCCATAACCACTATCAGTCAGCCACAGTTTCAGCTTGGATTCCTAGCGGGTGAATTAATGTTTGAAAAAATATCCAACCCGCTATCCGAAGTAAAACACATGAAATTGAACACGGAACTTATTATACGAGAGTCCACATCTTCCACTATCTAGACTTGCGCGTCACGCTTGCAGCATAGCGTCACCATTCATTGATTTTTTCACGAAAAAGGAGCTCAGATTCTGCTAAGAACCCGGGCTCCTTTTCAACAGGGAGTCTATAAAAAATCAACTTACAGAAAAAACTTCTCTGCCCTTTTCATCCGCCAGCTTAATGAGGGTCTGCAGAATTTCTGTACTATCTCCCAAAATAGCGACATCTGCCATGCCAAAAATCTGTGCAGTGGGATCATCGTTAACCGCTATAATCTTCTTCGCTCCACGAATACCAATCGTATGCTGCAGCGCACCTGATACTCCAAAACAGATATACAGATCCGGCGCTACTACCTTGCCAGTCTGCCCCACTTGAATCTCAAACGGCGCCCAGCCTTCATCTACTGCTTTTCTTGTAGCGCCCACGGCAGCACTTAATTTAATTGCCAATTCATGAATCAGTTCAAATCCCTTTTTACCTGCTCCATATCCTCCGACAATGACAATATCCGCCTCTTCCACGTCTTTATAAATCACTTTCTTCGGCTTGAAACCGACCCTCTTTACCTTTAAAGAACTTTTGTCAATCAGAATTTCCGATTTTATAACGTCCAGTTCCTTTTTTTCAGCGGCATGCACTACCGAAAACACATTACCTCTGACAGACGCCATCTGCGGTCGATGGTTTGGTGTAACAATGGAAGCGATCACATTTCCGCCATATGTCGGTCTTACCTGCACTAATTCACCAGCCTCATTAATTTCCAGACCTGTACAGTCTGCCGTAAGGCCTACCTGAAGTTTTGCTGATACTCTGGGCGCCAGATCGCGCCCGTTTTGCGTTCCTGCAAAGAGTACAATAGACGGTTTTCTTTGTCTGATCAATCCAGTTACAATCCCAGAAAATAATTCTGTATTATACTGTTCCAGCACAGCATCTTCCACCAAAATCAAATGGTCACATCCAACACTTTGCAGTTCCTCCATGGTTTGTCCGTCTGCGCCCACGCACAAATCAACTGCATATACATCTTCTCCAAGTTTATCGGCCAGTTTTCTGCCTTCGCTGAGAAGTTCATAAGATACTTTTTTCGGCATTTTTGTGACCGGATCATTCTCAATAATGACCCATACTCCTTTATAAGAAGATAAATCTTCCACCGGACCATTATCACTCGTTTCCAATTTTATCGCTTTTACCGGACACACACCTACGCAACTTCCGCAATATATACATCCCTCTACAGGTATTGCCTTTTTTTCTTCTATTTTTATTGCATTTGAAAAGCAGGACTTTGCGCACAGCCCACACCCAATGCATTTTTCTTTATCTATCTGCAGCAAATTTCCTACCTCCTTTAACTATGCAGGTGACCTTTTACAGTACTATCACTCAAAATAACCTCTGCCAAATCCCTGGCTGTACCCTTTGTGAAATTAATCTTTTTAGGAACAATACCGCCATTCATCAGAAGCTTAATTCTTTCCCCGGGTGAAAGCGAGCCATCTACAGAAACAAAACTGGAGATACTTTTACCAGAAGATGAAATATGCGCTACTCTCGTAGGCGAACCTTTAATTCCCAGTCTTTGCGCATCCATATTACAATCTTTTGCAGATAATACTTCCGGATATTTCTCACTGATTCCCGGTTTTCTCGGTATATTAATTCCTTTAAGCACACATGCCAGAACAGGCAATTTACATGAAAGGAGTTCATAGCCTTCCTTTACTTCACGACTGACTTTCGCAGAGTTTCCTTGCACAGAAATTTCATGAACATATGTAAACTGAGGTATACCCAAATTTTCCGCTATGATAGGGCCGACCTGTCCCGTACATCCATCAATGGCTTCTGAACCGCATAATATTAAATCCGGTTTCAGGCCTTTAATAGCCCCGGACAGTGCATATCCTGTAGCCAACGTATCAGAACCAGCAAAAAGCCGATCAGATAATAAAATTGCTCTGTCAACTCCCATATTCAATGCTTCCTGCAATACCTCTGCCGCCTGCTGCGGACCCATGGAAATGGCAATAACACTTCCGCCATTTTCTTCCTTAATCCGTAATGCAGCCTCAATCGCATTTGCATCATAAGGATTCAGAATACTAGGAACGCCTTCTCTTACAATATTCTTTGTCTCAGGATCAATCCTTACTTCTTTTGTATTTGGAACCTGTTTAATACACACAACCACATTCATACGTCGTCACCTCGCTTGCCGGGAAATTTTATAATTCTCTTGCCAATATCTCACTATCGTAAATTGTTTGTTCAATCAGTCTTGGTGCATTACAATCACCCACCGAATATACTTGCTTACGGGACTTTTTCAGTTCTTTATAGAGCGCCGTATCAGAAACAGAATAATGAGCATAGATCAGAGTATCCACATTCTCAACAACCACTTGCTTCTGGCTGTAACAATGTTTCATAATCACTGCATTTTCTTTTACTTCTTCTATCGTGTAATGAATCTGATATTCAAAATCTTCATAATCAAAAAGTCTCTTACGGATCAACTCGGTAGTAGCCGGATCGACATCAGCACCTATTTTCTCATATGGAGTGAAGTAATGTACCTTTGCTCCCATAGATAATGGCAACTCAACAATTCCGGCGCCCTGAATATGTCCATGTTTATCAAATACTACTACATTATCACCAATTTCTCCCGGATGGGTCAGAGCATAACGCACATCCATAATCTTAACCCTGGTATTCTTGTCCCCTTTTATCTCTGGAACATATGCCTTAGAACCCGTTGCAACTACCACCACATCCGGATTTTCTTTTTCCACCAAGCCCAGATCTACGTTTACATTCGTATGACATTCAACTCCATACTTATCTAACTGCAAACGGATATATCTGGAAACTTCTGTTATTTCTGCTCTATATGGCATCTTTTCAGCAATATTAAGCTGGCCGCCCAAAATCTCTTCTTTTTCATAAACTGTTACTTTATGCTTTCTCTTTGCTGCAATTTCAGCAAATTTCATACCAGCGATACCACCGCCAATGACCATAATATTCTTTGGTTCCTCCGCGGGCTGCAGTGTTCCGATTCCCAATTCCTGTTCCCGTCCTGTTGCAGGATTTTGAACGCAGCGGATTGGTTTTCCCTGCATGCACTGGAACAGACATCCATCGTTGCATGCTATGCAGTGACGCACATCATCCAACTCTCCCGCCATTGCTTTATTAGCAGTCTCTGGATCGCAGATAAACTGTCTGGCACTTCCTACCATATCCGCATGGCCTTCTTCTAAAATCATCTCCATCAATACAGGATCATTCACACGCCCACATGCAAATACCGGAATATTAACTGCCTTTTTCACTGCCGAAGCAAGGTAAACGCCTACGCCAAGCGGCAAGTACATTGGATAAATCTGCATAGAACAATCTACACAACCGCCGGAATCTCCATTAATATAATTAATCCCCAGCCGCTCACAGGATTTCGCCAGTTTAATGCCATATTCCTGAGTAACCCCTTTTTCTGAAAACTGATCCAAACACAAGCGAACTCCCACCGGATAATCAGGACCGACCTTTTCCCGTATTGCTTGTACCAGCTCTTTAAAAAAAGTTAATCTCCCTTCGTAGTCTCCGCCGTATTTGTCAGTCCGGCGATTCAGATTCGGCAATACAAAAGCACGCAGCAACCCGTCATGGGCAAATTTTAATTCTACACCATCAAAGCCTGTCTGCTTCAGCAACAGTGCACTCTGCGCAAATCCCTGAATAATCTCTTCAATTGTTTCGATATCCAGCTCTTTTGGAATTACTCTGGCCTCATCATCCGGAACCTGAGAGGGGGCACTTGCCATCTGATGCGGTTTTGCAAACACATTGGCGCCCGGATGGGAAAGCTGTCCGAAAACCTTTGTTCCATACTGATGAACACGTTCCGGAAAGTCCTTAAAAGCTTCTGCTATGCCCTCTTTCCACAGGCACATACATCCCGGAGCATAGATACCGCTTGGATGAACCATCATACTTTCTATTACAATAAGTCCAACACCGCCTTTTGCCCGCTCGAGATAATATCTCTTTGTAGCTTCAGTAGGATATCCATCTTGTGTTGCAAAATAGGGTACGTGGGATTGAAAAACCATACGGTTTTTTATTTCCACATTTCCGATTTTAAAAGGTGAGAATAAATACTTGAATTCTCGTTGTGAACTATTCATTTTATCATTTACCTCCTGTCCCTTATTCTCATTTTTATATTTTCTTTACGATTTTCATACAAATTCTCTTTCTCCGAATCCTCTAAATTATGTAATTTTTACATTATTTCTCTTGTATTTTATGTAAATAATTGCATATTTTTCGCATTCTGTCAACATCAAAAGTGTATTTTTCTGTTTTTAGCTCTTTTCGACAAAAATATTGCCACGTTTTTGTAGTATTTTCCATTGTATTAATGTAAATTTTACATTTTCGCTCAATTTATAAATTTGTTTTTCTCCCTACTCTGTCGCTTTTCTAAATTTAATCCAGTTCAGGAGCTGCAAAACGGCAGGATTCGTGTTATCCCTTTTCCAGCTAATTTCAAAATTCATACTCTCCGGGCTTCCCTCTTCCGTGACAAGCCGCAGGATCTTCAGATTCTTTGCCCGGACATAATAGCGGACGCAATATTCCGGCAAAACAGCGATCCCCATCCCGGCGGAGATCATTAAAAGAAGGGTCTGGATTTCCTTTTCCCGGTGTATGATATGCGGGGTAAAGCCGCCCCGATCTGTGCATCCGCGCCTCCAGGCTGGATGGCAAGCCGGTGGGAGGCAAAGATCCAAAGAACCTGAAAAAACTGCAAAATGCGTATCAGGCCTTCTATGAGGCAAATACAAGAGTATAGAAAAAGTCAATCACTGCTGTTCTGTTTCCTGTACTCAGCAGGTGCTATTTTCAGAATATCACGAAAGGCTGCCGAAAACTTGCTTTGGTTCTCATACCCAACCTGATTTGCAACCTCTGCAATACTGGCCTGTGTCTGCCGGAGCAGAACGGCGGCCTGTTTCATTCGATATTCTTTCATATATGCACCGATCGGTTTCCCGTAAATTCCTTTAAACGTATCCTTTAAAGTTGCTGTGTTAATCAAATAGTCTTTGGAAAGCGCCTCGATCGTAGGGCGAACCTGCAAGTTAGAAATCAGCTTTTTATGGATTTCCTTTACGATTTCCACCTGCGGGGAGGTATACTGCTCCCGCTGCTTTTCTTTCGATACGTCTACCATACACAGAAATAATAAAAGTTCCTGGACCTTTAGCTTAAAGTAAGGCTTCTGCAGACAGTCCGGCACAGAATAAAGTTCAGAAAAGATATGTTCAATCTCATCTTTTGCCCGCATAACAAAGCAGCTTCCATCGGCACAGAATTTTTCCTTAAATTCCAAAATATCAATACCGCTTTCGGACAAAATTTCCGGCGGATTTTCTGCTGCATTTTTCAGATTGATCACCACAGAAATTCCACGATAATGTTTTAATGGAAAACTCATCTCCGGGGAACAGTTGTCCATGGTATGTATGGATAGATCCCCTTCACCGAGATACAGGCAGGAGCCACTTAAAAGCGTACTTCCCTCCCGCCCCTCACGGCAATGATTGATCTCCAGTATATTCTTGTCCAGATTCCCCCTCCAGTCACAGCTTGCAGCCTCAAAATCGTTATAAATAAGCTGTATACCCGGATAAACCTGATAAACTGTCATCAGACCCAAACCATCGGCACAATCCATTTTATAAACCGTGCAATATCCATCATTATCTTTTGGAATCACCGCAGACAACCCTTTTGCATTTTTCGTGACAGTTTTGTTCATAGCATCCCTTTCTACGATTCCATTATTCTTTATTTGTTCTGCCAGCATTCCCCTGGCATGCTCCATTATATATTTTTTTCGCACTCCATTCAGCTCCAATCAGCAGGTTTTACACTCTAATTTAGAAGTATATTACATCCCTGCTAACTGTGTAAACAAAGAAAAGAAGCCAATGCTCTCATTAAAAACACTGGCTTCCCCTGAATTATTTACTGCAAAATTCTTTTTCCACTATCTGCCCACAATTCATCTGTCATGGACATTGAAAAACCTGGTCTTTCCACAGTTCGGATTTCCGATGAAGCCGGTGTCCCTCCTTACCGTTTCTCTTCCAGCGTTGCCGGCATCTTCCGAAACTCGGAGAGCATCATGGAAACAGTGATCACTACAAGGATCGCATCGGTAAGGGCAATCGCCAGCCAGACACCACGGATACCCATGCCGCCAAGTTTTGGCAGAAGCACACAAAGCGGGATAAACAAAATGATCTGACGGAACAGCACCAGCCAGGTTGCCTTGTTCGCTTTCCCCAAAGACTGGAACAGCGTCACAGCGATCAGGAAACTTCCCTGCAGAATGTAGGTACTGAACATGATGCGGAAATTAGTGGCTCCCGACGCTGCCACACCCGGCGTTGTGATGAACATGGAAAGAACCTTGTCCGGGAACAGTTCAACCGGGATATAAAATACCAAAGATAATACCGTTGCCGCAATCACAAACACCTTTGTCAGTTTTTTCACCCTGTCATAATCCTTTGCGCCATAGTTCGTACCCGCCGCAGGCTGGAAGCCCTGGCTGATGCCCCACAGAGGAACAAAGGAGAAATTCCAGAACCTGAGAGCCGCACCCAGAAGAATCTGGGCAGTCTCGCCGCCGTAGTTTGACGCCACACGGTAGATCACCGTCTGCTGTACTAAAGTCAGCACCTGCATCAGCAGTGCGGAAACGCCGACAGAAAGAACCTGGGGAAGCAGCGTCCCGTCAATACGGATGCGTCCGATTTTTACATTCGGGCTTTTCTTTTTGAAATACCACAAGGTAACAGCAGCCTGGATAAACTGGGAAAGGATCGTCGCATAAGCGGCTGCCTCAATCCCCATTCCGTAAGGCTTTAAAACTGTAATAAAGATCGGGTCGAGGATAATGTTCAGAATCGCTCCGCTGGCAATAATCGTCATTGCCTTTTTCAGCTGCCCTTCCCCACGAATGACCATGTTGGCACTCTGGAAGAAGTTTACGAACAGTGATCCGGCAAACACGATGCGAAGATACTTTTCGGCGTAATTTAAAATGTTGTCACTGGCCCCGGCCAGAGTCAGAAGCTGCCTTGTAAATACCATACCGACAACGGTGTAGATAACCGACAGCAAAAGAACCATTGCAACCAGATTTCCCATGATCTTTTTTATGGTTCCCTCATCTTTCTTTCCTATGGCACGGGATAAGACCGAAGCGGAACCCACACCGAGCATAGCGGCGGAACCCGCATTGATCAGGGTAAATGGATAAGATACTGATACGGCTCCCATCTGTGCGGCTCCTACCATCTGTCCGACAAAAATAGAATCCATCATGTTATAAAGTCCGACCACCACCATGCCGAGAACCGCAGGGATACTGAGTTCTATCATCAGGGCAACTGGTTTTTTCGTTAATAATTTTGTTCTTGTATCAAGTGGCTCTTTCATCATTTCTACCTCCTCCTTATTTATCAGCCGTATCTAACCATATAAAGTATATAAAATTCAGACCGCTTTGTACGCTCCATAAAGGAGCTTTTTTTATCCAAAAAGAAATTGATTTGGCAGAAAAATCTGTAGCACGGTGATACAAAAACAAAGACGCCGCTTCATAATCTGACAGGTTGCTTCCTCCTCCCAGTTTCCTGCCTGTATCCGATTTCCGCCGCATCCAGACGTTTGCACCGCTCCACAATAAAGGAAACTTCTTTTTTCATACTAACTGTCAAAAAAGCGCCTGCTTATTTTTCTGCCCTGATTTCGTTATACTGTACTCATATCATGAAACGGAGAGATTTTGATGGCTGATAATAAATTCAACACGGAAGAAATGCTTGCAAGATGTGTACCCCTGAGCAGACTTCAGTCTGTTTTGAGCGATAAATGGAAGATATTGATCCTTTGGTATGTAACCTTTTATAAGGTTCAGCGTTTTGGAGAACTGATGCGCCGCCTTGATGGAATCACCCAATCGACTCTGACCAAACAGCTTCGGGAGCCGGAACAGGACGGTTTTCTCCACCGGGAAGATAGTTTAACGCCCTTCCCGGTAAAATTCCTATTTTTCAGACTTTTGCCAGCGCAATTGTATCAGACTGCCATTGACAGGAAATTCAAAAACAATCTTGTCCCGTAAAATATAACAACGACGCCGCTGATTAAATTTATAACCCGCAGTGTTTTCACGTTAAATTTACTGCTGAAAATGGAAATTACCAAGGTCAATCCTGAAAACCATATGCAGGACGCCGCAGCAACCCCGGAGATAAACGGCGCAGACTGCGGCGGCGCAAGCGTAACGTGAAACGCTCCCAGCATCATCGTGCCGTCTATGATTGCCTGCGGATTGAACCAGGTCACAACGCAGGCGGAAGAAATCGTCTTCCATATAGATGGGTCTATTTCTGTTTTTTCCAGCTCCTCCACCTTCGATCTTAACAAGCCAATCCCTATGTAAATCACAATCAGACTCCCGGCAAACAAAACCAGCAGCTGCAGCCATTCATAGCGCTGCATCACGGCGCCAATTCCGAAGAAGCACGCCAATGCCAGTGTGACGTCAAAGAAAATGACGATCAGTGCAGTGAGCAAGGCCCTCCGCCGTGGATGTGTCAATGCCGAATTGATCACAAATAAATTTTGAAGTCCAATAGGCGCAACATAGGCAAGCCCCATGGTCAAGCCCTGTAAAAAATAGCTCATTTTCTTTTCTCCTAACCCAACCAAATTTTATCTCTGCTTCTTTATGCAGCTGAGATCATATGATATAATAAAATCGTTATGCTGTTATAGTTCCGTTTTACTCACTGCCAATTCATTATAGCTTTACTGTGCCCGTTTGTAACCATCCAAACAGGCATAATTTAAACCAACCAAACTAGGAGATGATATTTTGAAGCGGACCCCGCCCATACAAATAGAATGGAAACCAGATAAAGCAGCCTGGAATGTGCCGAACGGCGGATTTTATATCTGGCTTACCATAAAACGCAGTATCAATATGGAGCTGCTCTTTGAAAATGCAGTTAAACACAAAATACTTTTGAATCCGGGAGCTGTTTATGATTTTGAACACAACAATTCCCTGCGGCTCTCCTATGCCTATACGTCATGCGAAGAATTTGAAAGTACCGCTGTAACGCTGGCCCGAATCATACGGGAACAATTATAACCGCATGAGATAATACGAAAATAACTATTTACATATATCCTTCCTTCTTTTATACAGGGTGCTTTGAAAAACAACCACCGCCACCCAGCCAATCCCGGTGGCCGCCGCCACCGCCGGCAGTCCCATACCCCCGATGAACAGATAAGAAAAAATAACCCTGATCGAAATGTGCAGTATTGTCCCGATCACCGGTATATGGACCATACCCAATCCGCGGTATAAGCCCACAAAGGAATTACCGATAAAACACAGAACATAGAAGACCGCAATTACTTTCATATACGTCTCTGCATTTTCCGCAAGACCCTCCGATACCTTTCCCATCAGCAATGCAGTTGCTCCGGGCGTAACCAAAACCATACCGAAGGACAGGCAAATACCGAGAAGTATCATCATTTTTGTGCCTTTTCTAAAGCCCTGCTTCACCCTCTCATATTCACCGGCACCTCTGTTCTGTGCCACAAATACGGAAATTGCCGTACTGCCGCTGTCTCCAAAGGAATTTGCAAATCCTTCGATTCGCATTGTCACTGTATAGGCAGATATCATCTCTGTCCCCGCAGTATTCACCGCCCCTTGGACAAACAATTTTCCAATATAAAGGCTGGATTGATGAAGGGCGGAAATTACCCCGAACGTTATAGTCTTAAGCAGCAGTCTCCGGTCAAATGCCACATCCTCACGGCTAAATAATAAGCATGGATGTCTGAGCTTTATATACAGAAAGCAAAAAGCGGATGCAAAAAGCTGTGATACTACGGTCGCGGCTGCCGTGCCGGATATTCCCGCGCCACAGCAGACAACAAGTAAATAATCCAGACTAAAATTTAGAACCATTGCAATCACAAGTATCCAAAGCGGAGCTTTCGTATCTCCTATCGCCCGCAAAACGGACGAACACCAATTGTATAAAAAAACGGCAGGCAATCCCAGATAAATCATCCGCAAATAGTCCTGTACAAATATTCGCACCTCTGCAGGCGTATGAATCACGCCCAGTAGCAACGGCAAGGTCAGTCGCCCTGCAAGGCTAAGTCCCACAGCCACAAAACAACCGAAGGAAAAGGATAGAAAGCTTTCCCTCCGCAGCCCGTCCCATTTTCTTTCCCCATACAATTCTGCAAATATGATCGAAATACCATTACAGCCGCCGTTTATCACAAAAATGAATAAATTCATAATATTCCCGGCCACTCCAACGGCAGCAAAGGCGGTATGGCCGATATACCTGCCTATGATAAAGGAATCAATGGTATTATAAAGCTGCTGAAAAATATTTCCCAATATAAGCGGCAAGGCAAGTACGACCAACTGATTTCTAATATTTCCCCTCGTGAGATCATCCGTGATTTTCATTTGTTTTCACCTCATCAGTCAGTCTATCTCACAATATAATCATTGTAAAATGCTTATTTCAGGTATAAAATATAAATAATACTTTATATTTAGAGGTGAAGATCTATGACCCATCTGGAAATAGAAGCATTTTTTGAAATTATAAAAGCCGGTTCTATTTCGTCCGCTGCACAAAATCTGTACGTCACACAGCCCGCATTAAGCCGCAGGATCAAAACTCTGGAAGATGAATTAGGATACCCTCTGTTTTCACGGAAAAAGGGACAGAGAAATATAGAATTGACCACCAAAGGAGAGGCTTTCGTCCCCATTGCACAGAAATGGCTGAACATCTGGCAGGAAGCCTGGGAATTAAACAATCTGGACAGTTCCAATATACTAAACATTGCATCCGTTGGAAGTGTAAGCAGCTATATTCTTCCCCACGTCTTTGAAAAGATTGCAGAAACAGCGGGCGATCATATCCGTATCTGCTTTCATAATTACCATTCGTTTGAATCCTACCAGTATGTTGCAAATGGCCTTATTGATATTGCGCTGATTTCAGACGATATTTATTATAAAGGCGTCGAAACCATTCCGGTGTTTCAGGAACGTATGGTATTCGTGTCCAATAACAGCAGGAATTATCCCGAAACTGTTCATCCCCAGATGCTTGAACCTGACCAGGAAATCCGGCTTCCCTGGAATCCTGAATATGATGCATGGCATGATTTCTGGTTCAAATCCACGCCGGAATACCGTGTTTCATTGGACCAGATGAACCTGCTGGAGCATGTTCTTTCCTGGAAAAACGCCTGGGCAATCGTGCCATCATCTGTTGCCTGTAAGCTGGCCTCACTGGATTATGTCTCCGTTTATCAGATAGCATCACCGCCGCCGGACAGAATCATTTATTACTTAAAAAGCGGGAATAAGAAAACGGAAGTAATCAACCATTTTTTAACTGCACTGAATCATGAATTGAACACAATTCCCGGCGTCACTTCCTATTTGGGAGCTTAAAGATTACCCGCGTCTTGTGCAACTCCTGCAGCTAAAAAACAATCTAAGCTTTTTCTGAAGCACAGCATTCCCGACGTTTCTGTTTTTTCACAGCGAAACCCAAGCTTTTCTGCCAACCGCAGGGACGCCTGATTCTCCGGATGGATACGCAGCCATATCTCGTCCCAGGAGGTTCGGGCAAATGCATACTTTATGGCTGCCCGGCACATTTCCAGCCCGTACCCATAATGCTGAAACTTTTCGTCCAGCATATACTGAAGCTCCAGGTGCATTCCTCCGTCCTTTGCAGCGGTATTGGCCAGCCCGCAGCAGCCGATCAGAGTACCATCCTTTTTCCGTACGCTCCACAGGCCGTAGCCCTGCAGCTGGTATATTTGCTTTATATAAGATAGAAGATTCTCTTTCCTGAAAAAATTTTTTTCCATTGTGTCCTGTAAATACCGCATTCCATCCTGAATGCTGATCCGATACAATCCTTCTGCATCTTCTATCGCTATTTCCCTCAAAATCAACCGCTCCGTAACAGCCGCCGTGACCGGCCATCCATGATAGTGAAACAGATATTCCTCCAGTTCTTCAGCGCTTAACGCATCAGGAGCATCTGTCACCATTCCCGCACCTTCAAAATATCCGCTCGATTGCTCCGCACATCCCACGCAGGCAGTTCTGCTGTGCGTCAGTTCCCGGGCCAGCTTTTCAGAGTCAGTCACCACCAGAATATGTTGGAACGCCCCTTTACTGTCAGACTGCTCCAGAACATAATGAACAAGCTGCCCTGCTTCCTTTTGCTTCAAAAAAGAAACTCTGACCTGTGACTGTATTAAAGTCTCTGCCAGTTTTTCTGCTGCTTTCCTCCACTTATCATTCACATAAAAAAGTACTGTTTTCAGCCCCTGCTTTTCTTTCATCATATTACTTTGCCTTTTCCCCCGTTTGTGATATGATACTGATATTATGTTTTCAGGAAAATATCTATAATTATAGCAGAAAGAAGGATTAGTATGAACAACCTGATTTTCAGTCTGAACGCCACCCTGCCTATATTTTTTACCATGATCCTGGGATGGTTCTTCCGGCGCGTCGGACTGATGGATGAGCCTTTTGTCAATAAAATGAACAAGTTTGTATTTCAGGCGGCGCTTCCCGTCCTCGTATTTCAGGATCTGGCCACTGTTGATTTTTTTGAGGTCTGGGATCTCCGTTTCGTCCTTTTCTGTTTCTTCGCCACACTGATCTCCATTTTAGCGGTCACGGCCTTCTCCTTCCTTTTGAAGGATAAAACGGTTCAGGGTGAGTTCATTCAGGCCTCCTACCGCAGCAGCGCTGCGATCATGGGAATTGCTTTTATACAAAATATCTATGGCGATGCAGGAATGGCGCCGCTGATGATTATTGCCACGGTTCCTCTTTACAATATTATAGCCGTAATCGTCCTCTCTGTCATGAAACCGCAGCGAAGTAAAATGGACAGGAAGCTGCTTTTGCAGACCTTACGGGGGATCATCACAAATCCGATCCTGCTGGGAATCGCAGCCGGGATCATCTGGTCGTGCCTGAAGCTTCCGATGCCTGTTATCCTGGGAAAGACCGTCAAAAATATGGCTGTCCTCGCCTCCCCGCTGGGGCTTATGGCTATGGGAGCCTCCTTCGACTGGAAACAGGCCACCGGCCAGTTAAAAACATCCGCCCTGGCCAGTGTAATCAAGCTGGTGATTCTGGCGGCGGTTTTCCTTCCTATTGCGGTACAGCTTGGTTTCCGTCAGGAAAAACTGGTGGCCATTCTCGTCATGCTGGGCTCCGCCACAACGGTGAGCAGCTACATCATGGCGAAAAACATGGGGCATGACGGAACCCTGACCTCCAGTACCGTGATGCTTACCACACTGTTCAGCGCATTTACACTGACCGGATGGCTCTTCATACTGAAATCCCTCGGACTGATATAGCCTTGCAATCCTGCCCAAAATTGATATAATATTCGAAAAGGCAGAGCCAAGTCAGCAAAGATGCAGACAGGCGGGCTTGCACGGCGGTCTGCGGATTTGATGATTTGGCGAGCAAAGCGAGCTTGAAAAAGCGCAGCTTTTTCATAGCTCTGCCTTTTCTCCTGCAGATCCTAGTCAACAAAACGCAGACAGGCGGGCTTGCACGGCGGTCTGCGGATTTGATGATTTGGCGAGCAAAGCGAGCTTGAAAAAGCGCAGCTTTTTCATAGCTCTGCCTTTTCTCCTGCAGATCCTGGTCAACAAAACGCAGACAGACGGGCTTGCACGGCGGTCTGCGGATTTGATGATTTGGCGAACCAACCTAAACTATACAAAAAGAAAGGAATATTGCTATGGCACAGAATCCAATTGTTACTATAACCATGGAAAACGGCGATGTTATAAAGGCTGAGCTTTACCCTGAGACCGCACCGAATTCCGTCAATAATTTCATCAGCCTTGTGAATAAGGGCTTTTACAATGGCCTGATCTTCCACAGAGTTATCAGCGGTTTCATGATCCAGGGCGGCTGCCCGGATGGCACCGGCATGGGAGGCCCCGGCTACACGATTCCCGGAGAATTTGCCCAGAATGGCTTTAAAAATGACCTGAAGCACGAAGCAGGCGTTCTTTCCATGGCCCGGGCTATGCATCCGGACTCTGCCGGAAGCCAGTTCTTCATCATGCACGAGGCTGCTCCGCATCTTGACGGTGCATATGCTGCATTCGGCAAAGTGACAGAAGGTATGGACATCGTAAATAAGATTGCCGAAACCCCCACCGATTACCGCGACCGGCCGATGGAGACACAGAAAATCGCATCCATGACCGTCGATACGTTTGGTGTAGATTATCCGGAGCCTCAAAAAGCCTGAGAATAACACATAAAAGCAATAAGTGAGGGCATTGCAAAATGCAGTGCCCCCGTTTATTTTTATCTTTTGTTCCTATTGAGCCTCAGCGTCTGTCATTTCTGATCCTTATTTAATCTCTATCGTCCAAGCTGTCTCATACGTCTTTCCCGCATCAAGTCCGGTCATATCTGCCTGCTGGGAAAGCTCCTCCACGATGCCGTCCCGGGATGGCAATGCACTCCAGGGTTCGATACAAACATAGGGTGCTTCGCTCTTTGGCTTGTGCCAGAAGCCAATGTACGGGAAGTCCGGATATGTCACGGTAACGCTTCTGGATCCCTTGTCGCTGGCCAGTCTGACCTGCCGGGCCATATGCTTCAAAACAACTGCGTCCTCGTCAAAAAGGCCATGTTGCAGCAGGATCTTCGTATCATCCTTCAAAGCATAGAGCTCATCTTTTCCCGTAAGGAAGCATGTCTCTGTGAAGCCTACACGGTACGGATGTGCCGGCTGGGAAAATTCCAGGTAATAATCCTCAAATCCCAGTCCATCCTCCAGGGGTACGTTGAAGCCCGGATGTCCGCCGACGGCAAAATACATTCTGCTATTTCCTTTGTTCTCCACACTGGTAGTCGTGACGATCGTGCTGTCCTTCAATGTATATGTGATCCGGTATGTAAAATCATAGGGATACTGAGCCTTTGTCTGCTCATTGCTGTCGAGGCGGAAGGTGATACTGTCCGCACTCTGCTTTTCCATCTGCAGCGTCATATACTTGATAAAACCGTGAATTTTCATCTCATAGCCTTCGCCGTCAATCGTATATCTTCCCTCTGTCATACGCGCTACATATGGAAAAATGTTCGGCGCCTTGTCGTGCCAGAAGGCAGGATCTGCCTGCCACAGATACTCTGTCCCGTCCGCACTTTTAATGGACTGAAGCTCTGCTCCGGCGTCGCTGACCTCAACAGTCAGAAAACCGTTTTGTATTGTATAATTCATTTTCATTTCCTTTCTGTCAATCATCAAACAGGGCAGCCAAAGCCACCCTGTCATCTACAGTTCTTTTATCAGTCTTTTGCTGCCGGATACTCGTTGCAAAGCAGACGGTACGGCGGCTCATCCTCTTCGATCTTCGGGAAACGTCCCATTTCCTCATAAAAGCGGTTGTCTGTATTGTCGTCGTTGCACATGGATACTTCACCGATCAGGACATCTCCGGTACCCTTCTTGATGTCAAAGTCATGATACTGGTGGGGCCAAAGAGTAATACTCTCCCCCGGCGTCAGTTCCACGCCGGTACCTGCCGGTACATAGTAAGAACGGCCGTCAGAGTTAACCAGAACATCCGTATCAGCCAGTCCGCCGTTTCCGTCGTCGTTCCATACATGGATAATCAGAGTACCGCCTCCGCGGTTGATAATATCCTCGCTCTTTGTCCAGTGGAAATGCAGCGGTGAATGCTGTGTCTCCTTGAGCATCAAAAGCTTTTCAGCGTATACCTTTTTGTATTTCGGATTGTGCTGATTGCCATTTCTGATGGTAATAAGGGCAAATCCCACCTTCTCCCAGTCGCCGAGACCGTAATCTGTAATATCCCATCCCAGCATATTGTCACGGATCTCATCATATTCATGGCCCTTTGTCTTCCAGTCCTCCGGCGTCCAGCTGCAGAACGGCGGAAGCTCAAATCCATGCTCCTTGATCAAATTTTCCATGTATTTAATACATGCATTTACTTCAGATCGTTTCATTATCTTTTCCCCCTTGGTTATTTCTCCTGTACTTCCAGGATGCCCATAGGACATGCTTTTGCGCAGATACCGCATGCAATGCACTTGGACGCCACCGGCGAAGTCTCCGCTTTCACCATGACGCCCATCGGACAGACTTCTACACACTTTCCGCAGCCGGTACACAGCTTTTTATTCACCATGTAAACGCCCTTTGCATTCTGCGTGATCGCTCCGGCTTCACAGTTTCTTGCACATTTTCCGCACTGAATACAAGCCTTTACTGTTGCGTCATCTCCTGTCTTAGATACGATCTGGATGCAGGATTTTGCCGGATCAAATTCTTTGTAGAAAGCCTCGGAACATGCAATTACACAGCTCAGGCATGCCTTACAGGCCGTTTTGTCAGTTACTACTAATTTTTTCATATGTATACCTCCATGTTCTTAGTACCTTTGATTATACCATCAGAGGTATACAGCGTCAATTTGTCGTTACACTTTTTCTGCCATTACACGCATCATGTCTTCGGCCTGGGGAAAATCCCCCAAATGCTCTCCAAACGCATGGCACATTCCCTTATACCAGTATACACTCACCGTATTCTGAGCCTGGGCCAGCTTTCCGGCAAGATAGATTCCCTCCTGGCTCAGGTAATCATATTCTCCAAGAACCAGAACCGTCTCCGGCATATCTGACCAGTCCGTGTTCAGGATCGGACACACATAAATATCCTTCGTTCTCCCGATTCCGCCCGCATACGTTTCGGCCATCAGGTCGTCAAAAATCCCCACATCCCTGGCCAGCTTTCCCTGAATCTCTCTTTCTTCCGCATCACTGCTCCAGGTGTAAAAATCCTCCCGCCAGTGAAAATCGTCAAATTCATATTTACCGATATTAATAGCAGGATAAAGAAGAATCTGCTGCCTGATCCGGTTCGTGCGGTTATATTTTTCACGCATACTGCAGCATAGTGCCAGATTGCCTCCTGCGCTGTCTCCTGCAATAGATACAGCGCTTTCCTCAAGCCCCCATTCTCCCAAATGCTCCAGAATATAATCCACCGCATCAAAACAGTCATTCACTGCAAATGGATATTGAAACTCCGGGCAGAGCCGGTATTCTACCGAAAATACGGCCGCAGGAGCGCTTCTCGCAATATCCCGGCAGAGATTTTCACACATTTCCAGTTCTCCTCCGATAAATCCACCGCCATGAATATAGATCAGAACCGGAAGCTTTTCTTTTTTCTCTGCCTCATATCGCCGAAAAACGATCTTACTTCCGTCTTCCTTCAAAATCTCATAATTCTGTTCCGACAGCGCTCCCTTTGTTACCTCCCGGTTCGGCGCGCCGATTTCCTGCCGTATAATTTTCAGCTCCTGCTCTGTCACGTTTCGGTTGTCCTTCGGATAGCTGATTCCTACTCCGCCTTTGGCGGCTTCCAGAAGACGGGGATCCAGTATTCCGTCTCCGATCCGGTCCGGTATTGGTTTTACAACATAACGTACTCCATCTTTACAGGAATCCTCCGCTCCATTCCGCAGCCGCTCAATCATTTCCCTATAGTCCATTGTCCCCTCCCGCTTTTGCGCAAAAATGCCGGGGCTGCCGCTACTATGCAGCACCCCCGGCAGATTACATGCTTGAATTATTATTCCAAACTACTACCGCTCCGTATTACTCTGCAAGAGACTCTGCTGTCAGAACAGATACGCCGGTATCCACGTTTGTCTCAGCGATTTCTTCGCCCTTAACTGCTGCAACTGCTGCTTTCAGGCCTTCATATCCCATAACGTCCGGATTCTGAGCCATAGCGCACAGAAGAGAACCGTCTTTGATCAGAGAAAGGATCGCGTCAGACTTATCGAAACCAACGCCGATGATTCCGCCGCCGTTGCCCTTGATTGCGTTGCCGACACCAACTGTACCGCCTTCGTTTGTTCCGAAAATAGCTACTACGCCTTCTGTGATGTAGTTGTCAGCGATGTCCTGAGATTTTGCTGCGTCGCCTTCGCCATACTGTGTCTCAAGCAGTTCGAAGTCTGTTCCTTCAAATGCAGAACGGAAACCAGCTTCACGCTTCAGTGCGGAATCGGTAGAAGCGTTTACATTGACAATACCGATCTTTCCTTCTGTGATGCCCTGAGCATCCAGCTCCTTCAGCATCTCTTCGCCTGCCGTCTTACCAGCAGCCTCGTTATCTGTTGAGAAGGTAGCCTCTGCTTCCAGATTTGCCGGAGAGTCAACGTATACGATCTTGATGCCCTCAGCCTCAGCCTCCTTCAAAGATGCTGTAACTGCATCCGGGCCGTTTGCTGCGATCATGATAGCGTCTGCGCCTGCTGCGATTGCATTGTTTACACGCTCAATCTGCTGTGCGTCATCCTTCTTGTCCGGAGCCATCCACTGATATGTAACACCAAGCTCCTCAGCTGCTTTCTGTGCGCCGCCGTCAACAGATACCCAGTGCTGGTCTGTACTATCCATTGTGATCAGAATAACACTGATGTCTTCATCTGCAAATGCTGCTGTTCCTACTACCATGCTGCTAACCATTGCTGTTGCGAGTAAACCTGCGATTAATTTACGTTTCATAATTAGAAACCTCCCTTAAAAAATTTTTTTCTATATTAAAGCTTCACGCCCCAATATCTTAACTGTGCTGGCTCCTGCCGCTTTCTTATTTCACTTTCTTCTTTCTCGGTGCTCCGGTACGGATGATGACATCGAGAAGTACCGATACGACTACGATAATACCGATCACGATATTTCTGATGACCACGGGAGCCCCGGCAAACTGAAGGCCGTTCTGGAGCACGCCCCAGATAGCTGCGCCGATCACGGTACCGATCAGGAGGCCCTGGCCGCCCAGTGTAGATACGCCGCCGATAACGGAAGCCGCTACCGCATACATCTCGTAAGAGTTACCTGCATCCATAGTACCCATACCTGCGGTTGCACAGGTGATCAGACCTGCGATGCAGGAACAGAATGCACTGACAACGTATACCTTTACCGTTGTCGCCACAACGTTGACGCCGGAAAGCTTTGCTGCGTCGATGTTGCTGCCGATGGCGTATGTATGGCGTCCCGTTCTCGTACGGGAAAGCAGGAAGTTGAACACCAGAAACAGAATCAATGCGATCCACACCGGATTGAAAATGCCGGCGGTCTTACCGTAATAAAATACGTCCCGGAAGAACTCAGCCTCTTCACCGATTGCATCTGTGTTGTAGTTTCCATTTACAAACTGAGCCACGCCGCGGGCTACGGTCATCGTACCAAGGGTTGCAATAAACGGCGGCAGCTTGCACTGTGCTACCAGCAGTCCGTTCAAAACGCCTGTCAGGATACAGATGATAACCGTAAGGATAACTGCCACCCAGGGATTCATTCCCTTAGTCATCAGCGTTGCAGAGATCATGCAGCTCATACCCAATACAGATCCGATGGAAAGGTCGATGTTTCCTGTGATCAGTACGTAGGACTGTCCGATACCCACGATCAGGATTGGCGCGATCTGACGAAGCAGATTGCCAATATTACGGCTGGAGAAAAAGTTTGGATTCATGATACCGAATACGATACACAGCACGATCAGGCCGACGGTAACCGTCACTACCTGCCCCATTCCCCGGATTGCCAAAAATTTTTTTAATGCGCTTTGCTTTTCTTTTTCCACAATATTTCCCTCCGAAAAATTTTCTAGTTTATCCCTGCGGTCATCCGAGCTTGCTCTCAAACCTTGTCGCATACGTCAGGATCTGATCCTGTGTCGCATCTTCTCTCATCAGTTCACCGGTGATCCTGCCATCGCACATAACAATAATACGATCGCTGATTCCCATAACCTCCGGCATCTCAGAGGATACGAACATAACTCCAATGCCCTGGGCCTTGAGCTGGTTCATCAGATTGTAGATCTCTACCTTTGCCGCAACGTCGATTCCACGGGTCGGCTCATCGAAAATCACCACCCTGGAATTTCTCGCCAGCCATTTTCCGACTACAACCTTCTGCTGATTACCGCCGGAGAGAGAGCCTGCATCCACCTGGTCGTTGGGAAGCTTGATCTTCAGATCAGAAGCAGCCTTATCTGACATCTCTTTCTCTTTTTTGCGGTTTACTACGCCCAGCTTATCACAGAGGATGTCAAGATTCGGAAGCGCAATATTGTCCCGGATGCTCAGCTTCGTACAGAGTCCGTCCTTTTTTCTGTCCTCCGGCGCCAGTACGATTCCTGCCTTGATGGCGTCCATCGGGCACGTAATCTTTACTTCCTTACCATCCAGAATAATCTGGCCCGAATCCTTCTGGTCAACTCCGAAAATCGCTCTTGTCGTTTCAGTACGTCCCGCTCCCATAAGTCCTGCAAAACCTACGATCTCGCCCTCATATAACTCAAAATTGACATCCCGGACCATGCGTCCGGCGTTCAGGTTTTTAATCTCCAGGATCTTCTTTCCCTTGCTGCAGGAAATCCGCGGAAATTTCTCCTTGATCTCCCGGCCTACCATATTTGCAATGATCTCTTCCATCGTCATCGCCGAAAAATCATTTGTCAGTATGTATTTGCCGTCCCTCATGATGGTCACACGGTCAACGATGTGCTGCAGCTCCTCCAGACGATGGGAAATATATACGATTCCCTTTCCGTCCGCCTTCAGCTTGCGGATGATCACAAACAGATCGTCGATCTCCTTTGAGGTCAGCGCCGATGTCGGCTCGTCCATGATCAGAATTTTCGCTTTTGTAGACAATGCCTTTGCGATCTCTACCATCTGCTGCTTCGATACCGGAAGATCCCCCACCACCGTCTCGGGGTCAAGGTCGATGTTCAATTCGTCCAGAATCTTTTTCGCCTCGGCATTCATTGCCTTATTATCCACCTGACGCCCCTTCATGATCTCCCGTCCGAGAAACATATTCTGAGCTACCGTCAGATGCTGACACATATTCAGCTCCTGATGGATGATGGCTACGCCCATTTCCTGAGCCAGCTTCGGATTCATATCTCCAACCTCTTTTCCGAAGATCCTCATCTCACCGCTGTCTCTAGTATATACGCCGCTTAAAATTTTCATCAGGGTCGATTTTCCTGCACCGTTCTCTCCCAAAAGCGCCATTACTTCACCGCTTTTAAGGTTGAACTGTACTTTGTCAAGGGCCAGTACACCTGGGAATGCTTTTGTCACATCTTTTAATTCAACAATATATTCTCCCATATTCCCTACCTTTCCTTATTTACAGCCGCCTTCGCAGCCTTGCTTCGCATATATAAAATATAACACCCCCGTTTTTTCAAAAACAGGGGTGCTTCGTTTGATTTTAGGGGACAATCATTAGTTCTTGTAAAGATTCTCCCACAAATATTTAAATTCTTCCTTCTGGAATTCCCGAACCAGCCTGCCATGCTCCAGCATGATCAGACGGTCCGCAGCAAAGGAAGCGTCCGTAGAGCCAGTGGTCAGTATGATCACCGCAATTCCCCGCTTCTTCAGTGCCTGAATCAGATCCAGGATATGCTCCCGCAGATAAAGATCCGCGCCGGCAAAGGGCTGAACACAAAAAACCACCCTGGGCCGGAGCATATAATACCGGTAATACACCAGCGTATATTTTGCCATTTTGGAGACCTTCCGCATGTCCATCACATCCAGGTTACCGCCGAATACGTCCGCATATTCCTTTCTGATGCTTTTACGGATCTTATCCTGCATCCAGAATCCCTTCACCTTCCGATCCATTAAAATACACAGATTGTCCATAAAAGACAGATCCGGAAAAATCATTGATTTGTGGGCATATTCTTCAATTATGGCAATGGACTCATCAAGAAATTTCCGCTGGCCGGGCTTCAGCTTTTTTCCGCCGCAGATAATCTCCCCTTTCCATTTTGCACTGTCTCCGGAAACGATATTTAATATCTCATCATCCGGGGACATCCCCCGGTCCAGAAGCACGATACATTCTCCTGGCCACACGGAAAAGCTCAGATGCTCCAGGTATTCTGTCGTTATATCCCGGAATTCCAAAGCCGCCGTCTGATCCTGCACATTCTTTTTTTCTTCCTCCTCCGCCGGCAGAACCCCTTCTCTTTGCAGATACAGCTCTGGAAAACGCGCAGACCCTGCCACCTTCAGAATTTCTTCATCGGTAATATCCTCCCCCTGCACAATATGCACGATCCTGCCGCCCTTCATCAACATGGTACGGTCGCACATGGGAAGCACCTCTTCATGATGATTGCCGATATATAAAAAAGAAAAACCCTGACCTGCATAATATCTGAATAGTTCCCGGAGCCTGATGAGCTCCTGGGTTCCCAGCGTCGTACCAATCTCGTCAATAACAATCAGGCTGGAGCGCTGCACTACAGCCTCTATAAGCTCTATAACTACCCGTTCATAGTCCGTCAGGGTATCCGCCGGAGCTCCCGGGTCAATATTCATCTGAAGCTGATCCAGGATCCGTTTTGCCTCGCTGTAAAGTATCTTCTTGTTCACAACATACTGCCGGAAGCCCCGGCGCATCACAAAGATATTGTCACAGACGCTTAAATCCTGGATCAGCCGATTTTGTCTGGAAATTACATACACCCGGTTCGCCCTCTGTCCGCTTTTCAGATAGCTGTTGACCAGATCATTTTCCAGGTAGACCCTTCCGTATTGGAGGGGAGCGTTGCTGCAAAGCACTTCCAGAAGCTTTTTCCTGCCCTGCTCGTCAATCGGAAGAAGCCCGGCGATCTCGCCCTTAAAAATATGCATCGACATGTTGTCGAGATTTGTGATTTCAAAATCATCCGTCGTTACGTGCTCCATCCGAAGCACTTCTTCTCTCATGCTCTTCCCTCTCCTGTCCCCGGGTCCTTACCGGAAGCGTGATCTCCACGTCCGTTCCCAGCCCCGGCGTACTGTAAAAGTAAAGTCCGTATTCCTCTCCGAACAGCAGCTTGATGCGGTTGTTGACGTTAATGACCGCGATCCCGCCCCGTTTTTCCGAATTTGTCTTCAGATCCTCCATCAAAGCCGTTGTCATCTTGCGGTTCAGCTTATCCAGCATATCAGGCGCCATACCGACGCCGTCGTCCGATATTGTAATCAGAAGCCGCTGCCGGGTAAGGGCAATCCGAATCCTCAGATGTCCCTTTCCGATTTTCTCCTCCAGCCCGTGATAGATCGAATTTTCTACGATCGGCTGCAGCGTCAGCTTCGGGATCAGGCAGCTCAGCGCTTCCATTTCATCGTCATCCTCATATTCGATGGACAGGCTCAGCCTGTCCCCGAAACGGTACTGCTGGATCACATAATAGTTCTCGATATTTGCTAGCTCATCCTCTAGGGTAACGAGATGATCCACCTTCGAAATCGTATACCGGAAAAAGGTGGCCAGCGCCTCCGTCATCTCTGCCACGCTGTCCATCCCCGCCAACAGCGCCTCGCTTCGAATCCCCTCCAGGATGTTATACAAAAAGTGGGGATTGATCTGATTCTGCAGAGCCAGGTATTCCGCCTGTTTCTTGGACAGCGACAGAATATCGCTCTCGCTCATTCTCTCCATAAGCTTCTTCTGAGCCATCTCCACCTGACCGTCAAACTGAATCCCGTATTCGTACAGCTTCTCCATAAAATACCCGTCTGCCAGCAGCCGGTACATTTTTTTCAGCTGGATATACGGCCGCAGGATTTCAAATAAAACATAATACGCGGCGGCGGCCAGCAAGACGGCACTGCAGATGGCCGCCATATGCAAAACAGTGTCCTCCCCGGCTCTCAGCCACACTACGAGATCCATGACCGCAGCCAGTATGAACAGCGCGGTCAGGGCAATTTGCGTCCGCTTCACAAGGTATATCTTCTTTTTCATAGCCTACCCCCTGTCCATAAAATTCACCCGATACGGTCTATGAATACAGCTTGCGGTACTGATTTGGCTTCAGCCCTGCTTCCCGGGTAAAGGTTTTCGTGAAATATTTGCTGTCACTGTATCCGACCCGTTCACAGATCTCGGATATGTTCAGATTCGTGTCACGGAGCATTTCCTTCGCCGCTTCTATTCTGACCTGCAAAAGATATTCGGAAAATGTTGCTCCCGTCTCTTTTTTAAACATGGTGCTGAAATATGCAGGATTGAAGCCCGCCTGGCTGCTCACCATCTCCAGTGTGATCGAACTGCCGAAATTTTCTTTGATATACTGCTTTGCCATGCGGATGGGACGGTTGTCCTCCGCCATTTTTACCTGTATCAGTTCATGAAAGGATTCTCTGACTGTTTTTTCCGCATAGCGGAAGATTTCATCTACACTGCTCATACTGTCTATCGCACGCACATAGTCCTCAAACCAGCTTTCATCCACGTGCAGCGGAAATTTATTTTTCCGCACTGTAAACAGATAAATCTGTACAATCTCTTTTCCCATCTGCAAAATATCATGTCCGCTCACAGCATCGCATTTAAGCATTTCCTGTTTCAGGCTGAAGATTGCATTGCTGATAGCCTTTTCATCCAGATTTTCCACAGCCGTACCCATCCACTGGTTAAAATCATAAAACAGCGCATTTTCCGCAAAGGACTGCCGCGGCTGATTTTCACATTCCAGAACCCGATTGGTCCCCTGCAGCAGGCGTTCTTCTGCCGCCAGGGAAGCCGTTTTCATTGAGCGGTGGATCGTCTCGATTCCGTTTTCTACGCTGCCGCTTCCAATCGTAACGCGAAGATTTTCAAAAATATCATTCTGCAGCAGCAAATGATCCAGAATCTGCTTCAGAACCCGGCGCACGGCTTTGCTGTTTTCTTCCGGATAATTCAGCACCGCATAACACGTATAATTTTCCAGACAGATTTCCGAATCAAAGCAATATTCCCGGATACGATTATTGAAGGCCTCCAGGACCTTCTCCTGCAAAAATTCCTGGTTCATCATGATCCGGGTGTCCACGCCGTCCATCTTGATCACAACGACCTGAAAACAGCCGGGGTGGAACTGATAATGATACTTTTCGTTCATCAGGACAATTTCCAGCTCCGATACATCTATTTTCTTTCGCAGAAGTACATCGGAAAACAGGCCGGCCCGCAGCCGGTCGAGATTATTCTGCAGGGTAATCTGATACATTTCCTCCTGAGACAACCGCTTGTTCCGCTCCATATAGGAGTCATGCATCCGTTTCAGGGTACTGTTCAGCTCTTCTTTTTTGATCGGCTTCAGCAGGTAGTCCTTTACGCCAAAGCGGATCGCGGTCTGTGCATATTCAAAATGGCGGTAACCGCTGATGATGATAAATTCCATCTGCGGAGATATCGTTTTTGACTCCTGTATCAACTCCAGACCATTGCAGCCCGGCATTCGAATATCCGTAATGGCAATATCAGGCTTCCACTTCCGAATAGCTTCCAGTGCCTCAATCCCATTATGGGTGACTGCTACGACCTCCATATCAAGGCTTTCCCAGTCAACCAGGTGAACAATCAGCTGGCAAACCTTTTCTTCATCATCTGCAATCAGTACTTTCATGCTCATAGCTTTCCTCCACTTCAAAAAAAGCTTCGAGCTTTAAGATCTCGAAGCCATATCACCTTCAGCAATCAATTTAAACCAACCATTTTACTTTGTTTAACTTCAATTCTTTTTTTGACCAGTGCTCGCTTATACACTGTTGAAACTCTTTTCGAACCATTTTCGCCCTATGTTTTAGCCATTTTCCTTCATCTTGACGTATATATATTCCTTCGCATAAATCTTCACCGTAAAACGACTTATCAAAAAAATATTCCAGATCTTTTAAACTATACACGCCCTTTCCACATTGATGAACTACAACTATTGGTAAATTTTTTAACATCTTGTTTCTTTCATTGACAGAAAAAAATTTATTCTCCAGCTTATCAAAAACATCAAATGCAATAAATAAATCTGGCAACATACTATAATACACAGAATGAACTGCATAGCACCATTCCCCAAACAAAATATATCTGTCAAAAAGTGTTTCAAATAATAAATCTACTTTTGGAGCTAACCATCCACCTAAAGTTCTCCATTGTCCTGTATATGGCTCATCTAACCAATTTCCGCGGTTTTGCAAACAAAGTTCTCCATCTGTATTAAAAGAAATTCCCAAATTAGCTCCGTCTACTTTTTCTTCTACTATAATCTGATGCCTCAAAAGCTCTTTCATTTCATCTACAGAATACAATTTATCATTTCTCTCAATTCCTTTATTCGGAAAGGTAAGATATCGTGTTGTTGGAAATTTAAAATATTCTTTCATATTCCTATTTTCTTCATATATTTATTTTTTATGTACTCCTCATCAACAAATATTACTTCTATTTTATTTTCTTTCAATGCTTCTTTTATCCCCCACCATTTTGAATCACTGGCTTCCACAATTGGCGGAGAATCTGGATGTTTATATGCTATTGCTATATATTTACGGTCTGGAGGATCGAACTCTTTTAATTGTTGATTTGCAGGATATTCCTGAAATACATTTTCCTGTATTTCATCCAAATGAACAAAATCTTTTGCATATTTAGGCATATTTTGATGCGCCCAATTGCAAAACACTGTTGCAAGATTTGGAGAATTTCCTACCTTTCGAGCCCCTCTGTACTCTTTTAAAATTCTCCCCGAATCATCCAAAACAAGACTTGCATTTTTATCCCGCATAAAATTTTGAATAAAATCAACGCATTTTTTTGCACACAGCAATTGCTCTCTGGGAATATCTTTTACGGGTGTTCCTGCTAACAGTACAACATTTGCATCTATAATATATTTACTCATGAATCTCCTCACTTATTCTTCTTTGCAAAGAAGCATCTGTTTGTGCATAAATATCCCCAGCTATATCTCCAAAAAAGTTTTTGGGCCAATTTTCAATATTTCCAAAAATATCGACCTGTAATTCTTCCAATTTTGCTGGAAATTCATCATTATTTGCAAAATATGCAGAAAACTCATCGCATGCTAAAGTTCCTTCTGCCATTCGCCGTTGTAATCTCCTTAAAAAATATTCAGAGTGTGTTTCAATTATTAATTGAATACCTCTGGCCCCATAATTTTCTCTCGCATGGATTGCATCAATCATCACATCTGCCAAACCTGCCTGTGCACTTGGATGCAAATGCAACTCCGGCTGTTCCATAATAATGATGGAACCTGGCGGGGCATAAAATAATTCTACGATAACCGGCAAAACCTGAGAAACACCCATTCCAACATCTGGAATATCTACCCAATTTTTAGACCCTTTTGTTCTTACTTTCACATCATAATCCTGGCGTTTCTCAGAAATTTTTTCAATTTTGAAATCTTCAATTAAAGACATTTTTTTTAACATCTCTGCTACAATCGCTTTAAATGGCTTTCTTGGACTTTTATATTTTAAATTAATCATCCGATTTTCATTATCTGCTGCCAAAATTGCTTGTATTGCATCTTCCCCTAAATTACCAACTCCTTCTGGTCTGCGCCCCGTCCATGTATAAAGCCTTTTCGCTTGTTTCCTCAGTGGACCAAGATAATAAATCGTAGAGAAAAGTTTCTCATGTACCAAATTAATATTCTGAAGAAAATTCGCATTTTGATAATACGCTACTGCTTCATCTGGAAAACCATAAAATCTAACAATCGATGTAATATCCCATACACGCCCTCTGGATCGTACAAAATCATAATTCTTGTACAACAATTCGTATCCTCTCTTAGTAGTGTTAGACATACTTTTCTTTCTTAACCCTATTTCAACCTGCTCTCCATTCGTCAACTTCAGAGAATAATTAAATTCCCGTACCTCAACTTCTTGACTTTCTTCTTCTACAATTTTTACATCTCCCAAAAAAGATATATGTTTTACAGTAAATTTTTTTTCTCGTACAACGTCACCTAAAATCAATTCCTTTTCTGGAGTCCAGTCATACGAAAATCTAATTTCATTTTTCCAGTCTCTATCAAAAACTAAATCTGTTGGCAACCCGAGATCCACAGCTGTATCCTCATTTCCCGTAAAAAAAACAGATTTCCGGTCAGATGACTCTACGCTCTGCTTTAATAGCATCAAAAATTGCCCTATACTCGACTTTCCTGAACTGTTTGCTCCAAAAAAAACAGTTAAAGGTGATAGCTTAATCGTACCAGTATCTTTCCATCCTTTAAAATTTTCTATATGCAAATGATCAATCATGCCACACCTCACAAACTATACTTTTATATGTAGCTTCTTTAATACACAAATTATAACTTACTCTTTCTTAAATTACAATAATTGCCTATATAATATGCTAAAAAATGTTTATCTTTATCAATCATAAAAATAGGCTTCGTCTATTCTTTCCTTCATAATACTCTTATGAACATCCTGCAAAAGATTTTTAAAGAACATTACGAAGAAATTGAATATATTCTTCATCCCCGTCCCATTGTTATGGAAAATATTGAGAAGATGATCAACTGTGGTGTTCCTTCTTATGGCGGTGCCATGTACGGCTGTCCCCACTGCGGCGAACTGAAATTCGTTCCTTTCCGCTGCCATTCCAAATTTTGCCCTACCTGTGGCAACAAGTACTGCATTGACCGCTCTACTAAAATGTCCTTTAAACTCATTGGCTGTACCCACAGGCACCTTGTTTTTACCATTGATGAAGATCTGCGCCCTTTCTTTCTGAACCAACGCTCCCTGCTCGACTGCCTTTTTCAGGCTGTTCGCAGCGTTATTCTCAGACTGTTCCATGAAATGAACAAAAGCAGAAACTTTGTCCCCGGTTTCATCTGTGTCCTGCATACCTTCGGCAGACCTCTGGAATGGAATCCCCATATTCATTGTCTTCTTACCGAAGGCGGTTTCTCCGATGACGGTTTCTGGAGAGTTGTTAAGCACTTTAATTACACCTATCTCCGTAAAGCTTTCCAGACTGCACTTCTGAATGAGCTGGAACAGCGTATTGGTCCTTCTTTCAAAAAAACCAAAGCTGCTATTTACAAAAAAGATAAAAACGGTTTTTATGTCTATGCAAAGCCTAATCTCTTTGACACTGACACTGTTGTAAAATACATCAGCCGTTATCTCGGCCGCCCTGTTGTTGCCACTTCCCGCATTGATTCCTATGATGGGGAAAACGTGACCTTCCATTACAATAAACACGAAAATAACTCCTATGTGAAAAAAACAGTTCCTGTAATGGACTTTATTTCCCTGCTTATTCAGCACATACCTGAAAAATATTTCAAAATGACACGTTATTACGGACTCTATGCAAGGCACCGCAAATCTGACGAGAAGCTCCGCAGGGCAGTCCCTAAATCCAAGCACAGAATCCTGCTTGGCTTTAATACATGGCGGAAGCTCTTTCTTTTATCTTTTGGTTACGATCCTCTTCAATGTCCAAAATGTAACCACAAAATGGAGTTCCTGGAACTCTACCATAAACATGTGCCTGTTTCTCTGCAAGAACTCTATGAAAGGGCAATGGCAAAATATCATTGCCGCTCCAGTGGCAAATGTACTTGATTTTATCTTCTGTCTGCTCCATACTGAAAATATCAACAGACAGGAGTCTTATACAATTGATTCAAAATTTATAGAGGAACTCAGGCAAAAATATATCAAAAATCCTCCGGAAACATGACAGCTAAGCTGATCAAAAACATGACTGACTCTGATTTGCTCGACATGCATTACTTCCTCACTGAGGATGATGACCTTGATGGTGACGAATCTGAAGAAGGGTTTTATATCTGCTAAATCATTCGTCTTATTAGTATGCCCGTCCTTGGCGAGCTATTTTAATTCAGCATTCCTCCGTCAGGAGGAATTTCCTATTATATGAAAAAGGCCGCTGCCCTGGCGGGCAACAGCCTTTCTATTGCATCTGTTCTTTTTAATTAAACCAGCTCAAGAACTACTTCCATAGCTCCGTCACCTTTACGCTGACCGATCTTTACGATTCTGGTGTAACCACCGTTGCGGTCTGCATACTTCGGTGCGATCTCATCAAACAGCTTAGCTACAAGATCAACTTCCTTTGTATTTTTCTTCTTGCCTGCTGCTTCAGTCGGAACTTCCTTTACCGGATACAGAACCTTCAGCATCTGACGGCGTGCGTGCAATCTGCTGGGATTGTCCTTCTTGATTTCCTTCTGAACCTCGTCGTATACGGTAACCTTCTTGCCGTTTACAACTTCCTTCACTCTCTTACCGTCTTTGTCCTTGCGGGCAACCTTTGCAGTAACGGTAACTGTCTCGTAGTTGTCTTTTTCTCTTACTGCCGCAGCAATAAGCCCTTCAGCAATCTTACGTACTTCTTTTGCCTTTGCTTCTGTCGTAACAATCTTACCTCTGTAGATCAGAGCTGTTACCTGATTTCTGAGCAGAGCCTTTCTCTGGTCTGCTGTTCTGCTGAGTTTTCTATAACCTGCCATTTTCATTTTCCTCCATTCGGGAACGTATCACCATGCGCTTCGGGCTTACTGAAGATACGCTTTTATATTCCTTCGTGTTGCGGGGCCCTTCTCAAACGCTTCGCTTTTTGAGAAGTATCGGACATCTCGCTTCGCTCGTGTGTCCTCATTCGTCGCTGGGATTCAGTGATAATCCAAGCTCTTTCAGCTTGCCGAGCACTTCCTCAAGGGATTTGCGGCCCAGGTTGCGGACCTTCATCATATCCTCGGAAGTCCTGTTGCAAAGCTCTTCTACGGTATTGATACCTGCGCGCTTCAGGCAGTTGAAGGAACGTACGGAAAGCTCCAGCTCGTCGATGTTCATTTCCAGAACCTTCTCTTTCTCGTTGTCTTCCTTTTCGATCATGACCTCTGCTGATTTTGCATTCTCAGACAGGTCGATGAACAGTCCCAGGTGTGCGCTCAGTACCTTTGCCGCAAGGCTGACAGCCTCGTCCGGCTCCAGCGTTGCATTCGTATATACATCCAAAGTCAGCTTATCGTAATCGGTAATCTGACCTACACGCGTATTCTCGACAGTCAAATTTACACGCTCCACCGGTGTGTAGATCGCATCAACTGCAATCACGCCGATAGGCATATCGTCTGATTTGCCTTTGTCTGCGCTGACGTATCCGCGGCCCTTGGTGATCGTAAGCTCCATGTAAAGCTTGCTGTCTGCGCCGCCATTCAGGGTAGCGATCACCTGATCCGGATTCATGATCTCGATATCCTGATCAACCTGGATGTCCGCTGCGGTAACTACGCCCTCGCCTTCGAACTCAATATACGCAATTTTGGCTTCATTCGTCTCACTGGTATTTTTGATAGCCAGTGACTTGATATTCATAATAATCTCTGTAACGTCTTCCTTCACGCCAGGGATAGAACTGAACTCGTGAAGTACGCCTTCGATTTTAACCTGGCTGACAGCAGCTCCCGGCAGAGAAGAAAGCATGATTCTTCTCAGAGAATTTCCAAGGGTCGTACCATAGCCTCTCTCCAGCGGTTCTACTACGAATCTTCCAAATCTCTTATCCTCTGACATTTCTGCAATTTCAATTTTAGGTTTGTTGAAATCGAACACTATTTAGCCCCTCCTTACTGGGTTTGCTTTTTTGAGGGTATCTATGCGACGTATCGGCATGGCAGCCGTGCTAACAGTCATTTTGTCCTCTGTTAATTTTGCATGGCTCACTGCCTGCGCGGACCTTACTTAGAATACAACTCGACGATAAGCACTTCGTTAACCGGAACGTCGATGGCTTCTCTGGACGGAAGCTCCTTCACAGTTCCCTTCAAAGCCTCTGTGTCAACATCCAGCCATTCCGGTACCAGACGTCCGCCTGTCACCTCAAGGATGTCTTTGTATCTCTGAGAGCCTTTGCATTTCTCTTTGATTTCGATTGTATCGCCAGCCTTTACAAGGTAAGACGGGATGTTTACCTGCTTGCCGTTTACGAGAACGTGCTTGTGGTCAACGATCTGTCTTGCTTCTTTTCTTGTTCTTGCAAGACCCATACGGAATACTACGTTGTCAAGTCTGCTCTCCAGAAGCACCATCAGGTTTGTACCTGTCTGGCCCTGCATTCTGTCGGCTTTCTTGTAGTAGTTACGGAACGGCTTCTCCAGAACGCCGTAGATGAATTTTGCTTTCTGCTTTTCGCGAAGCTGCAGACCGTACTCACTCATCTTACGGTTTGCGCGCTTTAACTCTCTGTTTGATTTTTTAT
>JAUNGD010000045.1 GCA_030524705.1 Lachnospiraceae bacterium | reverse complement strand
TGGTGACTGGATTGCTCTTAAAGAATCATAGTGCTAAAACTCAAAGACGGGTAAATTTCCTGTGACAAACTCTTTGTTTCTACGCTTCCCATGAAAAATCTCCTTTCTATACTGAATCGAATATGCCTGGAGATTCATACAGGAATACTTTTGTTTAAGAAAACAAATAATTGAAATATCAGTAATATATTACCGATATTTTTATTGTATTCTACTACGTTTACTTTTTTACGTCAACACTTTATTATAGAAAATATTATCTGTACCAAAATCCCGCCTTGACAAGACCGCCTTAAGCAGATATGATAAATACATATGATCCCGGGGTAGTAAAGGTTTCGACGGGGGTTATGAAGCTGGAGAAGCTATCCGCAGGTGATGCGTCAAATCACAAACCTAAATATAAACGCTGAAGATAATTTAGCATACGCTGCCTAATGGCAGCTGTCTGACTTAGGGCACCTGCACCTTAAGACCCAGGCATCGACTATGCAGGAAACGACATATGCTAAGCTTTGCACATATGGGCGTATCATGAAGCTACTGAAGGCAGCAGGGTGTCAGCTCCCGTCTGCCGGAGGGAATGTCAAATAACTGACTATGATAGTAGAAGGACAGTGGACTGGCTTTCGGACACGAGTTCGATTCTCGTCTACTCCATTGCTTGTACTAAGGAGGATTCCATGCGAGGTGCGGGAGGATACCTTAGTATTTACGCAAAGCCTATCCGAACTGTGTTCGGATTTTTAACGGCATTTTCAAATCCGAACATCGATATGCGACGTTCGGATTTTGTAAATTATACGATTATTATTTCTCCGTGTCGGCCAGACCATTCAACCATGATTTCAGAAAGGTACTTATATGAAAATCGAGTCCAAAGACTTTCCGCCCGCCACACTGCGTACCCTGCAGATTCTTGATTACTTTATGGCGGATCCATCACCGAAGACATTAAAAACTATCTCTGAGAGTCTGAATATTCCCTTCACTTCTCTGTACCGTATTGTAATGTGCATGCAAGAATATCGTTATCTCGTGGAAGATCCCACCAAACCGAATCATTTCCGGCTGGGGTACAAGATGAGGCAGTTTTCCGACATCGTATTTTCTGAAAAAAATCTGGTCAAAACCGCGCTGCCCTTTATGCGGGAGGTAGCATCTGAGTTGAATCAGGCGTGCCAGCTCTGTACTCTCACGGAAAACGGTATCTGCACCGTCGAACAGTGTCTCCCACGTTCTGCCATTACATATATTACAGAACTGAATGAAACGATTCCGATCAACGTCAGTGCTTCGGGCAAGATTCTAACTGCACTGCTTCCTGAAAAGGAACGTGAACGCTTTCTTCGCAAATCCTCAGAGCATTTCCGTCAAAATACTCCCAACACGATTACTGACCTGGATCTGCTTAAAATGCATCTGGAGGAGATTGCACAGCAGGGATACGGGACTGACTCTGAAGAATATGCAGAGGGCATCGGATGTGTCGCTGTTCCTATTTTTGATTCTGAACAAAAGCCGGTGGCCGCCATTGGCACTACCGGGCCAATTGAATTTTATCAGAAGCAGGAAGTGCTTCAGGCTACCCTGGCCTTTCTGCAAAAATCGGCACTGGAGATCAGTAAACGCCTTTCCTAAAAGCCTTACGCAAAGAGAGATACCGGAGTACGATTCCATATATTTCTGCAATGAACGATTTAGTATAGATTTCTCACCTTGAATTCCTTTTCGGCCTCCCGTCTCTGATCCTTCTTCGCTATATCCTGCCGCTTATCGTAGAGCTTCTTTCCTTTGGCAAGGCCGATCTCCACCTTGGCCAGGCTTCCCTTAAAATACACCTGAAGCGGCACCAGCGTATAGCCCTTCTCCGCTATTTTCCCGGTGATCTTGTTGATCTCGCCCTTGTGCAGCAGAAGTTTTCTGACGCGCAGCGGGTCTTTATTAAAAATATTCCCTTTTTCGTAAGGACTGATATGCATGCCGTAAATGAACACCTCTCCGTTTTCAATACGGATAAAGGATTCCTTTATACTGCATTTTCCCATACGCAGAGACTTGACCTCGGTGCCATGCAGGGAAATTCCCGCCTCATATTTGTCCTCTATAAAATAATCATGATACGCTTTTTTGTTGTTTGCGATCAGCTTCGTCGATCCTCCCATTTTCCATTCCCCTTCTATACCAGCTCAAAATCAACAGTTTTTGCCGCCTTATCCGCGTCCAGGACCCGGACTCTGACTGCATCGCCCAGACGGTAGACCCGCCCGGTATCCATACCGTACATCTCATACGTCTCTTCTCTGTAATAATAGCGGTCGTCATACATCCGGCTCACATGAATAAGCCCTTCCACGGTATTCGGCAGCTCTGCATACATTCCGTAGGACATGATCCCGGAAATCACCGCATCAAACTCCTCGCCTATATGCCGCATCATATATTCCGCTTTTTTCAGCTTCACCGTTTCACGCTCCGCTTCATCCGCGCGGCGCTCCGTCTTGCTGCAGTGCTCAGCCACCTCCGGCAATATTTCCTTATAGTGCTCGATCTTTTCCTGCCGCATCCGTCCCCGCAGCGTATCCTTGATGATCCGGTGAATCTGCAGATCGGGATACCGGCGGATCGGAGAGGTAAAATGGCAATAATGCTGGGCTGCCAGCCCGAAATGCCCCGTGGATTCGGTGGTATACCTGGCCTGCTTCATGGAGCGCAGCGTCAGCCGGCTGATCATGGTTTCCTCCGGGGTATCCGCAATTCTGGAAAGCAGCTTCTGCAGTTCCTTGGGATGTATCTCATCGGAGATCCCTTTCATGCCATAGCCGAAATTGGCGATAAAAGCAGCCAGCTTTTGAATTTTCTCTTCATCCGGCGGCTCATGTGTCCGATAGACAAAGGGTATTTCCTGCCAGTAAAAATACTGGGCCACCGTCTCATTGGCCGCCAGCATAAACTCCTCTATGATCCTGGTGGCCATGTTGGATTCGTGGGCCCGGATTTCCACCGGCACGCCGTTTTCATCCAATACGACCTTCGCTTCCGGGAAATTAAAGTCAATGGAGCCGCGTTTTCTCCGGCCGGAGCGCAACAGATTCATCAGCCGCTCCATCTCCCGGAGCATGGGAATCAAATCCTCCTGATACGTCTGCCGCTCCGGGAAACCGCCGTTCCCATCCTCGCCAAGGCTCTCCAGAATCCTCTGCACCTCCGTATAGGACATCCTGCGGTCCACCCGTATCACAGACTCGCAGATCTCATGATCCACGATCCTGCCCTTCCGGTCGATTTTCATAAGACAGCTCATGGCAAGCCTGTCCACGCCTGCGTTTAAAGAGCAGATGCCGTTGGAAAGCCGGTGCGGAAGCATCGGTATCACCCGGTCCGCCAGATATACGCTCGTGCCCCGCAGCAAAGCCTCCCGGTCCAGGGCGCTTTTTTCCTGTACATAATTTGTCACATCCGCGATGTGTACGCCCAGATAATAATACTCGCCATCACAGCGCAGGGATACCGCGTCATCCAGATCCTTCGCGTCTTCCCCGTCAATCGTCACCATCAGCATGTCCCGCAGGTCCTTCCGCCCTGCCAGATCCGCCTCCTGCACGCTGTCCGGCGTGCGGGCCGCCTGGTTCATTACCTTTTCCGGAAATTCGTGCGGAAGCTCATATTCGTATACCACGGAGAGGATATCCGTGCCGGGATCATTTACATGACCAATGATCTGCTTCACCCGGCCCTCCGGATTCCGGCCCTTTCCTCCGTAGGAGGTCAGCTCCACCAGAACCTTGTGACCGTCCATGGCTCCCAGGCCCGCTTCCTGGGGGATAAAAATATCCGAGGTGAGCCTCTGATTGTCCGGGAGCACAAACCCGTAGCTCTTCGCCTTCTGGAACGTTCCGATCAGCTCATGGACGCCGTGCTCCAAAATGCGGACAACGCTGCCCTCCTGCCTGCGTCCCTCCGTGCTCTTCAGAATCGCAACCTGCACAGTGTCCCGGTGCATCGCGCCGCCGGTCTGGTCCTCGGGAATGAATATGTCGGATTCCCGGCCTTCTATCTCCACAAAGCCATAGCCCTTAGGATGCGCGATAAACGTCCCCTGCAGAAACTTTGCAGTCGCTTTCCGGTATTTGCCCTTTGAGGTAAGCTCAATCTTCCCATCCGTGATCAGAGCATCCAGCACCTCCTTCAGGTCCTGCCGGTTCTCCTTCGGGATCTGAAGCAAAACCGCTATTTCTTTTATCTTCATCGGAAAATACTGCTTGTCACAGATCATATCGTAAAGCACCTTTTTCCGCCGTTCAAACTGGTCTTTTTCCTGTGCCATAAAAATCCTTTCCTGCAAAACATAAGGACTGGTGCATATCGCATCAGTCCTCCGTCTCTTAAAAGTTCAAGTTCAAAATAACAGCAATCACGATAAATAATACCGCAAGCAATGTGGTGAACTTTACAAGTCTTCCTTCCATGGAACGTGATTTATTCTTACCCCAGTAGGTATCTCCTATTCCACCGATCGCTCCCAGTCCGGCATCTTTACCCTGCTGAGCCAGAACAATTACAGTCAATGCAATACATACTAATATAAAAATAATCGTCAAAAACATTCTCACAGCGAACTACACCTCCTATGTCAAACATAGTTAGTCTAACACAGGATATGGCAGATTTCAACTGTTTTTTTCGCAAAAAAGGCAGTTCCTGCCAAAAGGATTCTCATAGGCTGCATTGAAGCCTATCATATCTTCTATCCGCAGCAGCTGATTGTATTTTGCCACCCGTTCTGTCCTGCAGGGCGCACCGGTTTTGATCTGTCCCGCCGAAACCGCCACCGCAATATCCGCGATCATCGTATCCTCTGTTTCCCCGGAGCGGTGGGATATAATCGTCCGGTATCCGTTTCGGTGCGCCAGCTTGATCGCGTCAAAGGCTTCCGTCAGAGTGCCGATCTGATTTACCTTTATCAGTATGGCATTTCCGGCCCCCAGCTCAATTCCCTTTTGCAGCCGCTCCGAGTTCGTCACAAACAGGTCATCTCCCACAAGCTGCACCCGGTCTCCAATACGGCTGCTCAGCTCCTTCCAGCCCTCCCAGTCGTTTTCATCCAGACCGTCTTCGATAGAAGCAATCGGGAACTGCCTGCACAGCTCCTCCAGATATGCAATCATCTCTTCGGTGGAGCGGCAGACGTCGTTTCCCTTCATTCTGCTCTCTCCTGGAAAAAAATAAGCTTTTTTCGTCTCATCATACAGCTCGCTGGCTGCCGCATCCAGGGCAATCACAATGTCCTGACCCATCCGGTATCCGGCCTTTTCCACCGCATCCGAGATCAGATACAGCACCGCCGCCGCATCCTCCAGATCCGGCGCAAAACCGCCCTCATCTCCGACTCCCGTTGACAATCCCCGGCTCTTTAGCATCTGCTTCAGGGTATGGTATATCTCGGCGCACATCTGAAGGCCATGGGCGAAGCCGTCCGCCCCCACCGGCATAATCATAAACTCCTGCAAATCCACGGTATTGTCTGCATGACAGCCGCCGTTTAAAATGTTCATCATCGGAACCGGCATCCTGTGTGCATGCATTCCTCCCAGATAGCGGAAAAGCGGCAGTTCAAGGGACTTTGCGGCCGTTGCGGCCGTCGCCATGGAAACACCCAGAATTCCGTTTGCCCCCAGCCGTCTTTTGTTTTTCGTCCCGTCCTCCCGGCATAAAATCCGGTCGATCGCCGCCTGATTATACACATTCTCTCCGATAATGGCATCCGCAAGGATGGTATTCACAAAATGACATGTCTGTTCGACGCCTTTTCCCTGGTATCTTTTCTGACCGTCCCGAAGCTCCACCGCTTCGTACTGACCAGTTGAAGCGCCGGAAGGTACTGCTGCTCTTCCGACGCTTCCGTCCTCTGTCATAATCTCCACTTCTACGGTGGGATTCCCCCGGGAATCCAGTATTTCTCTCGCATAAACATCTGTAATGGGCATATAATTACACATATCGCAACCTCCTGAATATTTTACTCTTTCATTTTGCAATAGTATTTCCCACTACAATATTTTTCACTCCGCTCTATGGCGTTTTCCACTTTTCTCCTAGTGCATCATTCTGCGGAAGAACCCGCACTCATCATCGTTGCACTTCTGTCCCATCGGCTCCTTTATTGCCACATGGAACACATGATACAGCGGTTCTTCCTCGCTGCCGTAGGTAACGAACTCATAATACACACCATTTTTTTTCAATGCCTTCTCCATCAGCGGCGCCTGGGATCTGCAGAAATCTCCAACACAGGTCATCAGATATGTCGGTGGGAAATGGCTGTTTACGTGATCCGCAGCGTTGATAAGGGCCCTCTCTTTCGGAGAACCTCCCTCCGGCAGAAAATCCTCCATCAGCTGAGAATCCTGTTCACTGCCTAGCACGTCCGCTCCTCCCAACGGGGCATAAGCGCCGCAGTTCAGGCCCACTGCCACAGGTACAAAGCTATCTGGCACCTTAAAATCATAATTTGCGGCATATTCCGGATTGGTGCAGATGGCACAGTAGAGCCCGCAAAGATGTCCGCCGGCAGAATCACCCACCATGAATACTTGCTCCATATCCAGACCATATTTCTCCTGGTTTTTATACATCCAGGCAACCACATTATTAGTATCTTCCAGCGGAGCCGGGAATTTTACCTCCGGCGCCAGACGGTAAGTGAAATTTACCACCGCAAATCCTCTCTGGGCCAGTGACATTCCATAAAACTGATACAGTTCTTTGTCACCATATACCCATCCTCCGCCATGTACATTAATAATTACCGGAATTTTCCCTTTTAAATTTTTCGGACGGTACACATCCAGTAAATTCCACACCGGATCCGGACCATACTGAAGGTTATCAAAACGCTCAATATCCTCCGGCGTAGTAAGGCCGGCATCTCTCTTTGCATCATTCTCCGCCCACTCTCTGCGCATTGTTTCACTTGCCTGTGACATAAATCTTCCTTCCTTTCCTTCTTCCGCATACCATTTAGTTTTATGGTTTCAGCATTTTTCTGTACTCCCCTATCGTTTTCCCTGTCAGCCGTTTGAAAACCTTGCAGAAATAGGTGATATTCAGATACCCGCACTGCTCGGAAATTTCTTTGAGGCTGAGGGTGGTATCGCTGCAGAGCCTCTTTGCTTCCTCAATACGCACCTGAGACAGATACTCCACGAAGGTCTGTCCTGTACGTTCCTTAAAAATATGGCTCAGATAATAGGGACTGATGCCTACACTTTCCGCACTGTCTATCAGAGAAATATCTTTTCTGAACCAGGTTTCCACGTATTCCTTTGTCTAATCGACATATGCCTGGATTTTATCTGCATTTTCCGGAACCGGCAGCATGCTCTCCTGCTTTCGTCCGGCCTGCAGTTCCTTCACACTGTCCTGATAGGAATTTCCCATTTCCGGAAAGGAATCGTATACTCTTCCTATGCCGAAAAGACACGGAGTCCCCAGTTGCGCCTCCATATGAGATGCTACAAGCTGTGCAAGCTCCACACACCAGTCTCTGCGGCGTTCCCGCTCAATCTCCCCGGGTACAAAGAACATGACCACCACGCCCCGGGATGTAACGGTAACCAGGAATTCACACAGTCCCCGCAGGCACGTTTCCAGTTCGCCATTGAGTCTCCGTTTGCTAATGTCCTTTTTGGTCTTGAGAAGAAACGTGGCAATACATCCGCCCGTAAAGGTAATATTATTGATCTTGCAATATGCTTCAAACCCTTCTACATCCCGGTTCTCTGCAAACACAGACATAAGGATCTCACTGCCAAGCACCGAATTTACCACACTCAGGGCGGATTCCAGTCCGCTTTTACGAAGGTTTTTCTGTTTTTCCTGCTCAATTGTATCACACAGACGGTTGATCACTTCCAGCTTCTCCTCCCTTTTCGAGGGTTTTAACAGATAGCCGTCTGTTTTCAGATCTAACGCCTTTTTTACATAATCAAAATCGCTGTATGCCGTATTTATGATAAAATGCGTGGCACAATTTTTATGACGCAGAAGCTCGATTACTTCAATACCAGAAAGCCCCGGCATATGAATATCCACCATGGCCATATCCGGCTTCAGCCGTTCCAGCATCTGCTTCAGCTGTACTCCGTTCTCTGCTATACCTATGATCTCAATATCCGGAAACTCTTTTTTCAAAAAAATCTCTTCACTTTTTAATACAATCGGCTCATCATCCGCAATTACCATTGTCAGTTTCATCTTTTTGAACCTCCTGTCCTGGCAGGGATATAAGGATTTTCAGACCCGGATCCATGTTTCGCAGCTCAAACAGGACATCATCGTGGTAAAACAGCCGGAGCCGCCGGTAAATATTCCTGATCCCGATATGGCTGCTGGATGATTTATTCCTTTGCAAATCCTCATAAATAGCCTTAATCTGTTCTTCTGTCATACCTGCGCCATTGTCACTGATCTCCAGGCAGATCCTGTCTTTTGAAGGATACACCCTTATCCAAACCATGCCGCCCTCCCACATCATAGCGATACCATGCTGGATGGAATTTTCGACCAGAGGCTGCAGTATCATGCAGGGCATGGAAAAATCCAGACACCGCTCATCTACCTCGAAGCAATAACCGTATCTTCCTCCATAACGGCATTCCTGTATTGCCACATAATCCTTCAGGTTTTTCACTTCTTTCTCCAACGTTACCGTTTTTGTGATATTATCCAGATTGTAGCGCAAAAAAGCGGCGGTGATCTCCATCAGCTCCGCACATTTGTCCGCATTTTCAATCCTGGCCAGGGAAGAAATCATATTCAAGGTGTTAAATAGAAAATGGGGATTGATCCGGGACTGCAGAAAATCCAGATGACTTTTCTGCAATTCACTGAACATCCGCAGATTTTTAATTTCCATTTCCGCCAGCTGCTCTTTAATGTCCGCATTTTCCTCAAGCTCCCGCATCTGTTTCTGAATAATCTCTATCATATGGTTAAATGCCCTGGCAAATCCCTCAAACTCATCATTGCTTTCAATCTGAATCGCCTGTGCCTCAAACACATTTTCCTGAATAGACTCCACCCCTCTGTGCATCGTGGCAATAGAGCGGGAAACAGAGCTGATTACCTTCACCAAATAAATCATGCTGCATAGAGATGCTGCAATCAAAATACCTACCTGTACCAGAATAGCATTGCTTTGCAGTCTGTTCAGCTGGTTTTCCAGCCGGCTCAGAGTATTCAATTTCTCCGAATAGGCATTCTGGAACCGCAGTGCGACAAATGAGTAAATTTCCTGAAGACCGTTGTAGGTGTCTTCCGCGTTTTCGACACTCTTGTACCTGCTTTCGGAAAAATATACCTTCATTTTCTCCATCAGAGCATCACTTTCCACCACATAGGAGCGTACTGTCTCACAGGCGTCCATCACCTCTCTGCTGAATTTTTTCTCCATCTGGCTGTCGATTTCCTGCAGATACTGCTCAACCTGGACGCGCTCTAAAGCATAATCCTCCACCCCTGTCTCTGTCAGAAACAGATACGTCAGATTTACGCTGCTGTTCAGATCATCCACTGCACGCTCCAGATGATTCACGGAAAGCAATTCTTCAATAGCGTTTTTATAGTGATTGGAAACATAGGTGTTGCAGACTATTGCCACCAGCATAAACAACACAGAAAATACGCCTACAATCCCATAGCCCACAATATATTTCTTTTCTACTGTATTCAGAAAACCGGATTTTTTCATGCTGTATCCTCATTTTCTAATGTTTCTGTCAGCTTGCCCGGATCGGTGATCATCATGATTTCTTCATAATTATCACTGGTCATCCAATAAATATCCGTATAGATACGTTCGGAGCTAAAGGAACCTTCCTGAATATATCTGGCAATTTCCTCTACCACCCGGCGGCCCATCTGATGAGTATCCTGCTTCACAATGCCGTCCAATACCCCTTTCCGAACCCCTTCATAAGCATCAAATCCCAATATATACTCATATTCCTGCGAATGTTCCTGATAAATCTTTTCCAGGGACGTTCCACCCGTTCCTTCCAGAAACAACAGCGCATCTGCTCCTTCGCTCTTCTGATGAAACAGCCGCATTGCCGTCAGACCGTCATAGGCGTCATAACTGACAGAACTGATCTCCATTTCCGGATACTCCTTCAGAACCTCCTCTACGGCCTGAAGTCTCTGCTCCAGATTCGGATAACCCAATTCTCCGGAAATCACCGCCGTCTTTGCCCGGCCTCCGGCAAGCTCTGCCAGATGCTCTCCCAGCATTTCACCGGCGGCTGCATTGTCCGTACCAATATACAGATCCCTGGGAGCTTCCGCACTGTCCGTATCAACGCAAATAATCTTGATACCCTGGCTGTACGCCTTTTCCAGGGTACTGTTAAACTCCTCGTCTCCGTTGCCCTGCACCACGATTATATCCACTCTGGCTGCAATCTGCTGCTTCAGCAGATCAATCATCTGAGCTACATTATAGTTCAGCTGAGGAATCAAAATACTGATATCAATACCATTTTCCTCTCCCAGCTCTTCCTCTGCCTCTTTAATACCATCACGGATCAGTTCCCAGTATCCGTCATTTTCATGGGGGAGAATGACAGAAACTCTTGTCATGGAAGAAATGCTCTGGTTTGCTGCGCTTCCTCCACGCGATAAATACAGACCGAACAAAAGACTCAATATAACCATAAGAATCAGAAATACCGCGCCTGCCCATTTATAAATCCTATCGTGTTTCACCGGCAGCCTCCCCCTCCCTGTTTATCTGCTCATACATTGAAAACAGACCGAACAGGTTTATTATACATAAAAATTAATTATTTGTCAGAAGCATACTTTCTCATATCCAATGCTACAGATACAATAATGATCAAGCCCTTCACGATATTCTGCCAGTAGGAGCTTAAGCCCACGAAAGTCAGGCCGTAGCTGATTACGCTGAAAATAATAACTCCCAGCAAAGCCCCCGGTACATTACCGATACCGCCGGTAAAGGAAGCGCCTCCGATAATACAGCTGGCAATGGCATCCATCTCATACCCTTCCGCATAGCCTGCATTAGCGCTTCCGGTACGGGCCGCCAGCATACATCCGGCCAATGCGGCCAATGCCCCGGAAAGAATATAGACAAACATGTCTATCTTAAATACATTGATACCTGCCACCTTGGCTGCTTCCCGGTTACCGCCTGTCGCATAAATATTTTTACCCAGTGTAGTTTTGTTCAAAATCACAAATACAACAACCATCACTACAATCGCAACAATGATCAGGTAATTGATCCCCAAAACAGAGCCGGTACCAAACGTGGTAAAATCTGTCCGGTAACCTGCCAGCGGCTGAGAGTTATTCGGCGCCTTTTTCATGAACAGCAGTGTGCCGCCGTAAATAATCAGCTGCAGGCCAAGACCAGCCAGAAAAGCCGGCACCCGCAGTTTTGAAATAATCACGCCTGTAATAAAACCAGAAATCATACCAACCAGGATAGAGACAACTACAGGAACGATCAACGGCAACTCCGGTAATGAAGGCCAGAATTTAATATAATAAGTCGCCTGCTGTGCCAGTGTACCGGAAACTACGGCGCCAAGACCTGCCAGACGGCCAACGGTCATATCCATGCCTCCGGCAATAATGACCACCAACATACCCATTGCCAGCAAAATCTTCGGCGCACTCTGAATCAGCACATCGCTGAGTACCCGCACGGAGATAAAGGATGGGGAAATAACTGCAATTATTACAATCATCAACAACAGACAGATATACAGGATGTTATCCATCAGAAACTTTGACATATTTTTCGATTTCATTTCTTTTCCTCCCTGCCGGCCTCAAACGTACTTGCCAGCAACATAATTTTCTCATCGGTCACTTCCGGGCCTTCCAGAATACCGGATTTATGTCCTTCACACATTACCATGATCCGGTCAGACATACCCATCAGCTCCGGCATTTCAGAGCTGATCATAATCACGCATTTTCCATTCTGCGCCATTTGCTCCATCAGCTCATAAATTTCGTATTTTGCTCCTACATCAATACCCCGGGTGGGCTCATCCAGGATCAGAATATCCGGTTCCGTCAAAAGCCAGCGTCCCAGGAGTACCTTCTGCTGATTGCCGCCGGATAATGTTTTAATGGCAGTTTTCAGCGTGGGAGTCTTAGTGCGGAGCATATCCACATATTTCTGGGCATCCTGGTTGCGTTTTCCATTGTCGATGAAAGGAAGGCTTCCCATATAATACCGTTTCGAATTTACATTTTGTTCCACCACCAGGGTATTATCCGTGATAGAAGCCGGACCGATAATACCGGTCTTTCTACGGTCCTCTGTCAACAGAGCCATACCATTCTTGATCGCATCCACCGGCTGTTTAATATGGACTTCTTTACCGTCGATACTAACTTTACCTTCTGCAACGCTGTGCAGGCCAAACAGCGCCTCCATCAGCTCGCTTCGCTGAGACCCAACCAGACCTCCGATACCGAATATCTCACCTTTACGCACAGTAAAGCTGACATTTTTAAAGGAATGTGGATTGGTGCTGGTAAAATTCTCCACCTTCAGATAATCTTTTCCCGGCGTATGTTTCTTATGTGGGAAACGGTCTGTCATTTCACGCCCCACCATGCGGGCCACAATCATATCCGTCGTCATTTCACTGGCCAGCCAGGTGCCTACATTCTGTCCGTCACGCATAATCGTAATTTCGTCAGAAATCTGCAGAATCTCATCAATTTTGTGAGAAATATAGATAATGGCCACATTCTCCGCCTTTAACTGACGGATAATACGGAACAGAATTTCCGTCTCGGTCTCTGTCAGGGAAGAAGTCGGCTCATCCATAATCACGACCTTCGCCCCAATAGACACGGAGCGGGCAATTTCAATCAACTGGCAGTAGGAAGTGGAAAGCTCAGCTACCTTCTGCTTCGGGTCAATATCCAGTCCCAACTGCTCAAACACTTTTTTTGTTCCATTGATCAATGCAGCCTTGTCCACCCAGCGCACGCCGGCTGCTTTTTTATATGGGATCCTTCCCAGAAAAATATTCTCCGCCACCGTCTGGGGCCGTACCGGGTGCAGCTCCTGATGGATCATTGCGATTCCCAGATCCATGGCATTTCTCGGACTGGTGATATGTACCTGCTGCCCGTTCATGGAAATGGAACCTTCATCGGGAGAATAAATGCCGTAAATGCATTTCATCAGGGTAGATTTTCCCGCTCCGTTCTCACCCATCAATGCATGTACGGTTCCGGGCCTTACCCGCAGGGAAACCTTGTCCAGCGCTTTTACCCCGGGAAAGGTTTTGGTCAGCTCCACCGCCTCCAAAACATATTCGGAATTACTCATAACTGTCCTCTCCTAATTTAACGGGACCTGAAAAATAACGAGGTTTTCCGTCTCGATGCCGGGAGCTCTCCCACCACCGGAAACAGAAAACCCCATCAGACAATTTTATCAGTCCCTGATTCTTTCTGTCATTAAAGTTACTTAGAAAGCAGTATCGGTAATGTCGTAATTTGCCTCATCCACATTATCGGCAGTAATAGAAATGTAGTCGATCATAATACTGTGGCCTTCTACGCTTACGCCATCAATGCCTATCGTTTCCGTGGTAACTTCCTCGCCGTTCTCCAGCAGGTACATTAATTTGTAAATACTCTTTGCAAGCTTCACCGGGTTATTCAGACTGGTTTCCAGCATAGTGCCCGCTTTAATCGCTTCGCATCCGGCTGCCGTAGCATCAACGCCAACCACCGGAATATAGTTATCATCATTCGTGAAATATCCATGTGCCTGCAAAGCTGCAATTGCACCCAGAGCCTCGTCATCATTATCTGCGATGATACAGTCAATGTCGTCGCCGAAGCTTGAAATCAGAGCCTCTACATTTTCCTGTGCATCAGAACGGGAGAAGTTGCAGAGTACGCCGTTAATGAAATCGCCGCCCTTAACGCCAGTCACATCGTCACCGCCGATGCAGGAGCCCAGCTCATAGCCGGCGCCTTCAATCGTTGCCAAACTGTAGGAAGAACGGTTGATGGTGTCACTGAAGGTCAGGATTCCCTGAAGCAGGATGAAGTCAACCTTGCCATTGCCGTTTCTGTCCCAGTTTTCATGAGTATTGAAATAATCAACCAGTGCATTTCCCATATTTTCACCGGACTGAGTAGATACAGAGGATACATACCACAGATTCTCATTGCTCTCAAATGCTGCGTCGGAGGGGCTGGTGGTGTTTGCAAAAATGCCGATCACTCCCTCGTCCTTCATCTGGTTTACGATCTCATCGGACGCCGCATTGTTGATATTGTTCAGAATCAGATATTTCACACCCTGAGTATAGAAATTGCTCACATTATTTCCCTGAACAGTGATGTCATTTTCGCTGTCCGCATCGGTGATTGTGATAGTTCCGTCCTCGGCTGCAATGCTATTCAGGCACTGACGTGCATTGGCAATAAAGGTATCTGCGAAATTGTACCAAACCACACCTGCAGTTGCTCCTTCAGCCATTGCTGTAGATGCCAGCATACTGGATGCCAACGCTGCTGCTACTAATACTTTTGCTGCTTTTCTTTTCATTCTTCTTTCCTCCTTACCGCATGGCCCTTCTGACCACGACTTTATCACGAAACTGTTGGTTAAGAACGGCGGGTGCCGTTATCCTTAACTGTTTACAACCATATTTTACCATTTTAAAGGGAAAGGAAAAATTCAAGAAATTTGCAGACGAGTTGAAAGTATTTGCGAAAGAGAAATTTTCGGACATATAAAAATTGCAATTTCTTGCGAATAGCAAAAAATTGCAATTTTTATTATATGTTAAAACCTATTTAAAATATTTCGTTCCCATTTCCGAACGGAAACATATTGAAATCGTCTCCTGACGGAAAACCATCCTCCGGGAAATTGAATTGCTGTATCCCATCATCTGAGTCGTAGTCCTCTTCGTCCTCCGTCTCCTCTGTCTGCACTGCCGTTCCCTTCTGCAGCGTCACCTCAACCTCACGGCTCTCATATTCACCGCTGTTGGCAGTCTGTACTTCGATGGTAACTGTCTCTCCTACCGCATAGTAGCTGATCTTGTCAATCAGGTCATCGGAGCTTGTCACCGACTCTCCGTCAAATTTTGTAATGACGTCGCCCTTCTTGATACCGGCCTTTTCTGCTGCGGAATCTTCACTGACCTCGGATACAAACGCGCCCTCCGGCATATTGTACAGCTCCTTCGCATCTGTTGAAACGTTCACAACCGTAGCGCCAAGATAACCGCGCTCGCTGTTTGACATCTTATCTCTCGTCTCTTTATTGATCAGGTTCTTGAGCACCGGGATCGCCGTGTCGATGGGGATAGAGTAACCCATACCTTCCGCGGAATCTCCTGCTTCCTTCGCCACATTGATACCGATCACCTGGCCCTTTGAATTCAAAAGCGCTCCGCCGCTGTTGCCGAAATTGATTGATGCATCCGTGAGGATCAGCTCTTTTGTGAAATTATCAATCGTCGCTTCACGGTTCAGTGCGCTGATGATGCCGCAGGTAACACTCTGTCCGTAGCCCAGCGCATTGCCGATGGCTATGGATGCTTCGCCGACCTTGAGGCTGTCGGAACTGCCCAGGGTAGCTATCTTAAGCTGATCCCTGACTTCATCCTTTATATCCTCCAGACGCACCGCCAATACTGCCAGCTCATAATTTTTGTCCATACCCTTAATCTTGGCCGGAACCACCAGATCCTCCGGTTCCTCTGCATCCACGGTAAATCCAACAGAAAGATCCGTAGAATCCGCAACCACATGGCTGTTGGTGGCTACCAGAAGCTCCTCGTCATTCTGTGCAATGATGATGCCGGAGCCTGCCCCCTCTGCCTCGTATTCCTGGACTCCGTAAAAATAGGTTTCAACCTCTTCGACAGATTTAGTCGTAATTGATACGATAGACGGCATGCAGTTCTCTACGATATTGGATACGTCTGTCGTGACAATGGCTGACGTATCCGCCTGCACCTTATCAATCGGTTCGAAAGTACGCTTCTCTTCCGTCTCTTCTGCCTCCTCCGGCTCAGCAATGATAAGCTGCGTACCTTTATCATCGCTGTCGTCATCGGCATCCTCGTCCTTCACATCTTCGTTCTTATCCTCCGCATCGGCATTCTCATCTTTTGCATCCGCATTTTCGTCCTTTGCATCGTCTTCCGCAATATTCAGGGTGACTTCCTTCTTCTCTTCAGCCTGAACCGTGTCCTTTGAAACCAGGCTGCCAACTCCTGCAGCGCTTCCGGTGAGAAGCACGCTTGCCATAAAAATCGCACCGTAACGCTTCCATGCGTTCAGTCTGTTTCTTTTTTCTTTTCTATTATCGTTCATAAAGAATCCCCTTTCTGTATTCCTTTACTCTTTCGTTGTTTTTACTATAATGGGTTTTTGTGTCCGAAATGTGAAAATCTGATAGTAATTCTGTGTATAATCTAAAATAAGGGCAAGGCCACTTTCTGGCCCTGCCCCTGTCCGTTTTTATTTGTCTGTTCTGCTTTCTACTTTTCGATCAGAAGGGATTCTCCTGTCATCTCTGCCGGCTGTTCCATCCCCATCAGTTCAATCAGCGTCGGAACGATATCCGCAAGACGTCCACCCTCCTTGAGACCGTACTTCTCGTCGCAGTTCACAATGATGAACGGCACCGGATTTGTTGTATGTGCAGTAAACGGAGCGCCTGTCTCATAGTCAATCAACTGCTCTGCGTTTCCGTGGTCAGCACAGATAAACATCTGGGCATTTGTCTCTTTCACCGCCGCAACTACCTTGCCGACACACTCGTCAACCGCTTCGATTGCCTTTATTGCAGCTTCCAGCACACCGGTATGTCCCACCATATCCGGATTTGCAAAGTTCGTAATCACCACATCATACTTGCCGGATGTAATTGCATCCACTACCTTCTCGCATACGGAATATACGCTCATCTCCGGCTGCAGGTCGTAAGTAGCCACCTTCGGAGAGTTTACGAGAATTCTGTCCTCACCCTCGTTCGGAGCTTCCACACCGCCGTTGAAGAAGAAGGTAACGTGTGCGTACTTCTCTGTCTCTGCGATTCTTGCCTGCTTCAGTCCATGGGCTGCAAGGTATTCGCCAAAGGTATTTGTCACAGATACCTTCGGGAAAGCGACTGTCTTGTTCGGGATGGTCACATCATACTCGGTAAAGCATACGTATGTGACCTGCTTACGTGCTCCACGGTCAAATCCATTAAAGTCATCGCAGCAGAATGTACGGGTAATCTCTCTTGCACGGTCCGGACGGAAATTGAAGAAGATGATAGAATCCTTATCCTGTACCGTTGCAGTCGGAGCGCCTTCCTTCATAACAACAGTCGGGACAACAAACTCATCGGTGACGTCCTTTGCGTAGGACTGTGCCACTGCTTCAACACCTGAAGAAGCCTGATCTCCCTCGCCCAGTGTCAGCGCGCGGTATGCCTTTTCAACACGATCCCAGCGGTTGTCACGGTCCATTGCATAGTAACGTCCCATAACCGTTGCGATCTCTCCCACACCAATCTCCTGCATCTTATCTGCCAGTGCCTGAACATAGTCCTTGCCTGATGCTGGCGGTGTGTCACGTCCGTCCAGGAAGCAATGTACATATACCTTTGTCAGGCCGTATTTCTTAGCCATCTCCAGCAATGCATACAGGTGTGTATTGTGGCTGTGAACGCCGCCGTCGGAAAGAAGGCCGTACATATGAAGACTGGAATTATTCTCCTTTGCATTCTCCATAGCACGCTTCAGCTCTGCATTATCAAAAAATACGCCGTCTTCGATTTCTTTTGTGATCCGGGTAAGATCCTGATATACGATACGTCCTGCACCCATATTCAGATGGCCTACCTCAGAGTTTCCCATCTGTCCATCCGGCAGACCCACCGCCAGACCGCTGGCATATCCCTTCACGAAAGGACACGTAGCCATCAGCTCATCCATCACCGGAGTCTTTGCCAGGGCAATTGCATTTCCTTCCTTTTTGTCATTCAATCCGTATCCGTCCAGAATCATTAATACTGTTGGTCTCTTGCTCATTTTTATTCTCCTTATTTTCTATTTGTAAAACATCTTACCACTTAGGTAAGTGAATTGCAACGTGATTTTGCACTGCTGTTATTTACGGTGATCATCGGATAATACCCGGCACGATCCCCGGAGCATGGAACAAAACCAGTACTGCAAGGAAAACTTTTTTAATTCTATTAGAAAAAGCTCAATTAGACAAGCACTTTTGACAGAAAATCCCGAAGCCGGGGATTGCTGGGATTGGAAAAGAATTCTGCCGGCGTATTTTCTTCTTTAATATTTCCCTCGTCAATAAACAGAACCCGGCTGGCTACCTCTTTGGCAAATCCCATCTCGTGGGTAACGACGATCATGGTCATACCGGACTGCGCCAGCTCCCGCATGAGGTCAAGCACTTCGCCTACCATCTCCGGGTCCAGGGCCGAGGTCGGCTCATCAAACAGCATAACATCGGGATTCATGGCCAGCGCCCGGGCAATCGCCACACGCTGCTTCTGTCCGCCGGAAAGCATATCTGGATACTGATCTGCCTTATCCGGCAGGCCGATACGGTACAAGAGCTCGTCAGCCTTCCGGGAAGCCTCTTCCTCACTCATGACCTTCAGCTTCACCGGAGCCAGCATGATATTTTTCTTAATCGTCATATGCGGAAACAGATTGAACTGCTGGAACACCATACCGATCTTCTGGCGCATTTTATCGACGTTTACTCTTTTATCTGTGATATCCACGCCCTCGAAGGTAATCGTACCTCCCGTAGGCTGCTCCAGAAGATTCAGAGAACGCAGAAAAGTGGATTTTCCACAGCCGGAAGGGCCTATGATCGCCACAACCTCACCCTTTCTGATCTCCGTCGTGATTCCGCAGAGCACGTCAAGGCTTCCAAAGCTCTTCTGAAGATTCTCTATTTTGATCAAAACATCATTATCGTTCATTGCTTCGCAGCCTCCTCTCCAGAATACTCAGCAGCTTGCTAAAGGCCAGCACCATAATAAGATAAATGATCGCCACCGCGATCAGCGGCATGAACGCGTCATACGTTCTGCTTCGGATAATATCGCCGCCCTTCGTCAGATCCTCCAAAGCGATATAACCGGCCACAGAGGTTTCCTTCAAAAGCACGATAAACTCATTTCCCAGAGAAGGAAGAACGTTCTTAAATACCTGGGGAAGAATAATATAAATCATCGTCTGCGGATAGCTGAAGCCCAGGCTTCTGCCCGCCTCGAACTGTCCGTTGTCAATGGACATGATGCCGCCGCGGATGATCTCTGCCACATACGCGCCGGAATTAAGGCCGAAGGCAAGAATCGCCACAAATGTCTTGTCGATCTTCACGGAAGCAAAAACGACAAAATAAATAATCAAAAGCTGAACGACCACCGGAGTACCGCGAATCACTGTCAGGTAAACTTTGCAGATAAAATTTAGTATTTTCATCTTTCCCGTTTTTTCACAGGTAGAGCGGATAACCGCCACGAGAAAGCCCAGCAAAATACCGATGATAACCGCAAAAAAAGTAACGGTCAGCGTCGTTTTCAAACCGTTTACCAGATATTTCCACCGGTCGTCCATAATAAAATTGAGATAAAATTTATCCTGAAAATTCTGAAACATATCTATAACCTCTCATGGGAGTGCCCGATCTCTTCATCGCAGCACTCCCATGCCTTTATCCTCTTATTCGGTTAACAGTAAAATCCTGAAACTGTTTCAGCTTTATTCTGTAACTGCCTCTGTCTCAGCCTCTGAAGCTGCTTCAGTCTCAGCTTCTTCCGCATCGTCGCTGCTGATGTATTTATCAACAACCTTCTGGAACTCTCCGTTGTCCTTCAGCTCGTTCAGTGCAGTGTTTACCTTCTCCAGGAGCTCATCATTGTCCTTTGCGATGGCGATTGCATACTCTTCTTCTGTAAATGCCTCATCCAGAAGCTTAATGCCTTCGTTCTGTGAAACGAATACCTTTGCCGGCTCGCCGTCGATCACGACTGCATCTACCTTACCCTGAAGAAGAGCCTGTACAGCCTCAAAGCCCTTGTTGTAACGCTCTACAGATGCGTCTGGAACGTCGTCAACATAGATGTCTCCCGTTGTTCCGAGCTGAACGCCGATGGTCTTGCCTTCCAGATCATCCGGTCCCTGAATCTCGCTGTCCTCTGCAACAATAATCATCTGAGTTGCCTTTGTGTATGTATCTGTAAAATTAACAGACATCTTACGCTCTTCGGTAACTGTGATACCTGCCATAGCAATATCCGCCTTGCCGGACTGAACTGCCGCCAATACGGAATCAAATGCCATATCGTCGATCTGCAGCTCCATGCCCAGCTTGTCCGCGATCAGACCTGCAACCTCAGCGTCGATACCAACAATCTCGTCACCCTCACGGAATTCGTACGGCGGGAATTCTGCGTTTGTAGCCATAACCAGAACATTGTCGTCCTCTGCCATAGCTGTCATTCCGAAGGATAATACCATAGCGCCTGCAAGTACTGCTGCCATTAATTTTTTCATAACTGTGACCTCCTCATAATAATAAGTTATATTGAATTTTTATGAATTTTACAATACCACTCTTCAAAACCCGTGTCAATTATCTTTTTGCATAAAAAAACCGGAATATACTGTAATATCCCGGTTCTTTTTCAGCCTATATCCATGCTGTTTCCGTTACTTGCGCTTTTCGTTCCATACACACCAGAATGTGACGCCGCACGCGGCGATCATAATAATTCCCATCAGTATGTTTCCAGCCATCCCTGCCTCCTCCTTTCCGTAATTTTACATCGGAAGAAAGGCCGGGAATTTACAGGTAAACAATATTGTAAATATACGTCAGTATGTAATTTGACCTGCGGTAAGATTTACCGTCCGACACGATGTACAGCATCTGCCGGAGAATCTGATGCAGGCAAAGCAAAAACAACCCGCACACAAAAACGTGTACTCTGGGCACTGCTCTGGTCAGTATTCTCTGTTCCCTGGACGCAGCACACAGAATATTTTCTGCGCCTCCTGATACTGAGGACAGTACAGCAGCAGGAGCTTCCGGGCTTTTCCCCATCGTGACAACATGCGCAGCCTGTCCCTCTGCGTCATGCGGCAGAAATACTGTCACATCGGTCCTGCCGGAAATAACAGCCAGCTCCACAAAAAACAGAAAAACTGTCAGCCATATGAACTTTGTTCTGGAATTCTTTTTATTACCAAAAGCCCAAAGCATTGGTCGTCCTCCCTGCTTTTTCTGCATCTGTCTTTTATTATATGACAGGAACCACAGAAGGACAAGTATAACTTCACAAGTGCATCCGATCCGCAGGTTTTCAGACAGGCCTACACGCTTTCAAATCAGCCAACAGGTTTTCAGACAGGCCTACACATTTTCAGACAGACCCAAAGGCGTTATAAACGGAGTCTTCCGGCGGCAGCCGAGGCGATGCACACCACGGCCCCCGCCGCCATGGAATCCCAGGCGGAGCCAAGGCTCCAGCGGGGCGCGGCCACAAAACAATATGCCAGATAAACCGCCGTAGCCGCAAGAAAAACCGCCAGCTGCCGCAGCGCATAGTTCCTTCTGGCCCTCGTTCCTGCCCCCGCCGCCTCCTCATAGGACACGCCGGCTGTCCAGTAGATATTCTGTGTCAGCAGAATCAGAAGGAACAGAGTATCCAGCATGACATACAGCATGACGCTTACGGATTTGACAGCTCCAAGCCCTGCAATATTCGGCTTTTTTAACGCTCCTGCGGTCAGTATGACCGCAAAGGCCGTCAGCCAGATAATAAATAAACGATATGATTTTTTTGGATACTGCTGTTCCATCGCTTTCCCCGCTTTATCTCTTTTTTGTTTTCATGTATAACACAAATTTACGTTTAATTCAACTCTGTTTCTTCTTCCATCCGCAGGATCCGCTCTGCCATAACGTCTTCCACTGTGATCTGTTTTGCCTCCTTTACACTGCCGTCTCCATTCCGTTTTACCAGAATATAAATTTTATCCTCCCTGCCGTCTGCGTTCTGATACATGCTTCCGTCCTCGTCCACCAGCCAAAAGATGGGCCTTCCATTCCAGGTCCAGCACCCGTTTGTGTCCTCATAATCTATTCCCACATTCCTGTACTCTTCACGTCTTTTCTTTGTCTCCGCCAGATATTCGCCCTCCTCAATCGTATCGCCGAATGTGTCTGCGGCTTCTATCGAAAAATCAATTTCCGGGACGTCACGCTGTGTTCCCTCCGCCACATTGAACGTCAGCTCATCCCTTACCGTCCCGCTGGATGCCGTTTCATCCTGTGCTGTCCCACCGGACGCCAGCTCATCCCTTACTGCCTCACTGGACGCCGATTCATTCTCTACTGCCTCACTGGACGCCGATTCATCCTGTGCTGCTTCTGTGTCCACGCTGATCGAATAAATGATGCTGTCGTCTCCCCCGCCGGGAACCGCCACCGCATTCATCTCCTCCACGAAGGTAAGCCGTACGCCGTTCTGGCTCAGCGCTTCAGCCTGTGCATCCTTTCTCGTGCGCTCATCAAATTCTTCCTGCGTGGCCTCTCTTACTCCGGTGAGCTGAAAATTTTCATCCCGGACCGTATATACATCAATCTCCCCCTCCGGCATCTGAAACGCCTTATATCCTTCTCCGAACTGCTCGTCGATCAGCCATCGCACCTGCTTTCCCTGATACCAGATCACATCCTTCTCGCCGTCGTAGGTCACTCCGAATTCTTTCAGATAAGCAAGAGACTCCTGCATCTCAATTTTATGTCTCTGCTCCATCTCCTTCTTTTCGGCATCCGTCTGCGGTTCCTTTGCCGCTTCGGTTTCCTCCTCCATTTCTGCAGCGATGGCATTTCCGTATTCATAATAGGTGATTGTCCCATTCTTCCCTTCCATGGAATATCCGTAGGTCATTGCCTGGGCGCTTCCACCGGCCGCTGCTGTCATTGCTCCTGCAAGTAATAATGCTACTGTTTTTCTTTTCATAGTAAAGAACTCCTTTCGATATTTGATTTATGCGCTTATCTTATCAGCGTTATCTGGAGCCCTCTTGTAGTTTATATGTGTTTTCTGTGGAGACGAGAAAACATGGGAAAAATGGTTTTTTCTTATTTTGTTCTTGTTTTACGCATCTTCTATAAGATTTTTCCTCAATGCCACAATAGCGTCCTGATTCTTTTTAAGGATCTCAAGTTGTCGATATGCTTTTTCTCTTAATATTTTTAGTCTTTCAATTTTAGGGACTTCTTGTCTTATCAAATCTGCATTAGTATCTTCCAAATTTATCAAAACAACCAACTCCTCTGCCGAAGCAAAGTCTCTGATATTAGGAGTCTTCCCGCTTACTCCTTTTTCACTCCTCCATTGTGCCGCTGTTTTTCCAAATAAAGCCATGTTTAAAATGTCTGCTTCCGAAGCATATGTATAAGCCATTTCCTGTGGGGATAACGTAGGTGTTATCAAAAATTCTTTTATTGCGCCTGTATGAATATGGTAATTTATTTTTGAAAGCTCCCTCTTAGCGTCCCAGCCTATCACAAGACGATTTGCTTCATCTTTCTTTAGTCTCTGATAGTCTTTGATAATATAAAGTTTAAACTCTGGTGAAATCCATGATGCAAACTCAAAAGCAATATCTGTATGAGCATAAGTACCGCCATACCGTCCTGATTTCGATATGATGCCGACTGCATCTGTTGCTTTTATCCACTGCTGTGGTGTCAGTGTAAACGCATTATCTCCTGCCTCTGATTTAAACCTATCGAATTCGATAGGTTTAAAATTGGGGTTATGAATTTGTTCCCACAAACCTAAGAAAGAAATTGTTGAATGATTACGCATCCAGTTTGCAACCACAATAAAAGCATTATCTGGATTTTTGTATTTAGCTATATCAGTCAAAGAAATGTATGCTTCTTCATTTACAACATCTCCCATTACTCTAATTTCTGTTCCGTTTGCATCTATTTTCATATTCTTCATGCTTTCTTATCAACTCCTTTTACAATTCACCATTTTCTTTATGATAGCATATATAGCAGATACTTTTGCAACAATTTTTCTGGATCATATTCCTATTATCCTTCCAATTTAAAAACGGCTTTCTGCGTACTGCCTAACACAACTCAAAGAAAAACCGTACGCCCTCCAGGGTATTCTCTACTCCGTAGCTTGCCCCGTGCTGCTCCAACGCCATCCGCACAATGTACAGTCCCAGCCCGCTTCCACCTGTTTTGCGGCTGCGGGAGGATTCCACGCGGTAAAAGGCGTCAAACAGGCGCGGCAAACATTCCTCTGGAATATGTACGCCGGTGTTTTCCACAGAACAGAAGATACCGTTCTGTCCTTCCTCTTCGGAGGCTTCCCGAAGAAAAATCCGTATCTGATTTTTTTCTCCTGACGGCGTATAGCGAATCGCATTCGTCAGGAAATTTCGGAACACCTTTTCCATCATGCCGGAATTTACCTCGGCATACAGATGCTCCGGCAGCTCCGCCTCCAGCTCCAGGTCTCTCTCCTCCATCAGCTCCGTGAGATCCGCCAGTTGAAGTCTCATAAGCTCCGCCAGATCCGTAATCTGAGTCACAAAGGTATTGCTCTCCATCCGGGATACCGTCAGCAGTTCCCCCACCATGTCCTCCATTTTTTCCGTAGTTTCCATGGAACGCTGCAGGTAATAATCCCGGTCCTGATATGCGCCGATCCCCCTCAGCATCCCGGAAATGTGCCCCTTCAGAATTGTGATGGGCGTTTTCAGCTCATGGGATACCGCCGAGAAAAATGCGATCCGTTTTCGTTCCAGCTCCCGTTCCAGTTCAATGTCTGACTTTAATTTATCATTTGCAAGCTTCAGATTCTTCAGCGTTCCCGAAAGATTTGAAGCCATCTCATTCAGATTCCGCCCCAGCTCCCCGATCTCATCCTGCCGCCCTCCGGTATATTGATCTGAAAAATCCAGAGCCGCCATTTTTCTGGAAATCCTGCTTAGTCTTACGATGGGAGACGTCAGATACAAAGAACCTACCAGAGCAAACAGCAAAGATACCGCCACCGACACCCCAAAAATATACGGAAAAATTTGGCGCAGAATCTCCATTGCCTGATTTACGGGCTGCATACCTCCGGCAACCAGCATCACATAGTCAGATTCTCCAAGCCTCAGATCATACATTTTGATCGCAGAAGCATCTTTCCCGGAGAATCCGGCCAGCTCCGCATCGGACACATACTTGTAATTCACCGCCTGTCCTTCCACTAAATACGCCTTGCTCCCGGTCGCATCCAAAAATTCCGATACAACTGCGTCCCAGACTTCATCTGCACCGTTCCCATCTGCATAATCCTCATCGACAGCAGTCGCCTCCGCAAACGCATAGTCCTCACTCGTACTGTCCGTTCCTTCCTCCGCAGATGTTCCTGCCATTGCCTCTATGCTGCCTGCTCCTTCCTCCGCGGATATTCCTGCCATTGCCTCTATGCTGTCTGCTCCTCCCTCCGCAGATGTTCCAACTACTGTATCTGCATCGTCCGTATCTTCCATAACTGCCCCGGCCATTGCCTCTACGCTATTTCCTTCCTCCTGCACAGCTGCTTCAAAATCATCTGCTAAGCCAGAAAAATCTCCCGTTTCTTCTGTATCAGCTTCCTCGTCCGAGGTATCCGCCGCCGACTCTATGCTCATTTCAATGACCCTCTGCTCCGGCCAGACCATATTTCCCTCCTGATCCAGGACCGCCACGGAAAGCTCCGTGCTGGCCGCAAACAGTTCCAGCGCCGCATTTGCCTCCTCAATAGATCCGTATGAATTTAAAGTCTCTGCCATTCCCTGCGACAGCTCGTCCAGACTTTCCTCCAGCTGGTTTGAATAGACCACCGGAAGAAAGCCCGCCACCGCTGCATACGTAAGACCGCTGGCTGCCATCAGCAGTACACTGATCATCAGACATATTTTAACGGTAAGACTGTTTTTCATTTTCTTTATCCACACGGTAGCCCACTCCCCTTATCGTAGTGATATAATTCTGTCCCAGCTTCTTACGCAGATTTTTAATATGTGTATCCACAATCCGCTCCTCTCCGAAATAATCCTCGTCCCATACGAGATTCAACAGCTTTTGCCTCGTCAGGACCAGGCCCTTATTGATAAGAAGCACATGCAGCAGCTCAAACTCCTTCTGCGTCAGCTCTGCCTCCGTCCATGCTCCGTCCTCCTGTACAAATACGCGATGTCCCGCCAGATCCAGCCGTAATCCCCGGTAATAGATTTCCTGCTGGCTCTCCTCTTTATGGGAGCGGCGCAGCACCGCCGCAATCTTACGCATCAGCACCGGAGCGGAAAACGGCTTAGTAATATAATCGTCCGCCTTCAGGTCCAGCCCGCGGATCTGATATTCCTCCTCATCTAACGCCGTCAGCATAATGATCGGCACATCTGATTCCCGGCGGATCAGCTCGCAGGTCCCGAAGCCGTCAATCTTCGGCATCATCACATCCAGAAGAATCAGGTCAAAGCTGCCGCTGTGAAATCTGGTGATCCCCTCCACGCCGTCCCCGGCCACAGCGACCTCATATCCCTCCGCCGTCAGATAATTTCTCAAAATCTCCTGAATGTCCTCTTCGTCCTCAATTACCAGTATTCGATACATATTGTCCTCTTTCACTGTTTTTTTCTGCATTTATGAAAGACATTCCCGCAAATCAATATCCTCTATGCCTTTTTTCGCAGTTTTTTCATATATTTTACCACACAAATATGTAGTTTCCGTGGAGATTATGAAAGCTGCCGCCAAAATCCGGCGACAGCTTTCAAACTTTTCATATTCAATTATTTCTGTTTCTCATATGCTCGTTTATCAAATGTTTAGCCTTCGGCAGGTCCTCCTCCGAAACATAAACATAATACATAGTTTCTGCAGAAGGATTTTCCCCGATTCCCCCTATCACAGAGCCTGTCCTCCTGCTGCGGCTTCCATGATTTACCGTCTTCGTCCGAAAAGAAATATTTTCCTTTTTCAGCACACTGGCGATCTCCCCATACTGAACAGCACTACTTGTTAAAAACGCCTCTTTTTTCCTGCTCCCAAACATACCTTTCCGCCTTCCTCCTGCACGCATCAATCACACATTTACAGCCTTTCGTTCTCTTTTCCCGCCGCATCCGCCATACGTTTACAGCCTTTCGTTCTCTTTTCCTACTACATCCGCCATACGTTTACAGCCTTTTTGTTTCTTCTTCCCCGCAGCAGCTCCGTTTCCGGGGCAGCCCGTTTTTTATATCCCACAGCAGCACCAGTGTACCGCCCCGTACTTCGACGAAGCTGTCCTGCCCGGTAAACTCATTGCTGACTCCCAGTGTCTTATCGCACACCAGCGTAGCATCCGTCAGCGTATATTTCAGGCCGCGCTCCCATACCCCTGAAGCCGGTTCGCTCATGCAAAATACTGAGAGAATCCCCTCCGCCTCTGCGCCAAACTCAACCCTCTCCCGGGTAATTGCCGTGATGATATTCCCCTGTCCGATCAGGTAGGCTTCCGCTCCCTCCCGGGACAGCCCGATCAAAAGCTGAAGATTGCCGATGGTGTGGTCCAGCCGCCCGCCGAGACCGCCATAAATGAAAAACCGGCTGCAGCCCTGTTCTCTGGCATAAGCCGCCGCCAGAGCCATGTCCGTATCATCCTTAATCGGAGAGTGCCGTTCCAGATGCTTATGCTCCGGCACACGTTCCAGTGAATCAAAATCCCCAAGCAGGACGTCCGGCTCCATTCCCATTTTTTTCAGATAGGTATATCCGCCATCCGCCGCAATGATAAAATCCTTCTCCTCTGGTTTGATATACATGCCGTCAAAGCTGCCGGCACCGACGATGAAACATGTCTTTTGATTCACACTGATTCCTCCCGGATGTTTTACCTAAACTATCTGCAATTTTTCCATCAGGCATTCATGCTTTTTTGTTGCCTTATTATAGTTGATTCCAACCAACAGTAAATTCCCATGATATTCTTTCAAGGCTTCCACATAATTTTTGTCCTTGATCTGATCAATCGCAGCCCTCGCAGTTTTATCATACTTCAATTCTATGACCAGTGCAGGCTTGTCTGAATATCGTTTTGGAATAAATACCAAATCAGCGAATCCCTTTCCCGCTGGCAATTCCCGGATCCTGATATATTCATTCCGGGCATTATAATACGCCAATGCAATAACACAGCTCAGCGCATTTTCGTCATTATACGTCAGAATCGACGTATTTTCCTGATGGACAGAATCTATCATAGCTGCCACTTCTTTTTCGTCCATATTCCATGTAGCCTGCAATAGCTTATCTGAATTCGCAAGCGCAAGATTTACCTCTTCCCATTTACAGCTTTTCACTGACCTTACAAACTCTGCGGCAACTTCTGAATTCGGAATAAAGACACTGCGGCTTTCCTGCTCAAAAGCAAGATAGCCCAGGTGAATAAGCAGCGTCAATACATCATCTCTGTTTCTGAAGGTAGTCATATCATTCTGGAAAGTCTCTGTGTCAATATGAACTAATTCCCCTGCAAGCATTTGAGTCACAGCATCCTTCAGCCCATCATAATTTAATTCTATATACCGCTTTAAAGCTTCATACGTTTCTGTCTGTGTCCAATAACTCGAAAAATTTTTCCTCAGCAAACTGTCCACAACCGATTTGGGATTATAAATGTGCAAATCTCCTGGAAAAATATAGCCATCATACCAGTTTTTCATGAGTTCAAAATCCACGTTATACTCTCTGCAGAGTCCCAGGACCTCTTTCTCTGTAAATCCAATATATTCCGCAAAGCTTCCAGAATTTGTCATAGAAAACTCTGTGAACATATTTAAAGCCGAATGAGTTCCGTATTTTTTTATCGGCAATATTCCTGTCATATATGCCAGTGCAACATAAGCCCTGTCCTTCAAGAGATTTCTGACAAAATCCAGGTATTTTTTATGGTCATCGTCCGTATATGTTCTGTCCCGCAATATGCAGTCCCATTCATCAATAATAAACACAAAGGGCTGCTGTGTTTTACTGTATACATCCTCCAGCGCTATGCTTAAAAAAATTTCATCCTCATCCACAAGGCCCGGATAAGCGCTTTTCAATTCCTTCAATACTCTTTTTTGCAGATACTTCAAAGCATCATCTACATTCGGCATCAGTCCGAAAAAATTCTGAATATTCAAAGCAATCACGTTGTATTGATTCAAATGCTTTTTATAATCGACCTGCCCTGCAATTTTAAACCTGTCAAACAGCTCTGACGAATCACAGCCCTTCCCATAATAGGCCGCAAGCATATTGGCCGCTATTGATTTGCCAAAACGTCTGGGGCGGCTGACACATATAAAACGCTGCTGGCTTCCGATCAAACGGTTCGTATGCTTGATCAGCTCTGTTTTATCTATATATATCTGAGAATTAGCGTCCATTTGAAACAAATTGTTCCCCGGATTTAAATAAGCACCCATCAGCCCCTCCTTATTCGCAAGCTTTCTTTTACTTTCATTATACGTTATTTAAATCCGAAAATCTATACACTCAAAAAATATTTCTCTTCAATCCCTGGCAAAAGCACAATAATTCAGGCAACCATGCCGCCGAACATGGCAATGGCTGAACTGCTGCGCAAAAAACCGCCGTCCCAGTCTATCTCTGAAACAGCGGTTTTCTATGCTTTATATTTTCTTTTTCAGCACTTCTTTGCAGATGTCCTCATCTGCCCGGAAGCTTATACCGGATACGCCTTATTTTCTGTATCCGCCATCGCCGGGTCTACCTTTTTCTGCTGAGCCTCTCTGTACTTGAAGAACTCAGTAGCTACCTGCGGGAACAGTGCGTAGGACAGAACGTCCTCATCCTGCTGAGACCACTGTGCCATCTCGCCGCGCAGAGTATCCAGCTCGTCAGGGATCAGGTCTGCCGGACGGCAGGTAATGATCTCTGCATCACCGATGCACTTCTTCTGAACCTCTGGATTGAACGGCTTAACCGTTGCGCCGTATTTTCCGCTCAGGACATCCTTTGTCTGCTGCGGAACCATCTTGTAACGCTCACCCTGGATTACGTTCATAACAGCCTGTGTACCGACGATCTGTGAAGACGGAGTAACCAGCGGGCACTCACCGAGGTCTTTACGTACGCGCGGTACCTCTTCCAGTACTTCGTAATACTTATCCTCTGCGCCAAGATCCTTCAGCTGTGAGGTCAGGTTGGAGAGCATTCCGCCCGGTACCTGATACAGCAAAGTCTTGATATTTACGCCAAGGTTCTTCGGATTCAGCAGGCCGCTGTCCAGAGCCTCGTCACGGATCGGTCTGAAGTAATCAGCGATCTCAGCCAGAAGCT
>JAUNGD010000044.1 GCA_030524705.1 Lachnospiraceae bacterium | reverse complement strand
TTTCGGGCAAAAAGAAAGAACGCTAACTTTGTATCAAAATTAGCGTTCTTATTTGCCTCACTACCCGTTCAGCGATACGATGACACGATTTAATGGTTGCTTTTTTGTCAGTTACACTTTTGAAAATGTGGTTACATTCGTTTGGATAGTTACAGGATACAGTAATATGCTATTAAAGATGTAAATTGCGCCATGTTGTTCGTTCATATAGATACCTCCAATCTACACTTCACTAAATACTTTTGAAAAAATCAGCTTAGTAAATACATCATCTATTTGCTTTGCTATCTGCTTTGACTCTATCAGTGTGCCAAGTTCTATGTTGCCCTGCTGCCCGTGATAGGACAAGTTTGCAGATGTTATTAAGGTCTGCTGCTGGTCAACCGAAATAACCTTTGCATGAAGCGCAGCCATCTTATCATCTTCCTGATGGTAGTTATAAATTTTCAGGAACCTTCCTTCGTAACGAAGTATCTTATCGAATCCGGGCTGCTTATCAATATCGTTCACAAAGAACTTCACGAACACGCCTTGCTGGCTTTTAAGAACGATTGTATCAACCAGTTCTGAAAAATATGATGATAAGGAGTATCCGGTAATCAGGATATTTCTTTCTGCTCCATTTATCATGGACTGAACCACATTCATTGTAGTCCTTGCGTTGATAGAAAATGACGGAGGTGCTGTGATCACAAGCGAAACCTTATCCGCTTCGGACATATTCATGGCGCTGATAACCGTTGCTATGATATCCTCGCAATGTGCATCGGATAATTCCGGACAGTTCCGCTTCAGCATTGCTTCGGCATTAGTTGTCCCATTAGCCACATCGCTTTTGACCGTATTCAAAAATATCTCTTTGTTTAGATTTCCACCTGGCATAAGTCACCTACTAATTCTTTAAAATATGAGCATTCCTCACGTCCCGGAATAGGAACAACAAGTCCTCTGTCAAGCATTCTGTTTCCGTTCTCGCACGCCGTTTCAGATATCATGCAGCATGAATGGCAGGCAGCGCCGTTTGAGTTTTTGCCAGCAGGCAAATTGCTCATGCATTCCGGGTCATTCGTGCAAACAAGAGCCTCTTGGAAAGCATCCCGCATAAGATTAGTCATCTGATCGATATTGCCAAGTTCAACCAAACCACCGAGCGAACCTTCCTTATCAGAACTTCCTGTGTAGAGCAGGATTCCGGTCATTTTATCGCCAAAATAGATTCTTTCTCTAATGGCTGAAGAAGAATATCCCGATGACATAGACATCTGCTTAATCATCAAGTGAGCAAACGTGTGCATCAGAACATAAACTGCATTCCTCACTACCGTAATCGTCCAGCCTTTTGACTCGCAAAATTCTCTGTAGGAGTCGGAGTACTTTTCCGACAAGCCCTTCACCGCAGGTGAGTTGAGCCATGCCGCAAGCGTATCTTTATTAAAATCTATAAAGATACCTTCGCCGTTTACTTCCGCTGCAGGCAGCCAGCGTTCCTGCTTGCCTTTGCTTAAGGCCACAACGTTCGGCTGCTCATCCGCATCGGGATCGGGTGCGTCTACTCTTGTAAATCCGAGAAGAACACGAACCTCTCTAAGTCTGGTCACTCGGATTATACGGCTGAAATATTTCTGCAAATATCCGGGAAGAGCGTCCTCTTCAGCTTTGAAGTGCTTCTTGTTAGATGCATATGTAGGATCGTTGTGATGGATAATGGCGTTATATTCCATCTGCTTTATCTCGGTGAACTCTTTTATATTCTTCAAACGATGCTCAAGAGCCTCATCAAATTCCTCTCTCGTAAACGCTGAGAAGTACTTTTCATATACCTTCTGAACGCCCATTTCTCCGAAATCTTCCTTATAGCTTTCAATAAGGCGCAAATGCTCATCAATCAGGTTATACAACGGATTAATCCACGGCGGAATAGAGATCGCACTTCTGCTCACGGCAAAGTAGACATTAGATGCTCCTCGCTGTGATGGAATGATGGGCTTGTTGCACTTATGGTTTTTCACATTCGGTCTGAACGGATGATGTCCGGGACAGGCAACGCCGTCAAAATTATCTCGCTGTGTTGCTCCGCTCATGCTCCGTTTCGCACCGCAGGAGCATTCTACCCACATATCCGCAAGCGTGGAAGTATTACCTGTCGAATACATCTTTAAGGTTCCGTTGCAAGTAGACTCGCCTCTGTGTACCCACCAATTCCAAGGAAAGTCAGACATATGACCGTCCTCGCAAATTGTAATGAAACGGGAAGGATAGGCTGGACGATGGCACTCAGGGCAAGTGACACCATACTTGAGATACTTATCCAAGTCAAAATACTTTCTGGCATCAAACAGCTTTCCGCATTTCAGATTGGAGCATACGTGCCAATACGGGAAGGTCACAACCGGAACATCACCCGAAAAACTTGTCCGAGGCATATAGAAGCAATCGACACCTAAGTATGAAGCAAGCCTGCCATCGATTATTTTTTGTCCCTTCTGTTTCCAGTAAGAGATGTCAAGAATCGTAACCGAGTCCTTTACCGCATCGACTACCGAGCCAGGCCCAAAGGTGGTTATGATCTGGTTTGGACGTAACTCTCCAAGTTTATTATTATCAAAAGCCATGTCAATCCTCCGTGTAATAGAACATATTCGCAGAACTCTCGACCTCACGCATGGAACGAAGTGTAGCTTTTTCATTCTCATCGTGCGGCTGGTCATACGGATTCATCAACCTGTTATAGCGTTCAGTTCCAACAACGTAATACCGCAGCGGTTTCGTTTGTGCCGCCTGCAGTTTCCACCAGTCAATGAAGCGGTCTATTTCTTCCTCCGCATCTGCTCGTGCTGATGGCTTGATGATATTAAGCCGGTCAATAATCAGTTTCTTCACAGAATCGAGCTGCCCTGTAGTTAGTGAACCGATAGCCGCCGCGTCCGGATTATTTGCCATGTTCGGGAAGTTCAAACGTATTGCAGATATTATCAGCGCATGCATGACACGGTCTCTTGCTCTGGCGGAGAACGGTGTTGCCGTTGTTCCCTCAACAAAGCGATAAAGCTGCGCATGATAGCCGGTAAAATTCTCGTAGTGCGATAAGTCACGAGGACGGTACGCATTGTAGAGCGTAACCACAAGTCCGGGAAATGCACGACCGATACGGCTTGTTGCCTGGATGTATTCCGAGTTCTGTTTCGGCTGACCTGTCACAACCATCAGTCCAAGGCGGTCAACGTCCATACCAACAGCAATCATATTTGTGGCGATTGCCGTATCCAGACAGTCTTTTGAAGCGCAAGTCGTTTCAAGCTGATTCAGCTTTTCAGGTATCTTGTATGATGACATACGGGAAGTGATTTCCACGTTGTGGTTCAAGTACCGCTGCTTATCCAAGCCATACTTATTCTTGATACGATAAATTCTCTTCGGAATGTCGTCTTGCAAAAGTCTGACCGCACCGCCAAGCTCTCGGATACTGTTGAAATAACCAACAAGAGAATAATACGGATCAATCACATCCTTGTACTCACCCTGCAGGGAATATGTATAAGCAGCCTGCAGGATAATGGCGTAAACACGAAGCAAAGCAGTCTTAACAGACTGACCAGGTGCGCAGACGCCCACATATTTTCGGAATGGATCATCCTCTACGGAAATCTCTCTGATGAAGAAGCTGTCTCCAATTTCAAATCCGTTCGGTGGGAACTGTGTCGTATTCTTTCTTGCGTAAAGGCATCTGGTCTGTGCCTCCGCATTCTTGATTGTAGCCGTTGAAACGACATACTTCGGCTTAATGCCATCGTGAATGCACATGTCCTCGATAATCGTTTCATAGGCGCCGTAAACCGTACCAAGCGGTCCCGTAATAAGATGTAGCTCGTCCTGGATAATCAATTCCGGTGGCAGGAACGGTTTAATGTTGACCATCGTTGATGCCGGCAAAGAAGCCGTTTTGTTGTGACGTCCGTGTTCTGCTCCAATCGCAACATAACCATCGCGGCTGCATTTTCTGTCCACTCTGCCAAAGAGCGCATTCGTATTCACATCCCAAGGCAGGCGCGCAAATTTATCAACAGTAGACAGAATAATAGTCGGACACTTGGCGTATATTTCTTCATCGACAAGATAAACCGGAATCGGTATCCTGTCGTTTTTGTATCTATAAAACTGACAATCACGATCAGAACAGAAAATCTCGATGGACTTCTTGTCGGTGTCAATGTTAAAGTTCTCTTCCTTGAGAGGCTTTCCGCAGAATGGGCAGGTTAGAAGCTGCTTATAGACATGGTTTCTTGCGCTTCTTGCAGCCTGTAGATTATCAGCCTTTTCAATAAACTCATCAAATTTGTTAGGCGTTACTCCGCCTCCTACCCAGAATCCAATGCTGATAGGCTCTTTACCAAACTGCGGGTATGCCTGCCGTCTGATCATTTCGGCTGCAAGTACCATCTTTGTAATACGGTCTCTCTGCTGTGTGGTGAGCAAACGAAGTGTATATCGAAGCATAACGGTCACGCCGCCATCTCGATTGTATTCCTCTCCATCAGACGCTCTGAGTCTTCTGTTGGCGATAACAAATGCCATAAGGCCAAGGTAAGCCTCTGTTTTACCGCCGCCTGTAGGAAAGTAAAGCAGGTCAACAACCTCACGGTCTTTATGTTTCGGATCAACGATTCCAGCAAGATTCATCAGAATAAAGGCAATCTGAAACGGACGCCATCCGAAGTTGTTATCAGGATTTTTTGGATTAATGAAATCCTGGAAATTGCACTCTGTCCCTGTGCCGTGCTTCTTTGCGTAGCCCTTGATGCTGTTCTGCAAGAAGATTACACGGTTCATAAAGCAGAAAGCCTCGAATGAGATGTCATCATTTTCAATAATGCTGATGCCTTCACGTATACGATTCAGAGCATCCTGGCAGCGGTCAATAACCTTGTTGCCAATCTTATCCTTAAAATCAGGGTTGCTCATCCTTGCATTTCCGAGAAGTGTTGAGTTAATCCACTTTTCGTATGATTCAGCCAAGGTGTTAAGTTTTCCAATGGTTTCTTCTTTTTTCGATTTTACAGACATGGTAAATGTCGAGAAGAAGTATCGGTCAAATCCATCCAAAGCAGCGCTGACACCCGGAAATTCATACTCAGGTATAAACGCTGATTTCACATATGTTGTTTTGCCGTCAACAGGAGTATCCCAAACCGCTGCGCAGCCACGTCCACGTCCCATGATCGGACGCTGCTCAAAATAAAACTCATCGGAGGCAAGTATCTCTCTGCAAATATGCTCTGCGATAAATGCGGCAGAGCCGTCCTCCGCATAAGCCTTGATTTCCACTTGGAACATAATCGCTTCTGCGCTGTTGGCAGGATTTTTTCTCTTATTAATGACATATGCCGTCACAAGAGAATAGCCGCCCTTCAAAGAAATGCGGGACACATGAACATGGACATTGGAGTCGCAGACAAGCTGGTAATCCTTCGTTCGAGTAAAATCTTTAAACTGAACATGAACCGTTTCTTTCATCGGCTGGCGCGTATATATAGCACGGCTATGTTCTTTTTCATCTTTGCCGGTATATTTTTCAGAAGACTTCACATAGTCTCCCCACATCACATCCAAGTTGATGCTCTCGGTATCGCTTTGGATGTAGAAACTGATACCAATAGATGAGGGTAACTGGAAATGTGTGGTGGAAATAGGCTCATTGTCGTCATCCTCACCGGCCGTAAAATCCTCATCACCCTCAAATGCCATATCAGCGTCAACTTCCTGCTCTCCGGCACCGGAGTAATCTTCGTTATCGCTTTGGATATCGAGCATACCCACGAGATAGGCATAGCGAGGATTCTCTTCAAGAACCTCTTCCTTTTCTTTAGGACCGATAAGGTCGGTTCTTATGGCATTAATGATTTTCTGCCTGACCTCTGAATACTTAAATCTGTCAGCCATTATTCCTCCTCCTTCACGGCATGAGCCGTACCGAGTGTATATTTACAGGTATTGCCAAGATGAATGTTGTCGTCTGAAATCAACTTGTACTCCCAAGGCTTATGATCCGGGTCTGCGGTTGAAGCAAAGCGGCACCACTTTATGCCTTCTCTTGCCTTTGATACGACCTCATCCGATTTCACTTCATTCAGAGCCTTAACCTCGACCATGTATTTTCCGGCAGTTGTTTCCACGAGGAAATCAGGATTGTACTGCTGTCCGGCTTTCCAGAATAAGCCAAGCTGATTAAGCGGCGGCTTGATCCAACGGATAACATCCGGGTCCTCCTCTAAAATGATAGAGAACAGCCGCTCCGTGTCGCTGTCGAAAGCATTCGCCGGATAATATGACTTCTTGTAGCCGGTAAATAGATACTTCTTGATGTTGCTCTTGTCAGAGAACGGCTTATCGTACTTAACCTTTCCGTCCTCCTTGACATTCTTCACGAACTTACGGAACAGGATAAGGTCTTTCTGAATGATGTGAACATCCTGCGTTTTCCTATCCATATGCTCATAAATCTGCTTGCGGATATCGGACACGATCAAAGAAGCATAGCGGCGAACGATTCTCCGCTTGTTTTCTTCGTCTCCGGGTATCTGACTCAAATACTGCTCAACCACGTCAATAACAAAATCTGCATCGTCATAAGACAACTCGCTGATAGAATCGAGGAGCATACAAGCAAGAGTGTTCATGGTGTCATTGACTTCAAGAATCTGCGCATCCACGACAGAAAGAAGCTGCTGATTGATAGCGTCAAAACGCTCAATCTTAGCCATAGCCACTTCAAAGTCAGCGATTGTGCGCTTCACCTCAAAACGATTAAACTTCACCTCCGAAGTGGTCTGCACGAGTATTTTCGGAACAGAGATAGCCTTTGCAGAATACTCCGAAACAGCCTTTACAAACTCATCCTTGGTAAGAGGCTGTTTGCCGGGATTACCGCCAGTAACTGCCTGCGGCTGTTCCTGCGCGGGTGCCGTGGTTTCGGCAGAGTCGACGGAAAGCATCTCAGGATGAAGGTCAAAGAGAGTCATCTGACCAAGGCCTTCATTCTTGTCCTTCTTCTGCGCAGCCATAAAGTTCTTCACATATTCCTGATAAATCTCAAGCTGTGTTTTCGGATTGCTGACCTCGGCAAAGGACTTCACGCCGGATGCAGTAATCGCAAAATCAAGCAGAGAAAGCTGACCATCGTCTACGGTAGCAGATACGCCAATGGACTCCGAGGGCTCTACAGTCGCCTTATCAAGGTCACGATAACGGAAGATATCACTGCTCTTAATCTCGTCCACGAGTTCTCTATAATGGTCATGGGCAACGATATCAAGAGAATCCAGGTCTTCGTTGCCGGTCTGTTCTCCGAACGGAAGTCTTAAACCACGACCAATAGTCTGCATAGCGAGGATATCGCTCTTTGCCGCATTGAGCGGGATGATCGTAAAGAGGTTATTGACGTCCCAGCCTTCCTTCAGCTTATAAACGTGCAAAACGATCTCGACCGGGTTAGAATCACTCTCTATAGAGAGCAAAAGACGGATGTTTTCTTCCGACTCCTCGCCGGTCTGCTTTGAATGTATTTCGATAACCTTACCCTTATACTTTCCGCCCTGAAAATCATCGCTGTCTATCAGCGCACGGATTTTCAGGGCGTGATCCGTATCTTTGCAGGCAACAAGAACAATCGGCTTTACATAGTCGAGGTCGTTTTCACTGCAATATTCACGCAGCACAGCTTTACGATGCTCATGGAGCGTAAGACCGTCTCTGATTTTCATTTCCTCGATATCGTCCTGGTTATAGCCCGCCATGTTGGAACGTCCCATAACGACAGGAATTTTCAGATAGCCCTCGACAGCGCCACGAGCCAGATCATAAGCATAGATGACATTCGATGTGGTCTTCGGTGTAGCGGTAAACTCAAGACCGAGAACCGGCTTCAGATAATTGATTGCTTTCATCGATGCCGGGGCATAATAACGGTGCGCCTCATCCATGCAGATAACGAGATCGTCAAACTGCGCCAACACATCGGCAAAGGAAGCACCCAGCGTTTCCTTGAACTTATGGAAATTGAACTGCGTGTCGGTCTTGCTGTTAAAGATTTTTCCGATGTTGAATATGAAAAGCTGAATATCAGAAGTCTTCTCAACAATCAGAGTCATCTGGTCATACTTTATAGGGTATGTATCATAATTCTCACCATCATATACCTTCGGTCTGCCCATTTCTGCCTCAAGTCCTTTGAAGATATACTTCGGATGGTTCGGATTAGATTCCTTACGCAGTTTTTCATAGATGGTGTTTCCGGGCGCAAGAATGAAGAAGTGCTTGTAGCCCTTCGTTTTGTACAGATAATAAATGCTTGCTCCCATCAGACGGGTCTTTCCGATGCCCGTGGCCATAGCATAACAAAAGGACGGGAACTCAAACCCGGCTTTGACCTTGCGCTGCTTCTCGCAGTACTCCGATGCGGCAGCCTCAACAACATCCTTGCTGTCCTTCTTATAATCACAATGCGAACTGATGGCATCAAGGTAAGAAAGAGCCTCCTCCTGCGGAGTTCTCAGACTCATTGCGTATTTGATCTTGTTTACTATCTCAGACATTTATTGCACCTCGCTTTCAAAATCGCATTTTTCCAGAAGGTCTTTCGGAATCTTCTTGACCTCGATGTTGTCAGGCAATACCATATCCGACTGAATTTTTGTGCCGTAGATCAGGAGAGACTGACCTTCGGCAAGCCGTGCGGACAGCGATTTTATATATCCGGCGTTAATAAACTCTGTGGTGATGTGAATAAACCGTTTCTCCGAAGAGTGACCGTGGAACACATCCTGCGGCTTATAACGGAATCCCTCAATCTTACAGATTGCCTCGCAGAGCATCTCGAAAGTGTACGAAGGATTAATCTGATAAATCGGTAGCTTGTCATTTTTCACGAGTAAGCTCGGTGCCAACTCATAGAAGTGATAGCCGCCGCCACCTTGCCAGTCTAATTCTTTGGATATACCTCCTTGATCCGTTCCATCCACAACTTTATCCAATCTTGTTTTACAATGTGTGTAGGCATGTTCGCCAAGTTCTACTCCTATCCATTTTCTCCCAAGTTTGTGTGCCGTGGCTGCTGTTGTACCACTACCTAAAAACGAATCCAACACATAATCGTCTGGTTCAGTAGCCATCTCCAAAATTTGCTTAATAAGACTCTCAGGCTTTTTCCCCATAGGAAATAAAACGCCACCTTCTTTGGTTACATTAATCCAACTGAATCCATCCCAATACGTTCCGACTCTTTCTTTTTTGTAGATTTTTCCTTTTATATGTTCAGTAGTGTCTTTAAGCCATATCACAAGAACTTTCTGCTTTCCCATAAATATAAGTTCTTTGACTGTACCTTTGTCTTTTCCTGTCTTTGGCGTATATGTGGCAATATACATGTTATTCTCGCTGTCTGTAGCATCCCACACCCTTGTTCTTATTGAAGTCTGAGCGTTTGTCGTTGTCATAATGCGAGCATAGTATTTTTCATATACCTCTTCTTCGGTTATCCCTTCCAATTGAGCGACCTGTTTAACACTTTTTGTTTCGTAATCCAACACACTCTCTATAATAATATCATCCCCGGCTCCATCTTTTATCGTTTTGAAATACTCTCTATTCTCACAACGATATAAAACTGTTGTATACTTGAAGCTCTTATTATCCTCTTTCATTCTCTGAATATAGGTCATAAGCTCTGTTTTTTTGTAAACAGGATGAAAAGGCTCAAAATTGTTTATGTCTTTAGCGTATATCAGAATGTATTCAATGTTCTTTTTCAGCCTTTTGTCTTCACCACCACCTGATGCACCTGCGCTAACCTTTGCATTAACCGAAACCATATTGATATAGTTTTGTCTTCCGAAAATCTCATCACAAAGCACTTTAAGGTAAGCTTGTTCGTTATCGTCTATCTGAATAAACAAAGTGCCATTATCTGACAGCAGTTGATGTAACAATATTAATCTGGATTTCATAAGAGAAAGCCACGTAGAATGTTCCACATTATCATCATAATGCGCAAATGCAGCTCCCGTATTGTAGGGCGGATCAATATATATGCATTTTATCCTTCCTGCATGATCTTGTAGAAGTGCCTGTAAAGCTATAAGATTATCCCCGTGAATCAGCATATTCTCGCTGGATGGATCTCCGTAAGATTTACTTGTATCTTCAAGAAGAATTCTTGGTTCTACGACCTTATCATCGTATTTGCCCACCCATGTTAATTCTAATCTTCCTGATTTCTGCATAATAATCTCTCCTAAAACTTCAGTACGATGTTAACCAACAGAATCGGGCTAATATCAAACTGTTTTTCAAACTCTGCAATTTCCCGTTCTCCTTCGGCTTTGAAGTCAGTGCCTTTCTCGTGAAAGGACTCCTGCAGCTTTTCAAGCGCCTTGGATTTCTCGGTTATCTTTTTTCGTATGTCTATCTTTTCGTAGAAATTGTCCGAAGCTCGTTCCTCTTCCCTCAGAACACCGATTTCGGCATCCATTTCTTGGTATGTTGCTATCAGCTGTTCCATCTGGATGCGCTCCCAATTCTCAATCTTTCTGCGGTTATAGGCTTTGATTGATTCCGACTGCTCCTGATAGCGTTTAACCATCTCTGCGGTCAGATTGTCGTAGACACACTGGTAAAGTTTCATCTCAGATTCTGTTGGCGTGAAATAGCGCACATCCATATCATCAATCTGTTCAAGTTCAGGAACGAGGTCTGCCTCGTCAAAATCTATATAGGCTCCTTTTTCATCGCAAAGCAACAATACCGGGAAGAGAAGTTTCGAGGAATCGCAGAAGGCTCCTATAAACAGGATTCCGTGCGATCCGAGGACTTTTTCTCCCCAATTATCGACCTTCCAGTAATGAAGGCCGCCGTCAACCTCCGGCTCGTCAAAGGCACTCCAGTATTCCACATCGTGCAGATACCTTGCGATATCGGACTTTGTGGCGTCAAGCGCCTGTTCCTTTGCACCGCTGCTTTCGGTAAGCAGAAGGGAGCGGAGTTCTCTTGCTTTTTTGTCCCGCTTTGCGTTCAGCTTGCGATCCAGTTTGTCAAAGGCTTTTTTAAACTCCGCTGCAGTATCGCAGGTCTGATAAATCTGCAATACCATTTTTTCAAAACTTGTGCCTGACTCCAATGCACCGAGTGCGATATCCGATGCACCGAACACGCCCTCGAAGAGTTCAAACTTTTTCGAGAGGATATCGTAAACACGCTGGTCGGCGGCGTTCTGTGTATTCAGCAGATTGATTGCCACAACGTCATGTTCCTGCCCGTAACGATGGCAACGGCCGATACGCTGCTCAATCTTCATCGGGTTCCACGGTAGGTCATAGTTGATTACCGTGTTGCAGAACTGAAGGTTCAAACCTTCGGAACCTGTATCCGTACAGATCAGAATTTTAGCGTTATGGCGGAAGTAATCCACGATGGCGTGTTTATATTCCACACTGCGACCGTAGTTTGCCTTGCCGAAGTTCTTGACCTGCCATGCCTTGTATATTTCCTTCGTCATGGTGTCGTCAAAGTCACCATTGAAGAGAAGAATATCCTCGTCATCGAATCCTGTCTTACGAAGTTCTGCGGCTATGTACTTCTGGGTACGCTTTGACTCCGTGAAGATAACGACCTTCTGAGGAATTTCCTGCTCCTTCTGATAGTCGAAAGCGATCTGTATGGCGGTCTTTAGCGCATTGACCTTTGCGTTTGTTTTGATACGCTTTGCCACATCGATGATGATATTCACCTCTTCGAGTTCGGCCTGGATGAACTGTTTCTGAACAATGGTATCTTCATCCTCTGTCTCCTCAAAGCCCGATTCATCGATTTCATCCTCAACATAGCTCCAGAAAAGGTCGAAGCCTTCCTGTGCATTTGCAGACTTGCTGCCTTCGTATAGCTTTTCGAGTCTGTTCTTGAGAATTTCAAAGGTTTCTATCAATGCGAAACTCGAAGAAGCAAGTAGCTTTCTGATAACAAGTATAATCAACCCACGGTTTGAGGTTGGTATGGAATACAGCAGCTCACGCTTCAAAAAGTCGTTTACCCGCTGATATAATTCAATCTCATCATGCGACAGAGTAAAATTCACCGTCTTGCAGGTTCTTTTTTTGAAATTCATGTACTTTGCCACATCTTTACGGAGAGTGCGGTACAAGACCGGCGAAAGCTCACGCTTAAGGTCGGAGTAATCCTGTCCTTCGATGTAGCGTTTATTAAAGACCTTCTCACTGCCGAATATCCGCTGATCAATAAAGGAAACCAGCCCGTGAAGGTCTGTCAACGAATTCTGAAGAGGCGTAGCGGTCAGCAGAATCTTCGGGATGCCCTTTGACAGTTCATATAGATTCTTTGCGCGTTTAGTACCATGAAATACATTTCTCAAGTTATGCGCCTCATCGATGATGATAAAATCCCACTTCACCTCCGGGAACCGTTTCATCAGCTTGGATGAATAGTCGTAGGAGGTAAGAACGATTCGGACAGATTTATTGTCGGTAAGTCTCTTGCGCCAGTCTGAACTGTCTTTTTCCACCGTCAGCCTGTCAAGTATCACCGACTCCAAGCCGAACTTATCCTCAAGTTCCAGTTCCCACTGTTTTCTCAAGGATGCCGGAAGCGCAATCAAGACACGCTTTGCGCCGGACTCAAGAACATATTTCAGCACAAGTCCGGCTTCGATGGTCTTTCCGAGACCAACCTCATCCGCCAGAACAATGCCGCCTGTTTTCAACGCTTGGATAGCAGCGCAGAAGGCATTGATCTGATGGGGATTCAATTCAATATTCGCATCCAAAAGGAAGTGGAACGGAGAAGCCTCAAGTTCCAGCTTTTTATATCTGCTGAATTGTTCAAGCAGCAGGTTACCTTCCATCTGAATCTCCTTTATACAGTTGCTCAAAAATACCCATCGCTATCCCTTTGGCCATCATCGGAGGCACAGCATTTCCGATCTGGACAAACTGAGATGTGCGTGATCCCTCAAAGAAATAGCTGTCCGGGAAGGACTGTATTCTTGCCGCCTCTCGGACGGTGATTGATCTGTTCTGTTCAATGTCGGGATGAATGAAATAATGACCGTCCTTTGAAAGGTGTGCCAGAATGGTATGGCAGCACGATTCATCACCCTCAACAACTTTGAACCTGTCCGTAAATGAATGTCTGTTCTTATGAGTTTTCAATTCGTCTGGGAGGTCATTGTAATTCAGGCGCTTATGACCGTCATTCCACAGTTCAACCGCCCGTCTGTAAATCTTGATATCCCGATCTATATTCGGTCGGCAGTTGTGGTGGGTCAGTACGTCATCCTTCGTTCGTATTCCTGACTCCGTGACGTAGCTTGTGGCTGTTGTTTTTGCATATTTATCGGAACTCTCGCCGGGATGCAGCTTTGGCAAATCAGTGAAGAGGTCATTTACTATAGCATCAGTTTTGATTTCAAGAAAATCGGGATATTTCAGACCGCTTTTCTTTAACCATCCTACGATAATCATTCGGCGTCTGTTTTGGAGTACGCCAAAGGTGTGAGCATTCTGTTCACGGCATTCAATTTCATATCCTACTCGTTTTAAGTATTTCTGAATGTTCTTCCAGGTAGCTCCGCCATTGGCCGATTCAATACCCGTGACATTCTCGAATACAAACATACGAGGCTGATAGCGTTTTAAGAAACGCGCATACAGTTTATACAAGTAGTTACGAGGGTCTTCCGCCATCGGCACTTCCATGTGGTTGCTTTGCGCTCTGCCCACCAGGGAATATGCCTGACAGGGCGGTCCACCCACAATGACATCGATTTTTGTGATGCCTCGTATTTTCATTATTCCGTCAATCGTCTTGAAAATCGCCGGGAGCGTCTCATCCGACATCGTTTCATTGATGATTGTTTTTGTTATGGATGCAGGAATTTGCTTCATAAAATCGTCGCGGGAGATCTTCCCGGACACGTATTTTTTATATAAACCGAGATTGTCTGTGCCTTTCAAATAATAATAGGCACTTCTCGTTTCAAGCGTTTTAGCCGCAAATTCATTCATTTCGACATGAGCAACAGGCTTGAATCCAGCCTGAAGAAACCCTTCCGAAAGCCCGCCGGCACCCGCAAAGAGGTCGATGAAATTGTAGCTATATTGCGCATCTGTCTTTGGCATATAGTTTCCTCGTCATTCTTTGATTTCAATCGGAAGGTTCTTTTTCTCCCTCGCTTATCCCGTCCGGTATTCCCGGACTCGGGTCTGGAACGAATTCCATAATGTCAGCAACATCGCATTTCAGTTCCTGGCAGATTTTAGAAAGAACCTCTGTGGTTACATTCTCGTCTTTGGTGAGCTTGGCGAGTGAAGAAGAGCTGATTCCTGCTTTTTTCCGCAGATCAGACTTTTTCATCTGCTTGTCAATTAGTAACTTCCACAGCTTGTTGTAACTCATCTTCATTTTGTTTTATTCCTCCGTGTCCCATGACCTTCCATATAGTTCACAGTTATTAGTTGAGAGTCTCAATACACAATTATCTTCAAGAATTTTCTGAGTTTCAGGTCTGCAATCGCCCTGTTTGTCATAGGCAATAAATATCTGCTTTTTGGTACTGTTGTATATACGGACGGTTCCATCTTCAACGTCTTTTCCGAGATTCTTAAACAGCAAAGAATCGTGGGCAAGAGCTGGCAACGCAGTTGTAAACAGCACAGCCAAGTCATAAACGATCATCCCTTTGAAATTTGAACCTGTTCCGGTGTTATCGGGCGTTTCAAATTTGTAGCTGTTATAGGCATTGAAGTGTAATGAGGCGGCTTCTTCTTTGTGGTAAATAGGGAATCGTTAAACTCCTTCATCTTTGAATTCAGCGTATCCTCTATTTCCCGAAGTATGTCCTCAATGCTGCGCTTCAATATTGCATCAGCATTCGCCTTTGCCGCCTGCAACTCGTTCTGTGTAAGGAATGCCTGATTTTGGTTTTTAAGGGCATCAATCTCAGCCTTAAGAGCTGAGTGCCTATCAAGAAATTCTCTTGAAATATTGCCCACAAAGCCAAGTTCCTTTATACGAGCATTGATCTCACCGAGTTGCTGCCTAAGAGCAGATATTTCACCCTCGATTGCTGTTTTCTCATCTGCAAACTGTGCGTCCAGTATTTTGGCAAGTTTCTGATGATAGCGTTCGACTTCATACAGTTTCCGCAAATTGACACCGGGAAAAAACTCCTGCAAAGCTGTCATATTCGCCTCGGTGGGGTACAATCCGTATTCTAGACTCATGCTCACCAGACGTAGCTTCATTTCCTTGGAATGGATAGCATTCTCTATAGTCAGCTTTTCATTCGTTAACGCTGCTTTTTTCTTGTTTAGTTCGATTTCCTCTTCAGAATGACCTTTTTCAGCCTCTTCCATTAGCGTAGCAAGCTGAAATTCCAAGTCCCGGATAATCGCAAGGTTCTCCTCGTACTTCTTCTGTCCGCCAACAAGGTCTGAAATGAACTGGTATCTCCGGGCTTCTTTGTATGCATCCAGTTTCCGCTTGTGTTCTGTCACGTTTGCCTTGAACTCTTCGATATCTTTGAAGCGATCAAACAAGGCCACAATGGATGATATCGACTTATCCATATTCTGACCGGGGATACCTTGAAGCGGGTTAAGCTCATCCGTGTTTTTCTTTCCGTATATTCTGAAGAAGCTGCTCAGTGCGGTTCGGAAAGAAAGACCGACAAAATCAAGATGGTATTTTCCTTTGAGCCATGTCGTATATTCGTCCTTGGTATACTGCCCGCCGGTCAATTCGTAATTCTTATCGCAGATAAAAATCGTGTTGCTGTCACCCGTATTTCTGGCAAAATAGAACTTCTCTCCATCAAACTCAAAGGCAAAGAAGATTGTGTGATGACCTTCTTTTTTTACGCCATCACTCTTGATGTAAGTATCTCCGCCAAAGACAAAATCGATGGCGAGCAGGGACGATGACTTGCCGATAGACATGGCACCATCCTCCTTGCCGAGAACAACGTTCAAGCCCTCCTTAAAACGAATCGGAGGCCGTTCCTTACCCTGCTTTTTAAAGGCAGGCGATTTCATTTCTATAAGCATATGAATACCTCGCCTTCATCGTTTAGATCAGCTGCTCTAAGCGCATACAGACAATCCATAACCGAGATAAAATCCGTAGCATCTTTCAACGACGGCTTTACCCACTCATACAAAACTTTAACCGCCACCGGTCCGTTTTTAATCTCATCCAGCACTATCGGTATGAGCGATAAGGTGCTGTTTTTATAGGAATATAGCTTATTGGGTAATTGCATCGTACACCTCACACTTCGCTACGAAAAACGCCACCACAATCTGACAGTATATATCCTCTTGCAGGCTAACCTTGTGAACCTTTTCTGATATCTCGTTGAAAATCTCAACATTCGTTTTCTTTGCCTTCTTCAGCCGTTTGTAGATGGCTTTCATCTGATCCTGTACTTCGTCATAGTCTATTTCTCCGCGCTTGTCGGCATTGGTTATGATTTCCTTAAGCGTGACATAGTAGGTATCGACATATCCTTTTACGGTATTGAACAATGCGAGGTTGTCATCCGGGACAAGTTTCTCCCGTATATCCTTCGGATCGAGCGAAGGGTCAAGCAAGTCTTTTTCTTTCAGATTCTTGATTTTCGAGATGACGCCTATTATTTCCTTTTCAAGAGGCATTCCGTCCAGGAGGCGCATACTCTGTTTGTGTGCAATCAATATCTTTTTGACACCCTGCAGTTCCTTACACAGCTTCTTGCTGTCATCAATAGAATATGTCGCATGACACATCGGACAAAGAGCCAGAAGGTTATCTACTTTCGGCTCTTTATTTTTATCTATGAGCGCCACCTCATAGGTGTATGCCACCCGTCCGCTATCAGCCGCAGACAGCAGTCTTCCGCAGCCTGGAAAAGCACAAATGTTATCAGCCTCATCCCGCAGATAATCACCGTACTTGTTCTTCAGTTCAAATGCCTGTTGCATTAGCTTCTGCCGCTCGAGTTCCGTTTTTTGAACAAGACCGGCTGCCCGGCGAATAATCTCTACAAAACAATCTGCCAGCTTCTCAGCGATATTGCCTGCCGTAGCGGTCGGGTCATAGATTTTATAATCATCCGTAAGCAAGGCTAAAACTGCCTTGGGTCTTGATTCGAGAGACTCAATGAACATCTCCGGCGATAATTTGTAGACAATACTCTGTGCAAACTTCTTTGAGATATCACGCTTTGCATACGTGCGGAGCGTGTTTTCTTTTGTCAGCTTTGATGATGGGTCTTTAGGCGTATCCCATTCATCTTCGGCAACATCGGTGATCATCGCAACCAAATCCCGAAAGAAGCGTGGTACATCCATGCCATCAGATATTCGATTTTTCATCATTGAAAAGAAATCCTTAAATTCCACGAATATTCCTCATCCTTTCTCGGATTTTGTACCACGGTGAACCACGGTGTACCAAACCATCCCCAAACCCGAATACCCCATTTTTTATAATGACATCAGCGTTGGGGACGGCACGACGTCGGGCGCAAAACACGCTGTATTGATTATAGCATAAAAGTGTCTGTTTGTCAAATCAGACGTTCGCGTTGTGGACATTTTGCGGTCATAAAGGATTTATTTACGGCGATAAGACCACAACGTGAATGATCCCCCCAAGCTAACCTAGCATCGGTACATCCATTGGCCCGGATGATCCAGTGCTGATGACAGGAAAATTTAATAAAAACAGCTACCTACTGGATAAGGAAGCTGCAATCCGAAACGGAGAATTACGTTTGGACTGCGGTTCTTTCACTGTGCCCAAAACAGCTGTACCGAATTCCTCCGTTTCGAGAAATCGACAAACGGAGGATTTTTTATGTTAATCAAATACGCATTTTTAGATGGAACAACCACAGAGGTCGAGGTTTCCGAGGAAATCGGTGCTGTGATCATTGACAGCCGAAAGGCTGAGCACGCACAGGACGAGCGTCGGCGGTATCATTGTCCGTATTCCTATGATGCCATTGACTATGAGGGCGAAGAATACGCCGCTGATGACACTCCCGAAACGGAGCATATTCGCTCGGAGAGGGACTCTCGCCTGTATACGTCGCTTGCCGCCTTGACTGAAACACAACGCAGACGGCTGCTCATGCTGGCGGACGGGCTTTCCATGCGGGAAATTGCCCGCCGTGAAAAAGCGGATATCAAAACCGTGCGTGAGTCAATCAAAGGGGCAAGAAAGAAATTTCAAAAGTTTTTTTGAAAACATCCCCCTCAAAACGCCCCGCTTTTCTGCGTATAGCGAGAGGGATACAAAATCTGCCCTTTCAGAAAGGCGGTAAGCAATGAGACACAATTTGAGTATAAGCGTCTCAAAGGAACCCAAGGACGGCGGGATAATTGCCTGCAAATGCATCACCCTCCGAGAAAAGCTCTTGACTAGGCTTATGGGTTCCAAGCAGAAAGTGATGGTTCTTATCCCCAGCAGCACCGTGGACACCGTTTCCATCACCGAGGTCAAGGAAGGAGGACGGCGCTATGAGCAAAATTAAGCTGCTCCTGGATGTGGTGGAGGATATGCGTTCTCTGGCAGACAGTATCCAGGCTGTTGCAGATGCTATGACGCAGAGCGAAGCGCAGCTGGATACAGCGCCGAAAGCCGCAGAAACTCCGATGCCCAAGACAAAAGCCGAGAAGAAAGTCACTATCGAAGAGGTTCGTGCGGTTCTCATTCCTCTTTCTCATGACGGATACGGCGAACAGATCCGTGCGATCTTCAAAAAGTACGGTGCGGAAAAGCTGTCCGGTGTTGCTGAATCTGACTATGCGGCAGTGATTCGAGATGCGGAGGAACTGAAAAATGCCACCTAACAATCATGCGATTCTCTCCGCTTCCTCTTCCCACAGGTGGCTGAACTGCAACCCATCGGCACGTCTTGAGCTGGAGTTCGCAGACCGAGAGAGTGAAGCCGCCGCAGAAGGCACAGCCGCTCATGCCCTGGCGGAGCATAAACTCCGTAAGGCTCTGAAGATGCGTTCCAAGAAGCCAATCAGCCGCTTTGACTGTGACGAAATGGATGCGCACACTGATGCCTATGTTCAGTTTGTGCTGGAGGCTCTTTCAGAAACAAAGCAAAACTGCTCCGATCCCACGGTGCTGGTTGAGCAAAAGCTGGATTTCTCCTGCTATGTGCCGGACGGCTTCGGGACGGGCGACTGTATCATTGCGGCAGACAAGCTGCTGCACATCATCGACTTCAAATACGGTCAGGGCGTTCTTGTCAACGCAGAAGAAAATCCGCAGATGATGCTCTATGCTCTCGGCGCTCTCCGGCTGTTTGACTCCCTCTACGATATCGAAACGGTGTCTATGAGCATCTTCCAGCCAAGGCGTGAAAATGTCAGCACATGGAGTATCAGCGTTAAGGCGCTGATCGAGTGGGCGGAAAACACACTCATTCCCAAAGCGCTGCTGGCATTTAGCGGAGAGGGAGAATATCATCCCGTGCCAGTTCTGCAAGGCGGCGGTCAAGTGCCGCGCTAGGGCGGAAGAAAAATTACAGCTTGCAAAGTGTGAGTTTGCACAGCCGCCGCTCCTTACGGACGCGGATATTGAGGATATCCTCGGCAGGCTGGATGACCTCACCAAGTGGGCAAGCGAAATCATGACGTATGCGCAGGATGCCGCTGTCAACCACGGGAAGCAGTGGCACGGGTATAAGCTCGTGGAAAGCCGCACCAACCGCAGGTACACCGATGAGGATGCTGTGATCAAGGCCGCAAAAGCCGCCGGATATCATGACATTTTCAAACACAGCCTTATCCCCATCACAGAGATGGAAAAACTCATGGGCAAAAAGACCTTTGCCGAGGTTTTGGGTGCTTTCGTTGAAAAGCCCCAAGGCAAACCGACTCTTGTTCCGGCATCCGACAAGCGTCCGGCTATTACATCCACGGGTGCAGAAAATGACTTTACTGAATTTAAAGGAGATTGAAAATTATGGCTAACAAGACTAATTCCACCAAAGTTGTGACCGGCATTGTCCGTCTTTCCTACGCAAATGTATGGGAGCCTGCTTCCATCAACGGCTCTAACCCCAAGTACAGCGTTTCGCTCATCATCCCTAAATCCGACACCAAAACTATTGCAGACATCAACGCTGCTGTAGATGCCGCTATTAAAGACGGCGCAGCGAAGTTCGGCGGCAAAATTCCCAACAAGGCTGCTCTCAAACTGCCCCTCCGCGACGGAGATACCGAGCGTGATGACGAGGTGTACAAGGATTCTTATTTCGTCAACGCCAACAGCACCACCGCTCCCCAGATTGTTGACCGTTCTGTGAACCCCATTCTCGACCGTGCGGAAGTCTACTCCGGATGCTATGCCCGTGTATCCATCAACTTTTATGCCTTCAACTCCAACGGCAATCGCGGAATCGCCTGCGGTTTGGGCAACATCCAGAAGGTTCGTGACGGTGAACCTCTCGGCGGTAAGTCCTCAGCGGCGGACGATTTCAGCACCGACCTTGATGATGATTTCTTGGCATAAGGAGGGCTGACCGATGACTGAATATCAGGAACTCATGCTTTCCGTCTGCTTCGGCGGTATGGTCGGATTGATGATCGGAAATCTCATCGCTGTGCTCGGACTCTGTATCAGCGAATGGAAAGACAAACGCTGCAGGCGCAAGCTGGACAAGGAACTGGCTGAAAGGCTGAAGGAAACAAAGAGCGAGAAGTAATGCCGCAGGGCGGCAGAGAGCAATTTCTCTGCCGTCCATTACTTCATCGAAAGGACGACTTATGAAAAATTTATCTATCGATATCGAAACCTATTCCCCGGAGCCGCTTGTCAAGTGCGGCGTGTACCGTTACAGCAGCCACCCGGATTTTAAGGTTTTGCTGTTCGGGTATTCAGCGGACGGCGGTTCCGTTCATGTGGTGGATTTTACTGCCGGCGAGAAACTGCCGGACGATGTCCTGTCCGCTCTTACAGACACATCTGTCACCAAGTGGGCGTTCAATGCGCAGTTTGAGCGTGTGTGCCTATCGAGGTATCTCGGATTTCCTGTCGGGCAGTATCTCGACCCCGCATCTTGGAAATGCACTATGGTGTGGTCGGCAACGCTGGGGTTGCCGCTCTCTCTGGAAGGCGTCGGTGCAGTATTAGGACTTGAAAAGCAGAAACTCAAAGAAGGCAAAGACCTCATTCGCTACTTCTGCACGCCTGCCAAAAGCCGAGACGGGCGCCTTATCCGTCATTTCCCCTCGGACGATCCCGAAAGGTGGGAGCAATTCAAAGCATATAACCTGCGGGATGTAGAAACGGAAATGTCTATTCATCAGAAGCTGTCAAAGTTCCCGGTTGCCGAATCGGAGTGGGTCAACTACCACCTCGACCAGGAGATCAACGACCGCGGCATTATGCTGGATATGCCTATGGTCAGGCAGGCGATCCGCTGTGATGAGCAGTACAAAAAGACGCACATGGAACAGGCACGGGAATTAACGGGGCTTGAAAATCCCAACTCCCCGGCGCAGCTGAAAGCGTGGCTTTCTGAGAAAGGCATTAACGCCGACTCCCTTTCCAAAGCGGCAGTGACCGAACTTTTAGAACAGGCTGACGGTGAGGTGGAACTGGCGCTCTCGCTTCGTCAGGAGCTTGCCAAGAGTAGCGTTAAGAAATACACCGCTATGGAAACTGTGGTGTGCAGTGACAACCGAGCCAGAGGTCTGATTCAGTTTTACGGAGCCAACCGAACCGGAAGATATGCCGGACGGCTCGTGCAGGTGCAAAATCTGCCACAGAATCATCTGCCGGATCTGGAAACGGCACGAGGGCTTGTCCGTGACGGTCAGTTTGATACGGTTGAACTATTCTATGAGTCCGTGCCAGTGGTTTTATCGGAGCTTATCCGCACAGCCTTTATCCCCAAGGACGGCTACCGCTTTTATGTGGCGGACTTTTCCGCTATTGAGGCAAGAGTGATCGCCTGGCTTGCCGGTGAAAACTGGCGGCAGGAGGTCTTTGCAAACGGTGGCGACATCTACTGTGCATCTGCAAGTCAGATGTTCCATGTACCTGTGGAAAAGCACGGCGTCAACAGCCATCTTCGTCAAAAAGGCAAAATTGCCGAGCTTGCCCTCGGCTACGGCGGCTCGGTGGGTGCGCTGAAAGCTATGGGTGCTCTCAATTACGGGCTGACCGAGGATGAACTGAAACCACTGGTGGATTCTTGGCGTCAGGCCAATCCCAATATCGTTCAGCTTTGGTGGGATGTTGACCGTGCGGCAACCGCCTGTGTCAAGGAGCATTCCGAAACTACTACACACGGCATCCGTTTTCGCTATAAAAGCGGGATGATGTTTATTTACCTGCCCTCTGGCAGAAAGCTCGTGTATGTAAAGCCCAAGATGGGACTTAACCGCTTTGGCAACGAGTCGGTGACCTATGAGGGCGTTGGCGAGCAGAAAAAGTGGCTGAGGCTTGAATCTTACGGCCCAAAGTTTGTGGAGAACATCATACAGGGGACGGCAAGGGACATTCTCGCAGAGGCTATGCTCCGACTGAATACTGCCGGATATAAAATCGTGATGCACGTTCATGACGAAGCCGTTATCGAAGCGCCGCCGGATACCTCTCTTGTGGACATCTGTGCAGTCATGGGTCAAGCACCCGCCTGGGCAAATAGACTCCTGCTTCGTGCTGACGGATACATTTGTGATTTTTACAAGAAAGATTGAGGTGAACCCGATGGGTGTAAATATGTATAACGCCGAAGGCTACTATGACCCCACATCATACGAAGCCCTTACAAACATTATCAAAGAAGCGCAGGCGGTCAGAACTTTCCGTCCGATCGTCTACATCTGCTCGCCACTCTCCGGGGCGGTAGAGGAAAACCAGGAAAAAGCCAGAAAATACTGCCGCTTTGCAGTAGATACAGGTTACATACCGCTGGCTCCCCACATTTATCTGACCCAGTTTTTAAACGATGACAGTCCCGCCGAGCGCGACCTTGCGCTCTTTATTGATATCGTGTTTCTGTCAAAATGCGCCGAGCTGTGGGTATTCGGAGAAACTGTTTCCAAGGGCATGGGCATTGAGATCGAACGAGCCAAGCGGAAGGGTCAGCTGATCCGCTATTTCACAGAGGACTGCAAGGAGGTTAAAAACTGATGTTTACTGTTTATTCCGCAAAAGTTATCGGCGTGCCGAACAACTGCCTGTATCCCGATAAGCACACCGTAAATGATGCAGACAAATTGAAAGCCGCCGTCTGCCATGACTATGTATGCGCCGCATACAAGGGTGACTACCGAAACAACGATAATTTCATCGGTTCGGACTGCCTGCCCGTTGACTGCGATAATGACCATTCGGAATTCCCGGAAGATTGGGTCACACCCGAAGACGTGAAGCAGGCTTTCCCCAGCGTCTCCTTTGCCGTCCATTACAGCCGCTCCCATCTCAAAGAAAAAGGCGGCCGGGCGGCGCGCCCCAAATTCCATGTGCTGTTTCCTATCGAATACTGTACTGATGCGGAAGCATACAGCGAAACGAAAAGACAGGTCAACTCCGTTTTCCCGTTCTTCGATGAAAAGGCGCTTGATGCCGCACGCTTCTTTTTCGGCACGGATCCCGCAGAGGTAGATTTTCATCCTGGAGAGATGAACCTGACCGAGTTTTTAAGGCAGGAAACATTCTGGGAAAGCTCGCAGTTCGGCAAATCCGGCACGACGGTCATTCCTGAAGGAAGCCGCAATGCGACCATGTCCCATTTTGCCGGACGGGTCATCAAGAAGTACGGCGACACTGATGAGGCGTTTGCCTGCTTCATGGAGGAAGCCGAGAAGTGTGTTCCTCCGCTCGATGACCAAGAGCTGGTGACGATCTGGAACAGCGCAAAGAAGTTCTACGACAAGGTACGGCAGCAGCCGGGCTATGTTGTCCCGGAGGACTATAACCGTGACTTCATGTTCCGACCCGATGACTACTCTGATCTGGGGCAGGCAAAGGTTCTCTCCGACAGGTATCGCGGTGAACTTGCATACACCGACGCCACCGATTTTTTAAGGTATGACGGCACTCATTGGGTCGAGTCCCGACAGCTTGCCGTGGGTGCCTGCGAGGACTTTCTCGATCTTCAGCTTGCGGAAGCATTGGAGGCGGTGGAGGAAACCAAGAAGGCGCTCATGGATACCGGCATAAGCCAGGATGTTATCAATGCCGGAGGCAAAACGCTCGAAAAGGTCATCGACACTTTCAACAAGAAAGCCTATGTGGATTACTGTGTGGTGCTGGCGTATAAGGCTTTCGTCATGAAACGCAGGGATATGAAGTACATCACCTCGGCTCTGCTTGCCTCCAAGCCCATGCTTTTACATGACATCGCTGAGTTTGACTCACAGGAATTCTATCTGAACACGCCCCACGGAACCTATGACCTGCGCCGCGGCATCACCGAACCGCAGCCCCACACAGCCGAGGACTACATCACGAAGATCACAAGCGTTTCTCCCGATCTCGTCAATATGAACCTTTGGCTTGCGGCGGTGGACAGCTTCTTCTGCGGTGACAAAGACCTCATCGAGTATGTGCAGCAGACCGTGGGTCTTGCTGCCATCGGTAATGTGTACCAGGAAGCCCTCATCATCGCATACGGCAGCGGTTCTAACGGCAAGTCCACCTTCTGGAACACCATTGCAAAGGTGCTGGGCAACTACAGCGGTACAATTTCCGCTGATGCGCTGACTGTGGGCTGCAAGCGCAATGTTAAGCCGGAAATGGCTGAACTCAAGGGCAAGCGGCTCGTTATCGCCGCCGAGCTTGAGGAAGGCATGAGACTGAACAATTCCACGGTCAAACAGCTTTGTTCCACTGATGACGTCTCGGCTGAAAAGAAATACAAAGACCCCTTCAAGTATGCACCGACGCACAATATTGTGCTGTACACCAACCACCTGCCCAAGGTGGGCGCTAATGATGACGGCACCTGGCGGCGCCTTATCGTTATTCCGTTTAATGCAAAGATCCAAGGCAAAAGCGACATTAAGAATTACACCGACTACCTCGTGAAGAATGCAGGCGGTGCGGTTCTCACCTGGATCATCGAAGGCGCACAAAAGGTCATTGCCGCAGGATATAAGCTGAAGCAGCCCCCTGTGGTAGTGGAGGCGATCCGCCAATATCGTGAGAGCAATGACTGGCTGTCTATTTTCATGGACGAGTGCTGCGCGATCGCCCCGACCTTTACGCAGAAGTCCGGCGAGTTCTATGAGGAGTACAGGGCGTACTGCGCCAGAAACGGCGAGTATGCGAGAAGCACATCGGACTTCTACAAGGCGCTCTCGACAGCTGGGTTCGAGAAACGGAAAACCAAGACGGGCATTATGCTCTACGGCATTCGATTGAAGTCAGATTTTATCGACTAAAACCATAAAGGTGCAGGTCGGTGAAGGTCTTTTCTAAAAACCCCCTTTAGGGCTGAATTTTTAGAAAAAAACACTCTATATAAAGTTTTGGATTTGACTTTCATCGACCTGCACCAATCAAGTATTCGGAGGAAAAATTATGCGTGAAAAAGCAGTCGAACAAAAGTTAACCCTGATGGTAAAAAAGAGGGGCGGCATCTGTCCGAAATTTATAAGTCCAGGCTTTGATGGAGTACCCGACCGTCTGGTACTTCTGCCGAAAGGCAGAATCGCCTTTATCGAACTGAAAGCAGAAGGCAAAACGCTCCGCCCTCTGCAGGTAAGGCGAAAAAGGCAGTTAGACGCACTCGGCTTTTCGGTGTACTGCATTAACAGGACGGAGCAGATCGGAGGGATACTTGATGAAATACAGTCCTCATAACTATCAAACTTATGCGACCGAGTTTATTTTGAAACACCCTGTGTCCGCTGTGTTTCTTGATATGGGTCTTGGAAAAAGCGTCATTACACTGACTGCTCTCTTTGACCTCTGCCTAGACAGCTTTCTTGTCCGCAAGGTACTGGTGATTGCTCCGCTGCGGGTTGCCAGAGACACATGGCCTGCTGAAATCAAAAAGTGGGATCATCTGAACGGGCTGTCCTACTCGGTAGCAGTCGGCAGCGAAGCGGAGCGAAAAGCCGCCCTTATGCAAAGAGCCAGCGTGTACATCATTAACCGTGAAAATGTGCAGTGGCTCATTGAAGAAAGCGGCATTCCCTTTGACTTCGATATGGTGGTCATTGATGAACTGTCCTCCTTCAAAAGCTATCAGGCAAAACGGTTCAGAAGCCTTTTGAAGGTTCGCCCTTCGGTCAAGCGTATTGTGGGTCTGACTGGCACACCGTCAAGCAACGGTTTGATGGATCTGTGGGCGGAATTCCGAATTCTTGACCTTGGCAAACGGCTGGGCAGATACATCACCCATTACCGCAGTGCCTACTTTCAGCCGGACAAGCGAAACGGTCAGGTGGTATTTTTGTATAAACCGCTCCCCGGTGCAGAGGAAGCCATCTACGAAAAAATCTCCGATATCACCATTTCCATGAAAGCTGTCGACCATCTGCAAATGCCGGAGCAAATCATCAACGAGATCAAGGTATCCCTTTCAGATACAGAACGGGATACATACAATTCCATGAAAAACGAACTTGTGATTTCCCTCGGTGGTGAGGAAATTGATGCCGGAAGTGCGGCAAGCCTTGCAAACAAACTCTCCCAGATGGCAAACGGTGCTGTCTACGGAGAGGACAAGCGGGTGTTTCGGATACACGACCGCAAGCTGGACACTCTTGAGGATTTGATCGAATTCGCCAACGGTAAACCGCTCCTTGTAGCCTACTGGTTCAAGCACGATTTGGATCGAATAGAGGAAAGACTCCGAAAACTCCACATCCCATTCTACCGAATGGACAAAGCGGACAACATGGAGCGATGGAATCGTGGAGAAATCCCCGTGGCTCTCATTCATCCCGCATCGGCAGGACACGGACTCGATCTGCAAGCCGGTGGTTCAACCCTCGTATGGTTTGGGCTGACATGGTCGTTAGAACTATACCAACAAACTAACGCTCGACTTTGGCGGCAGGGACAGAAAGCCGATACGGTGGTCATTCACCACATCATCACCGAAGGCACTATTGACGAGCGGATTATGACCGCTCTTCGTAAAAAAGAAAAAACTCAAGCCGCTCTCATCGAAGCGATAAAGGCAGATTTGGAGGTAACGAAATGAACTCTTATGAAAATCTGGCAAACGCAGTCATCATTCAAGCGGCGAAGGACTATAAAAAGGCGCTCAAAGTTCTCAAGAGAAACAGCAGGTATGAGCCGGCGCTTTTTATGAAGTGTGATTGTGAGAGGTTTTTCCGCTCCGCATGGTTTGCGACTCTTACAAATCTGAACGGAGAAGCCCTTATGGACAGTTTGAAAAAGGAGGCGGCATGATATGACGGCAAAAGAATACTTACAGCAGGCGCTTCGGCTGGATGAGCGTATCAACAGCAAAATCAGCCAGCTTGAGTCTCTGCGTGAACTGGCGACCAAATACACATCGACAATTACGGGAATGCCCCGCAATCCAAGCCCCTCGCAGTCCCCGATGGCAGATGCGGTCTGCAAAATTATTGACCTGCAGGATGAAATCAACCGTGACATCGACCATTTGGTAGACCTCAAGCGTGAGCTGGTGGGCGTTATCCGCAATGTCGAAGATGTGGAGTGCAGACTTCTTTTAGAACTGCGATACCTGTGCTTTAAGTCCTGGGAGGACATAGCTGTGCAGATGGGATACACCACCCGCAACATCCACTATCTGCACAAGCAGGCTCTGCGCCTTGTAATCGTCCCACAATAAAACTTTGCACACTTTTTCACTGTTTTTCACATGGGTCACTGTGATATGATATAATCAGCAAAAAGCAGAATAAAGGACAGCCTCATGGGAGTAATCCCGTGGGGCTTTTCTTATGCCTAGGAGGAGGTGAAGCAATGCCAAGTAAACCAAAACGACCGTGCCGTATGACGGGCTGTCCGAACCTTGCTGATGACGGTGAGCTTTACTGCTCGGCACACAAAAAGACAGCCGCCTACGAGTACAACCACTACCGCCGTGACCCGGAAACCAAGAAGCGGTACGGCAGGGCGTGGAAGCGTATCCGTGACCGCCACATCCGTGAGCATCCTTTGTGTGAGGAGTGCTTGAAGCGCGGCATCTACAAGCCCGCTGAAGAGGTGCATCACAAGCTGCCGCTTGCTGACGGCGGTACACATGAGCGAAGCAATCTTATTTCCCTCTGCCGCTCCTGCCACATGAAAGCACACGGTGCTTTAGGAACAAGGTCGCCTCACAGCTTTGACGACTGACCCCTGGGGGTATCCAAATCTCTACGGCTTTCGATCCCGTGCAGCGGCCCGGGTCTTCGTGTGCAAAAACGGCAAATTCAAAAGGGTAATTAAACCCTGACAGAAATTTACTCTGAAAGGACGGTGAAAGTGTGCCGACAAAATCAAATAATCTGGGCGGACAAGGCGGCGCCAGACCGGGCGCAGGACGCAAAAAGAAAGCCCTCACTGACAAGGTAGAAAGCGGCAACCCCGGCGGCAGAACATTGAAAGTGCTGGATATTCCCGATGTGAACGGCGTGGATATGCCCAAACCCCACGATTTCCTATCCGCCACCCAGCGTGACGGCGGTCAGTTTCAGGCAAAGGAAATCTACGAAGAAACCTGGAACTGGCTGAAAACCATAGGCTGCACCGCCGTGGTGTCTTCGCAACTTTTGGAGCGGTACGCCATGTGCGCCGCCCGATGGATTCAATGCGAGGAGATGACCAGTACGCTCGACTATCTCTCCAAGCACCCGACAACTGGCAAGCCAATCCCGTCACCCTTCATCAACATCGGCATCAACTACATGAATCAGGCAAACCGCCTGTGGAACGAGATATATCAGATCGTCAAGGAGAATTGCTCCACCGAATACAGCGGAGCAAATCCGCAGGATGATTTGATGGAGCGCCTTCTGACGGCGCGGAAAGGATAACAGCATGATTGAAAAAGTAAACCCTTCGCACCCGGATAAGGTTGCCGACCGCATCGCAGGTGCGATTGTAGATTTAGCGTATGCCACCGAAGAGAATCCGAAAATTGCGGTTGAAGTCTTGATTGGACACGGAGTGTGCCATGCGATCATTGAAACGACCGCATCCCTTGACAAGGCTGACATTTGCCGAGCCATTCACCGCATTGCCGGTGAGATGGTCTGTGATGTGAACATTGTATCCCAAGACAAACACCTGTCTGATAACCAGGCGGACGGCTTCCGCTGCGGCGACAACGGCATCTTCAAAGGAATGCCGCTCACCGAAGAACATAAAGAACTCTCCGCCATTGCCCGCCGCATCTATAATGCGTACCCGTATGACGGCAAATACATTATGGACGGTATACGGCTTATCCTCTGCCAGAGCAACGCACCCAAATCGGAGCTTGCTTCACTTTACCCCGGAGCGGAAATCAATCCGCTTGGCGACTGGACCGGCGGCACGGATGTGGACACAGGTGCTACCAACCGCAAGCTGGGCAGCGATATGGCGGACTCGGTCACTGGCGGTGGACTCCACGGCAAAGATCTCTCCAAAGCGGATGTCAGCGTGAATATTTACGCTTTTCTCAAAGCACAGGAAACCGGCAGACCCGTGCAGCTTGCCTGTGCCATTGGTGACGATACCGTGGACGGCAGACCTTACGCTGAGATCGTGGAAATCGCAAAGAAATACATCTACTCTGTTGGCGGTTTTGAAAAGTTTGCGGAATGGGGGCTGTTCTGATGAATACCACAAACGAAATGCAGCTTGTCTCCATTTCCAAGCTGGTGCCGTATCAAAACAATGCCAGGACCCATTCTCCTGCACAGATACAGAAGTTACGCTCAAGCCTTCGTGAGTTCGGATTTGTCAACCCCGTCATCATCGACCGGGACTACAATGTCATCGCAGGTCACGGCAGGATTGCCGCCGCCCGTGAGGAAGGCATCAGCGAGGTGCCGTGTGTCTTTGTTGACCATCTCACCGAAGCGCAGAAGAAAGCCTACATCCTTGCGGACAACCGCATGGCAATGGACGCAGGCTGGGACGAAGAGCTTCTGCGTGTGGAGTTAGAAGCACTCGAAGAAATGGGCTTTGACCTTGGCATGACCGGCTTTGATGAAAAGGAACTGGCGGCGCTCTTTCCCACTGAGGAAGCCAAAGAGGATGATTTTGATGTGGAAGCCGAACTGCAAAAACCAACCTTTACGAAAGCCGGTGATGTGTGGACGCTGGGCAGACACAGGCTGGTCTGCGGCGATTCCACAAAGGAAGAAACCTATGCAGTTCTGATGGACGGCGTCAAGGCTAACCTTGTCATCACCGACCCGCCGTACAATGTGAACTACGAAGGCTCGGCCGGCAAAATCAAGAACGACAACATGGCAAACGATAAATTCTATGAGTTTCTGCTTGCCGCATTTAAGAATATGGAATCGGTTATGGCGCCGGACGCAAGCATTTATGTGTTCCATGCAGATACCGAGGGACTGAACTTCCGCAGGGCTTTTGCCGATGCGGGTTTTTATTTATCCGGCTGCTGTATCTGGAAGAAGCAGTCCCTTGTGCTAGGACGCTCTCCGTATCAGTGGCAGCACGAACCTGTTCTGTATGGCTGGAAGAAAAACGGAAAGCACCAGTGGTACACGGGGCGCAAGGAAACCACTATATGGGAGTTTGACAAGCCGAAGAAAAACGGCGACCATCCAACCATGAAGCCGATCCCGCTCCTGGCATATCCCATTCAGAACAGCTCGATGGCAAATTCGGTGGTGCTTGACCCCTTCGGCGGCTCCGGCTCTACTCTCATTGCCTGTGAGCAGACCGACCGCATCTGCCGCACAATTGAGCTTGACGAGAAGTTCTGCGATGTCATTGTAAACCGCTACATTGAGCAGGTCGGCTCTACAGACGGTGTAACCGTTCTTCGTAATGGCAAGGTCTGCAACTATGAGGAGGTCGCAAATGATGAATAATTCATTGACCCTCGGAAGTCTGTTTTGAACAAGTCCGTAAAAAATAGACAATGAAAAAATCCCCTCTAATATGGTAGATG
>JAUNGD010000043.1:29354-31185 GCA_030524705.1 Lachnospiraceae bacterium | reverse complement strand
CTGTAGACGGCGTCTCCGTAGACGGTGTTTCTGTGACAGGAGTTTCTGTAGACGGTGTCTCCGTCTCCGCCGGGATTTTTTCTACTGCCACAACTGCCTGCCTTGTCTCGCCATACGGCACAAGAACCGGTCTTACCGTGGTATCTGTCAGCTTGTAGCCCTCTGGAATCTGCTTCAGATCGGTGGGGATATCAAACTGATAGTACGCGTCATGGCCTGTAATCGGGGATACCAGTACTTCCTCCGGCAGATATTCCGTCCCGTTCCAGTACTTAACGGTCAGGGTTGCCGCTTCGTCCTTGACAGCCTTTTTCACTGCTACCTCGATTTCTTTCACATTGCCGTAAGCAACTTCAACAGTATATTCTTCTGCATCCGCTACTTCATATCCGTCCGGTACATCGGCCAGATCCGCCGGCACCTTAAATTCATACGTACCCTCGTGGCCTTTTTCCCTGGATACCACATGCTCTGTCCATACAATCTCATCGCCGGACTTGTAAATCACTCTCAGCAATGCATTTGCATCAACTGGCTCTCCGCCTTCCTTTGTTACTGCTACCACCGCTGTTTTAGCCTCGCCATACGGTACAAGAACCGGTCTTACCGTGGTATCTGTCAGCCTGTAGCCCTCTGGAATCTTCTTCAGATCGGTGGGGATATCAAACTGATAGTACGCGTCATGGCCCGTAATCGGGGATACCAGTACTTCCTCCGGCAGATATTCCGTTCCATTCCAATACTTAACGGTCAAGGTCGCTGCTTCGTCCTTTACGATGCTTCTTACTGCCACAACCGCAGTCTTTGTCTCACCATACGGCACAAGAACCGGTCTTACCGTGGTATCTGTCAGCTCATAGCCCTCTGGAATCTGCTTCAGCTCTGTCGGTATATCAAACTGATAATACGCATCATGGCCTGTAATCGGAGATACCAGCACTTCCTCTGGCAGATATTCCGTCCCGTTCCAATACTTAACGGTCAGCGTAGCGGCTTCATCCTTGACAGCCTTTGTCACTGCCACCTCGATTTCTTCCACATCGCCGTAAGCAACTTCAACAGTATATTCTTCTGCATCCGCTACTTCATATCCATCCGGCACATCGGCCAGGTCTGCCGGTACCTTAAATTCATATGTACCCTCATGGCCTTTTTCCTCGGATACCACGTGCTCTGTCCATACAATCTCATCGCCGTCCTTGTAGATAACTCTCAGCAATGCATTTGCATCAACAGGCTCTTCGTTTTCTCTGACTACCGCTACCACAGCTTCTCTTGTTTCGCCATATGGTACAAGAACCGGTCTCACCGTGGTATCAGTCAGCTTGTACCCCGCTGGAATCTGCTTCAGCTCTGTCGGTATGTCAAACTGATAGTACGCGTCATGGCCTGTAATCGGGGATACCAGCACTTCACTCGGAAGATATTCTGTCCCGTTCCAGTACTTAACCGTCAAGGTCGCTGCTTCGTCCTTTACGATACTTTTTACAGCTACAACTGCTTCCATTGTCTCGCCATACGGTACGAGGACTGCTCTTACCGTTTTGTCTGCCACCTCATAGCCCTCTGGAATCTGCTTCAGCTCTGTCGGTATATCAAACTGATAGTACGCGTCATGACCTGTGATCGGGGATACCAGCACCTCACCCGGAAGATATTCTGTTCCGTTCCAGTACTTAACGGTCAAAGTTGCTGCTTTATCCTCAACTTTTTCCAATTCTACAGTTACTGAAACCTGTACATGATCTCCATATGCTACCGTCTGGCTGAATTCTTCAACACATCTGTAGCCCTCCGGTACAGTCAGATCTTCTGTCGTAAATGTATACTC
>JAUNGD010000043.1:13638-29254 GCA_030524705.1 Lachnospiraceae bacterium | reverse complement strand
GGCAGATACCATTACACCATCCGCAGTCTTGTAGTATACTGCCAGTGTTGCTGGTTTCGCTTCAACAGTATCCAATTCTACTGTTACTGTAGCCTGACCATGACCGCCGTACGCTACCGTCTGGCTGAATTCCCCAACACATCTGTAGCCCTCCGGTACAGTCAGATCTTCTGTCGTAAATGTATACTCAGTTGCTGTCAAATCCTCCTGTTCTCTTTGGATTACTTTGGCAGATACCATTACACCATCCGCAGTCTTGTAGTATACTGCCAGTGTTGCTGGTGCTCCAGTCAGGTCTTCCGGCGCACTATAAACCGTGATTCCGTCGGTCAAGCTTTCTTCTACTGTTTCACTGTCCCATCCGGCGCTCTCGTCCGGAGTCTCAGTCTCAGTAGACACCTCTGTTTCTACTTCTGTTCCTAATTCTTCGGCAAACACGACTCCTGCTGCACTGTTCAGCACAAAGGAAGCCGCCATGCCGACGACAAGGAGGTTTTTGAGTTTCTTATTCATGCGCATAATTTTTAAATCCTCTCCTTATTTCTTTCTTCATATCATCGCGATATGACAGTAATTTTCTCTCTCCCTATCCTCCTTTCCTGAAAATCTGTGAATACCAGGAAATATGAACGCAATATCCGCATTTTCATCATCCTAATACAATCCCAGTATACCCCCCCCCGGTAATTTTTTGTCAATACCCTCTTGCCTTCATTCTGAAGCAATTGTTTTTTCTTTTTTTTTCTGCTATCATGTAACTGTTCCGGGCCCGACCGACGCAGCCTGCCCGGAGCGGCTATATAAAACAGGAGGAACAAACCATGGCATTAGACGGAATCGTCATTTCTAATATAGTTACGGAATTAAATGAAAAGCTCTCCGGCGCCCGCATCAGCAAGATCGCCCAGCCGGAGGCCGATGAACTTCTGCTCACCCTGAAGAGCCCGGCCGGACAGCACAGGCTCCTGCTCTCCGCCGGGGCCAGCCTGCCCCTTATCTACCTGACGGCATCGAACAAGCCTTCCCCGCTGACTGCGCCGAACTTCTGTATGCTGCTTCGCAAGCATATCGGCAACGGCAGGCTGATGCGTATTTATCAGCCCGGTCTGGAGCGTATTATCCATTTTGAGATCGAGCATTTTAATGAGATGGGGGACGTCTGCCACAAGGATCTGGTGGTGGAGCTGATGGGCAAGCACAGCAACATCATTTTCTGCGATGACAAGGGTATGATTATCGACAGTATCAAGCACGTCTCGGCCCAGACCAGCTCCGTCCGGGAGGTACTGCCGGGCCGCCCGTATTTTATTGCAGTGACCCAGGAAAAATGCGACCCGCTGCATACCTCTCAGGAGGAATTCTGCAATACGGTCTGCACAAAGCCTATGCCTCTGGCGAAGGCGCTCTACACCTCCTATACCGGCGTCAGCCCCGTTATTGCAGAGGAAATCTGTTACCGCGCCTCTCTGGAATCCGCCCAGAGCGCCAATACCATTGAGGGGCTGGCGCAGCTCCACCTGTATCATCAGTTTGAGCTGCTGATGGAGGAGGTCAAGGCACAGCATTTTTCTCCGGCCATCGTCTATGACGGCGGCCGTATTCCCGTGGAGTTCTCCTCCGTCCCGCTGACCCTGTATCACGATATGGAATGCGTTCCCTTTGCCTCCGCCTCCGAAATGCTGGAGCAGTATTACGCCATGAAAAATACCGTGACCCGCATCCGGCAGAAATCCTCGGATCTGCGGAGGATCGCCACCACTGCCCTGGACCGCTGCAGGAAAAAGCACGAGCTTCAGCGGAGGCAGCTGAAGGACACGGAAAAACGCGACAAATACAGAGTCTACGGCGAGCTGATCAACACCTACGGCTACGGCGTAGAACCCGGCGCAAAAAAATTCGAAGCGCTGAATTATTACACAAATGAGATGATCACAATTCCTCTGGACGGTACTATGACGCCTCAGGAAAATGCAAAAAAATACTTTGACAAATATAATAAGCTGAAAAGAACGTATGAGGCCCTGTCCGAGCACATCCGGGAGACGGAGGCCGAAATCACGCAGCTGGAATCCATCTGTACCTTCATGGACATGGCGCTTTCGGAGGAGGACCTGGTGCAGGTCAAGGAGGAGCTGACGGATGCAGGCTACATCCGGCGGAAATACACGGGCAAAAAAGTGAAAATCACTTCCCGCCCCTTCCACTATGTATCCTCCGACGGCTACGATATGTATGTGGGAAAAAATAATTATCAGAACGATGAGCTGACCTTCAAGACTGCCTCCGGCAGCGACTGGTGGTTCCACGCCAAGGGCGCTCCCGGCTCCCATGTCATTGTAAAGGCCCGGGGCGAAGAGCTCCCGGACCGTACCTTTGAAGAGGCAGCCAGACTGGCCGCACATTATTCGAAAAACAGAAATGCAGAAAAAGTAGAGATCGACTACGTTGAGAAAAAGCATGTCAAAAAGCCGAACGGCGCAAAACCAGGCTTTGTTGTCTACTATACCAATTATTCCATGATGATAGACTCCGACATCACCGGAATCTCGCTCTTGTCAGACTGACCGCTATGCGGTCCCTACTCTCCGGCCAGCAGCGTCCTCGGAGCAATTTTCCTGATCCTCAGCGACAGCAGGCACACCGCCGCAAAGGTAAACACAACAATCCCAATTCCTGCAGCCGTGATCAAACCGACGGGAACGGTAAAGGTACACTTTACAATACCTATCCCGTTTAAAAATACCGCGGTCAGGGGATTGATGATCAGAGCGCTGACCGCCAAACCTGCGGCCGCCGAGAGAATTACGGCAGGCATAAAGCTGGCCGCCGTCTGCAAAATGAGCTGTCCCGTAGTAAAGCCCAGAGCTTTCATGATCCCGTAATCACGCTTTTTGCTGTTCAGCATTGTCCTTACCAGCAGATACAGTACAAACGCAGTCACCGCCGCGCCCAATATCAAAATAGCGGTCACGATGATTTTCATAAGCGAAACATAAACCGCCGCTGTTCCGTTTATTACCTCCAGAACATTAATGGATGCATTTACATCGCTTCCAAACGCTTCACTCACCTCCGCATGAAATGCATCTATGTCCGTCCCTTCTTCCATATTGATGTAATAGCTTGCATTTTGAAGTGCTCCCATACGCTCGTATCCGCTGCGGGTCAGCAGACAGTCCTTTCCGAGATTATTCGACATCTGGGTAAGGCCTGAAATGAGATACTCCGCTTCTTTTCCCTCGGCTGTCAGCGTGATTTCATCTCCCACCTTCAGATCATTTTCCTTTGCATACTTTGCAGCCACCGCCATTTCATTATCATATCTGGGATACCTGCCCTCAATACAGAGCTGTTGATTGTTGACCTTCGAAAAATCCTCCGACAGGTTCGCGTACAGCGCCGTGCCGCCGACCTGCCGCACCTCCACCGTATTATAGAGATAGACCTTCTGCACACAGTCCTCCTCATCCATCATCTGCAAAAACTCACGCTCGATTTCTGAGTTGACATTGATGCAGGAATCAGCAGTTTCCCCCACGATCAGATTGAGAAACGGCTGGATATCCATGAGCATGTTTTCAATCAAAAGCGCAGAAAAAACTACCACCAGAGAAAGCACCAGCATCGTAATACACACGATAATATTCTGTTTTATCCCGGAAAAGGTGTTTTTAAGTGCCAGGGCAATCTGAAGCGGCGCACGGGTCGTCTCCAGCGGTACGCGGTTGCGCCGGAAGCTGTGAGTCTGAACGCCCTGCCGAAGCGCAGTGATCGGCTCTATCCTCCGGATCCGGCGGGCTGACCTCCATACGACAAGCGCAACGGCCCCGCTGGTCACTGCCATCGTAAGCAGAAACGGCACAGGCAAAAACCTCACCTGATACGGAATTCCCGTCTGCGCGATCATCATGCGGTTGACTGCCGGGAACAGACAATAAGAAAGCCCGGCGCCTGCTGCTGCAGTGAGCAGCGTGATCCCCAGGAATTGCACCAAAAGCGCGGAGATAATCTGACGGCTTCTGTACCCGACGGCCTTCAGCACGCCGAGATTTTTCATATTTTCCTGAATATAATTGATCACGCTGGAGGAAATCACCACAAGAGCGATCAAGATCACAAAAAACGCCATAGCGCTGACGATACCGGAGCATATCATCTGTGAAATGTACCGGGAGGAGGATACCTGCGTATAAGCATTGCTTAAAGCCCTTACCGAAGGATACCGGGCTGAGACCGTATTTTTCAGCGCCGCCTCAAACTCCTCACACTGCGTTTTGTCGCTGATCCGCACCGAAGCCAGAGTCGCCTTCGGAGCAAACCCCTTCTCTTCCAGTTCCTTGTATTTATCCTCCGTAAGCACCAGCGCCGACATACTGCAATTGTGGGACCCCGCCATTACGCTGTTCAAAAAACCGCACACCGTGTAGCTCACGGTACTGCTTCCGATCATAATGTCAATGGTCTCGCCGACGGAAATATGATGGTCCGCGCCGTAAAGCATGGGAAGATAAATACCGCTTGTAAATTCACTGTCCTCCACGATCTCGATTTTTCCCACCGGACGGTTCAGCGCAGTCTGCCTGTCAAAAATCACAAATTCTGTGTTTACCTCTCCCCCGTTATATTCGAAGGAACCGACCATAAACATAATATCGTCTATGCAGTATTCCTCCGTGCGCGCATCCTTTTCAAGGGTTTCCGAGACAAAATCCCGCATCCCGGCATCATCGCTGCTCAGCGCCAACGTAACGTGCTCTGCATTAAGCTTATCATGATAGCGTTCAAAATTGCGCTTATAATCCATGGACAGCATCAGCCACAGATTCAGCATCAGGGAAGCAATCAGCATGAGAGCGGCGATCGACGCCGTCTGCCCCTTTGCCCTGCAAAGGTTCGCCCGGACAATGAGAAAGCTTTTCTTCACATTACCACCCCATTTCCGTGAGGAATGTGGAAAGCCTTTCGTGCCGCTCCCGGTCCCCGTGTACATATTTTCCCAGCTCACATTCGCCCAGGATCGCTCCATCCTTCAGATACAAAATACGGTTTCCCCGCCGGGCGGAGCGCATATCGTGGGTCACCATTACCACACTTTGTCCCTGCCCGTTGAATTTTGTCAGTGTGTCAAGAACATCCAGCCCCGTTTTTGAATTAAGAGCTCCTGTGGGCTCGTCGGCAAAAAGAATCTCCGGTGAATTAATCAGTCCCCGGACAATACCGACACGCTGCGCTTCACCGCCTGAGAGCTGCGCGGGAAATTTTTTCTGTGTTTCTTCGGAGATACCCACCGCCCTGAATAATTCCCCGGCTCTCCTGAGCAGCGCCTTTTTATCCTTATTTACGAGAAGCCCCGCGGAAAGAACATTATCCATTACGCTCATCCCGTCAATCAGGTAAATCTGCTGGAACACAAACCCGCAGTGCCTGCGCCGAAAAACCGCAAGGCCGTCGGAGCTCAGGTCGGATATGACCTCCTCTCCAAACGTAATCCTGCCAAGAGAAGGGGTATCCATGCCCGAAAGCGCATACAAAAGTGTGGATTTTCCTGCCCCGCTCGCCCCCATGATCACCGTGAAGTCCCCCCGGTAAAGCTGCAGGTCAATGTTTTTCAGAACGTGCTGCAAGGTCCCGCCGTTTGAAAAGGACTTGCTCAAATTCTCGGTTTTCAATAATATGTCTTTCATATCAAACCTCCTTTTTCACGTTCTATTTTATTTTTTCAATTCTTAAATGCCTTTAGCCAACCCTTAAATTTCTCTTAAATCGTACCGCTCAGAGAGATGAATACCGTTACCCTCAGGCCGTTTTCCCCGTTCTCAACAACAAGGTCCCCCTTCATTTTTTTCATAAAATAATCCGAGATATACAGTCCAAGCCCTGCCCCCTCTATAGCTTCTGCGTTGCTTCCGCGCTTAAATTTTTCCTTCAAAAGCGGCAGCTCCTCCTCCGGGACGCCGCCGCCAAAGTCCTCTATGCTGATGGCAAGGCGATCCTTTTCCCTGTATGCAGCTACAGCTATATCCGTGTTCCCATATTTATAGGAATTCGCAAAAATATTATCGAACACCTGCTGCAGGCGGAGATGATCCGCATACAAAAGACATTCGGGAATGGCGGAAACCGACGCTCGGTGCAGATAGTCCGAGCTTTCCAGCATTTCTTCCAGCTCCCTGCTCTCCATGTCCGCCGGCGCTACTAAGAGCTGCTGAAGCTCCTCCAAAGTCGCCGTAAACAGATTCGTCACTAATGTATTGATCTGATCGGCTTTACGAATGATCTGCGTATAATTCTCCCTGGTCCTTTCCTCCTTTGCCAGGGCCGCTCCCACCTCCGAGGCTGCCTTGATACTGGCCACCGGCGTTTTGATGTCATGGGAAAGCTTTGCGACAAGCTCCTTCTTGCTCGCATTCGCCTCTGCCTCCGCGATCCGGGCCTTCCGAAGCTCCGAGCGCATGATGTCGAAGCTCTCGGTAAAAGCGCCAAAAAGGTTCTGCCGGTCCATTTCCAGAGGAATGTCGAGATTGCCTCCGGCAACCCGCCGTGCAAAGCCCTTCAGCTTTTCGAAGGGCCTTATGACCGTGCGATTCAGGTAAAACGCATATCCGATACAGATAATCCACTGCACCAGCACGGCCGCCGCCAAAACGACAACGGTCCTTTGCTTCTGCTCCTGCAGCCTCCATCCTTCCTCGTTGTAAATAATCACTTTCCCCTGAACCAGGCCCTCCGCTTCAAGGTCAAGAATCGTATCTCTGTGGGCCACCGCCGCATTTACACTTTCACTCACTCCCGGCTCTGTCCGAAACAAAACCCTTCCCTCCGCGTCCAGCACGGCATAAGCAAGATCCGTTTTATTTTCATGATCTTCCATCCTCTTCCAGTCCCGCCGTACCGACTGCATTACCTCATTCACAGCCACCGTATCCTGCGAAGTTCCCACATCCCCGGCCGCAAAAGCAATCAGTGCTGCAATTTCCACCGCAAAAACAAGAAGCAGGCCAAACAAAAAACCGCGTTTTTTCATTTCTTCCCTCCGCTGAATTTGTAGCCGTCTCCCCAGACGGTAAGAATGTATTCCGGGCTGCCCGGCTTCCGCTCAATGGCTTCCCGTATTTTGCGGATATGTACATTCAGTGTCCCGTCCCCTGTGAATCTGTCCTCCCAGACCTTTTCGAAAAGCTCCTGCTTTGAAATCACCCGGTTTTCGTTTTTTATAAGATAGGACAGCAGTTTGAATTCCAGCGCGGTCAGCTTGACCGGTTTTCCCTCGACAAACACCTGCTTTGCATCAAAATCCACCCGCAGCCGATTATCCTCATATTCCGTATCTGAAGTATTCGAAGTGCCTGCACTCCTTCCGTACCGCTTCAGCACCACCCGAACCTTCGCCAGCAAAACACTGAGGGAATACGGCTTCTGCACATAATCGTCGCCGCCGATATTCAGGGCAATGATCTTATCATCGTCACTGGTCCGTGCCGAAATAAACAAAATCGGAATTTCCGTTTTTTCCCGAAGCTCTCTGCACAGCTCAAAGCCGCTGCAGTCCCCGAGATTAATGTCCAGCAGAAGCAGCTCCGCCGTATTTTCCTGGAAAAAGCTTCTGCACTCCGAAGCACTGTACGCCACCGCCGTTTTCACGCCGAACAGATTGAAATACTCTGCCGTGCTGTCCGTAAGCAGCTTTTCATCATCAATAATCAAACAATCGTATCTCATGGCAACCTCCCAAGCCCTCTCATTACATGCCTCCATTATACCCGGTCAGGAGAAATAATAGCAACCGGTTAAATGAGAAACCGATATAAAAACCGATATGAAACGTGAAATATGAAATACAAAATATGAAACATAAAATGCGAAACAAAGGGCTTAGATGAAATGCGTACAAAGATTGTTGCTTGAGATGACATTTTCCGCAGAAGTATGTTAAACCAGCGAAGGCAAACGGCTCAGATTTTGGCGTACGGAAAGCAATATCCTTAATATGCAATCCTAAAGTAATCCAGGTATGCCTTGTATCTGTCCTGGGCCATCAGGCAAATGTCCGTCAGATACCCCTTTTCACTGTCCCATTCCTTCAGACCTCTGTAATAGAACATTTTTAAGTTGTCCTCGATGATAAAGGGAACAATCTGATACTTCAGGCACTCCTTGAACATAATCAGTCTGCCTACGCGGCCGCTGCCGTCCTGAAATGGATGGTTTCTTATAATCACCCACAGCAAACCAGTCTTTTCTGGAGTCACTGGTGCCATTCTTTAAAATCAAATGAAGCTCTTTAATCAATCTTTCGGTCAATGCCGCTTGTTGGTACGCTCCGGCTTCCTCCGTTCAGCAAGCATACCCACTATTTTGGCCGATATCTCGCGTATTCTGCTTTAACGTAACAAGGCAGCAGAGCCTTCCCACTCTGCTGCCTGATATCCGCTTTCTTTTTTTATTCTACATGTCCTGCTCCGAAGAGACGGGTGTTCATCGGATATACATTTTCCTTTCCTACGAACTCAGAAATGTATGCTACGTAGTCCGCGGTTTCCTCCTTCGGAAGGATACATGCGATCACGCCTGCGAAGCCGCCGCCGTGTACACGGCACACGCCTCTTCCGGTCTTCTCCAGGAAGAGCTTCGTGAGAGCCAGGGTAAGCGTAATCTTCTGCTCCTTGAAATTCTGCAGGGAATAGCAGTTCTGCAGCCACTCCCAGGAGGATTGTCCCGACTCGCTGATGGCGCGCAGCAGCGCAGCAGCATCGTTCGCCATCGTCGCTGCATAGGCCTTGTCCACACGCTTGTTTTCCTCATAGAAATGCATTGCCCGCAGAATGGCCCGGTCGTTGTCGATCCCGGAGAGATTCTTCAGCAGCGTCTCCATATCGCTTTCGCAGAGCAGCGTCTTGCCCATAGCCGCTGCGGCCTGCTTCATCTCCAGCGGTACGCTGGAATATTCCTCACTGAGATCTGCATGGCCCTTTCCTGTATTTACGATGACCAGATCATAGCCGATCTGGGAGAAGGAGAAATCTACCTGCTGGCAGAGCTCATCATCACCCTTGGAAAAATCCAGAAGGATCGTTCCGCCCGCTGCACACGCCATCTGATCCATCAAACCGGAGGCCTTGTCCCAGAAATGGTTCTCCGCGTACTGGCCGATCCGTGCATAATCAATGCAGCGCATTCTCTGCTCATTAAAGAAGTAATTCACAATAGAGCAAATCAGCATCTCAAAGGACGCGGAGGAGCTGACGCCCGCCGCAGCGATCACCTGGGTAGACACGTAAGCATTAAAGCCGGCTACCTGGAAGCCTGACTGCTTCGCCGCCGTCAGCATACCGGCCACAAGAGAAAGCGTTCCCTTGTTCTTCGGAACATTTTCCAGATCATTCAGGTCAATAATGACCTTTCCCTTATACCCCTCACTAACAATGGTAACTACATCCGTACCGCTGGGATAAGCCGCGCCGATAGTATCCATACTGATGCTGGCCGCAAGGATCTTTCCGCCGTTGTGGTCCGTATGGTTCCCGACGATCTCCGTTCTTCCCGGAGCCGTGAAAAATTCCATCTCCTCAGACTGAAACAGCTCCTTATAATTTTTTGCCAGAGACTCATAGCGTTTCAGGCTGTCCTGGCTCTCACCGTAAATCTTTTCAAGTGCTGCAGTGCTTGGCATTTTCATCGTGATACTCTCCTTTTCATTGATTGTATATAAACATGTTTTTTTCTGTTTTTATCATATCCTCCCACAGACCAGATTTCCTTAAATATTGCGCGCAGAATAGGGAATATATTGCGCTTTTTGCTTTTTTAATGCTATAATCAAGATAAATTTAAGAAAAATATTGCAGGAGGTTCCCATTGCAGATCGTTACCGACCCTTTTCAAAAAGAATTGAAGGAACACGGGAATTATCAGTTCCCGCTTTTAGTCAGCCGGGAGCGGCTGTCGAGATATGAATCCGGCTCCTTCCTCTGGCACTGGCACCCGGAGATCGAGCTGACGCTGATCGAAAGCGGCGAGATGAGCTACCATTTCAGCAACTACAGCTTTCATCTGCGCCAGGATGACATACTATTCGGCAACGCCAATGCGCTGCACGCCGGAGAGATGCTTCACAGCTCCGACTGCTCCTACATTTCCGTTACCTTCGATCCGAAGCTCATTTACGGATACGACAAAAGCCTGATCTATCAGAAATACGTAAGGCCCCTTGTCTCCGACGTTTCCCTTTCCGGTATGCATTTTGACGGCTCGCTCCCCTGGCACCGCGACCTGTACTGGCTGGTACGGGACATCATTCGGCTTTACGACGAAAAACCGCCGCTTTACGAGATAGACATTGTCCTGCGGCTCCAAAGATTCTGGAAAAATCTCTGCCTTCATACCTCCGCGAAGGATTCCGCCTCCTCCGGCGATCTCCAGAATAACCAGCGGATCCGCATGATTCTGGAATATATTGCGGAGCACTACGCATCCAGAATTTACCTGGAGGATATTGCCTCCTATATCGGCCTGTGCAAAAGCGAATGCTGCCGGCTTTTCAAACGGTGCATGAAAATCTCGCTCTTTGAGTTTTTGCTGGAATACCGCATTGAAAAAAGCCTGATCCTCCTGGCAGATCCGGAGCTTAATATCACAGAGATCGCCGAAAGGTCAGGCTTTAATGATTCCAATTATTATTCAAAGGCGTTTCGGAAGGTTAAGGGCTGCTCCCCCTCCGGCTACCGCAAGCGATTGTCCGGGGCGGTTCACTCTGGCAGACCCGGATTTTGACAGCATCCTCTGCCTTCGCCCGCCGCCGTTCCCACCGCCTTTTTTAATCCAGCTTGTTGCAGATTTTTATGATAGCGTCTGCAAAAATCTTTGCACTCATGGTCAGCGCATCAATGACCATAAATTCATCATCCCCGTGCATATGGTTGTCAACCTCCGGTGAGGCACATCCGTATGCGACTCCGCGCTCCAGGTTGTGAACATAGGTGCCGCCTCCGGTGGACAGCGGTTCTCCCTTGACGCCGGTATATCGCTCATAGCTTCCCAGCAGCGTTTTTACAAAGGCAGAATCCCCCGGGACACAGTGCGGCTTCACCATCGGAACATCCTCCATGACAATTCCGCAGGCAGCCAGCTTTTCCGTCACCGGAACCTTCGTGTTTTCCTCCGTACAACCGATGGGCAGACGTGCGTCAAAGGTACCGGACATTTTTTCCGCCGTATAATCAAGAATACTGAAGCTCAGGGTCAAAGCGCCGGATTCTGCATCCTCCCGGTAGATTCCCAAGGCCTTGCCGCACACATCCTCATACGGAAACAGGCTGTCCAGAGCCGCCAATACCTTTTGTCCCTCAGACTCGGCCAGCGGCAAACGGGAGATCAGCCGAAGCATGGCCGTCAAAGCATTCTTTCCCTCCTGCGGCGTGGAAGCATGAGCCGCCTGTCCTCTTACGTCCACTGCATAGACAGAAGCTCCCTCCGGGCATCCCACCGTTTCCTGTGCAGACGCCTCCTCAACTGCAAAGCTCACTCCCGTTTCCCGGTTCAACTGCTCCGCTGCCTCCAGGATCACACTCTTTTCCAGTCCGGCCACAACGAAACGCGCTCTCTGGGGTACGACGTTCGCCTTATCTCCGCTCTTAGCGCTGACGATCCCCGGAAGCTTCAGCCCGTCAGCAAGCTCTGCATGAAAGCTTCCCTCCAGACGCCCCTTTTCAATATTGATCACCGGAAAGTCCGCATCCGGCGTAAAGGAATACGGCGCTTCCTTCTCAATATTATAATAGTAGGCCAAATCACTGGAGCCGCATTCCTCATCTGAGCCCAGAATCAGGCGTACGCTTCTTTTCATCGGAATACCCAGCTCTTTGATCGCCCGAAGCGCATACAGCGCAGCGATCGCCGGCCCCTTATCATCCGCAGTTCCCCGGCCATAAATTTTTCCATCCACGATTTTCGGCTCAAAGGGCTGCGTCACCTTCCAGTCCTCCGTCACCGGAACGACATCGAGATGGGCTAAAACGTCCAGCCCTTTTTCTGCCTCGGAAAAATCACCGGTCACAACGTAGTTGTCATAATTTTTCGTTATCAGACCATATTTTTTCATCAGAGCCTCTCCCTCGGCCAAAGCCGCCGCCGGGCCTTCTCCAAAGGGCTTTCCGTCGCTGGCCGCTCCCTTCTGACTGTTGATCCGCACAAGCAGCGCAAGATCACTCAGCATCTCGTCTTTTTTGCTGTCAATATAAGCATCAATCCGTTCTCTGTACATATGAAAAACCTTCCTGTCTATGATTTTAATTCGTTACCATTCACAGTCCCCGTGCAAATAGTAACTATGATTCAGCAAAATTATAATACAAATGCATAGTGAACTCAAGCCAAATATGATATGATAGCTGGCAGGCATGGTATGATAAATGTGATACGACAGCTGACAGGTATGATATGATAATATGATAAATACGATATGACAGCTGACAGTCATGGCATGATAAGTGTGATACGACCGCGCAGCAAACGAAATATAATAAAATGGCATTATGCGGCAAGTCGGCTATAGAACAGTTATAGAAAAGGAGGTATTCTTTTGCATTCCATTCATCCCCCCGCCCTGAAAGAAAAACACGCCCACGGCAGCGAGACCTTCCGCTGCGGCTGCTATGAGGCCGCTCCGGCCTCTGACCGCTTTTTTGTCCCGCTTCACTGGCATGAGGAAATCGAGATCATCTATTTTCTGGAGGGGCATTATACGCTGGAAGTAAATATGGAACATTACCAGATCGACTCGGAATGCCTGTTTTTCATCAATTCCGGCGAGCTGCACCAAATCTGCTGCGAGGAAAAATGTACGGAGTCCGCCGTCGTTTTTTCCCCGTATCTGCTCAGCTTTGTCTCCAACGACGACATGCAGAGCCGCCTGATCCTTCCGCTGACACAGGGAAGCCTGCTTTTTCCCCGGAGGCTGACCCCCGATGACCATTGCTACTATGATATTCTTTCCGAATACCGAAAGCTGCTCTTCCGCTTTACCGACACAGCCGGTATTTCAGGCCCGGAAACGCAGCAGCTATTTATCAAGGCCTCACTTTTGAACATTCTCGGCTATCTCTCCGAAAACCAGCTCCTGCAGACTACCGGAAAGCTCAGAAATGAAAGCATTGAAAGCATCAAGACCGTGCTTTCTTATATACACACACATTATGCGGAAAAAATATTTGTCAGTGACCTGGCCGGGCTTTTAAATCTGAATGAACAATACTTCTGCCGCTTTTTCAAAAAAATGATTGGGAAATCCCCCATTGCCTATGTAAATGAGTACCGCATCCGCCGGGCAATCGGACTGCTCACCGACACGTCCATGCAGGTCACGGACATTTGCCTGGAATGCGGCTTCGGCAATTTAGGCAACTTTCTTCGCGAGTTCCGCAGGCAGACCGGCACTACGCCGCTCCAATATCGTCATCAAAAGTCAAAATATCGTAATTTTGAATCAGATAATTGAAAGACTTTTTTCAAATAAGACATTATACTTTACCTATCTTCAAAGACAATATGCGGTGATATTTATTGAATGCATCACTGCCAAAATTCAAATATTCAAGAAGCGAGGACACAACAATGAAAAAAAAGTGGTGGCATGACAAGATTGCTTATCAGATTTATCCAAAGAGCTTTTACGACACAAACGGAGACGGTATCGGAGACATTCAGGGAATCATACAGAAGCTGGATTATCTGTCCGACCTGGGAATTGATATTATCTGGCTCTCCCCGGTCTACCTCTCTCCGCTGGCGGATCAGGGATATGATATTGCCGACTATTACCAGATCGACCCGCGTTTCGGAACGATGGAGGACATGGACGAGCTGATTGCCGAAGCCAAAAAGCGGGGCATTTATATCCTGATGGATCTCGTTGTCAACCACTGCTCCGACGAGCATGAGTGGTTCCAGAAGGCCATCGCTGATCCAGAAGGCAAATACGGAAAATTTTTCTATCTGGAAGACGCCAAAAACGGTCTGCCCTGCAACTGGCGTTCTTATTTCGGCGGCCCCTGCTGGGAGCCATTGCCGGGGACAGACAAGCTATATCTGCATGTATTCCACAAAAAGCAGCCAGATCTGAACTGGGAAAACCCAGAGGTCCGGGAGGAAATCTACAAAAATATCAACTGGTGGCTGGACAAAGGGCTGGGAGGCTTCCGCATCGACGCGATCATCAATATCAAAAAGGCTCTCCCCTTCCGGGATTATCCCAGCGACCGCAGCGACGGCCTTTCTTCCATCCACAATATGCTGAAGGAGGCAGACGGCATCGGAGACTTTCTCCAGGAAATGAAGCACCGCACCTTTGCAAAATATGACGCCTTTACCGTCGGCGAGGTCTTTGACGCCAAGCCAGAGGAGCTGGAGGATTTTGTCGGCGAGGAGGGTCACTTTTCCACGATGTTCGATTTCACCACCGTATGCTTCGGAACCAGTGAAAAGGGATGGTACGACTGCCGGCAGATCACTCCGGAGGATTATAAGGAATGCTGCTTCTCCTCTCAGGAGGCCATACAGGATATCGGCTTCTACGCCAATGTGATTGAAAACCACGACGAGCCCCGGGGCGTCAGTCATTATCTTCCGGAGGGCGAGGTAAATAATACCAGCAAAAAAATGCTGGCCACCATCAACATCATGCTTCGGGGGATCCCGTTCCTCTATCAGGGACAGGAGCTTGGCATGGAAAATATGCCTTTTAAGTCCATAGACGAAATTGACGACATCAATACGCTGGACGAATACAAGACGGCTCTGGACGCCGGACTATCCGAAGCAGAAGCTCTGAAGGTCATCTCCCGCTACAGCCGGGACAACGCCCGGACTCCGATGCAGTGGTCCGACGCGCCTGCCGCTGGATTTACCACCGGAACGCCATGGCTCAGGGTAAATCCAAACTATGTATCCATCAACGCAGCCGCCCAGGTTCACGATGAGGACTCCGTATTTACATACTATAAAAAGCTGATCGCACTGCGGAAGCATCCTGAATATAAAGACACCGTGGTCTACGGCAAAACGATTCCATACCTTCGGGAGCAGAAAAACCTGATGGCCTTTTACCGGAAAGGAAAAGAAAAAACACTTCTTATCCTGACAAACTATCAGAAAGATCCCCAGAGCGTAAAGCTGCCCTCCGAAAAATATCGGGTACTGCTGAACAACTGCAGCACCCTGAACCAGAAAGGGGACTTCATCACGCTGGAAGGATATCAGGCTCTGGTACTTGAGCTTTTATAAAAATAAAAAATACTAACAGCCGGAAACGCTATGCTGCTGCGTGCCAGCGGCATTCATTTAATAACGACCGCAGCGGAGACTGCTTATTGCGAAGCAATAAATACCCTATAACATAAAATATCTCCAGAAAGAACCGCCTTTATAAGGACGTCCGCCTGGAGATATTTTTCTATTTATATGATACCTCATCCTTTTCAATGGCTCTCAGCATTCTGCGACAGCGCTGCCCGTCGCCTTGCCTATCACCTTCTTCCACCGTCAGAAAGCATAATATCTGTGCCCTCTTTAAATACCCTCATCATTTCCCGGGTAAGGCTGACTCCGTCATCCCCCGGGATTT
>JAUNGD010000043.1:0-13538 GCA_030524705.1 Lachnospiraceae bacterium | reverse complement strand
TTAAATACCCTCATCATTTCCCGGGTAAGGCTGACTCCGTCATCCCCCGGGATTTCCTCCCGCGTATGCCATTCTGCCACGGAAAGCTCATTTTCATCCAGTCTGATATCATCGTCTCCGTCAAGCTCGGCAAAAAAACCCATCAGCAGCGTATCCGTAAAGGACCAGGGCTGGCTCTTATAGTAGCGGATATTTTTTACCCTCAGCCCGACCTCCTCCATCACCTCCCGCTGCACGGTCTCTTCAATCGTCTCTCCGATCTCCGCAAACCCCGCGATCAAAGCATATCTCGTGTAGGCACGTCCGGCGTATTTTGTCAGAAGCAGCCGGTCTCCATTCGTCACCCCCACAATGACTGCCGGCGAGATTTTGGGATACTCGATCTGTCCGCAATCGGGGCAGCGCATCATCCGCTCCCGGTCGCTGTGCTCCATGGCGTGGCCGCAGTGCGGGCAAAAGCGCCGGCCGTTGTACCAGCCATACAACTGCATCCCCGTGACCCCGGCAAAGGACAGCTCCTTCGGCTGTGCGGTACGCATCAGCTCAATCTTCCGCCAGTCAAATTCCGGAAAAGCCTCTTCCGCCTGCTCTGAAAATGCATCACCCTCCTGTCCTCTGAACAGAAAATAACCAACCCCATCCACTGCAAACAGGTAGGTCGCTTTCCCTTCCAACGCCGGAAAATGCTCCACTACCTGTCCATACGTAAGAAACGTGATCTGCTCTTCTTTGTATTTTACAAAAATCTCTCTGCCCCGATAACAGAGCACCCGGCTCTGCTCACTGGGCACAGCCGGGTAATATTCGTTATGATATCTGTTTGCTCCAATTTCCTGAATCATACTATCCTCTTTCCTGCGATCAGTTAATTCCAGACAAAGCTCTCTGCCATGCCCTGTCCGACCTCCTGCGGCGTCTTCTGCTCCTGTGCCCGGAGCTGCTCGGCCTCCGTGCGGTACTCCTTCACCTCTACACAGAAGCACCGGTAATCTCCCACCACATAGCAATAGACAGAACGAAAATCCACAGAAGTATCATCCACGATCAGTATATAGAGATAATCCTTCACATTTGTATATACAGCACTGGCGCTGATCTGCGCATTTACATTGCTGTATACGAGATTGTTTGTCAGCATATCCCGAAGCTGCTCGTACTCCAGCACGGAATAATTTGTATCCATATAGCTGCAGGAAATAGTGGAAGTCCCCTCCGTCCCAACGTATCCGTCCTGCTTATACACGGTCTTCTCGGAGGTACTGGCACCGTCGTCCACAGACCATCCTGCTCCTGCGCTATAGGTACCAGTCAAGGGCGCCTGCGCCGTCTCAAACGACTCGATATTTTCCTCTGCCGCGGGCTCACCCACCACTTCAACCGGGTCTGCCGCTGACTCCTCTATCCAGTTTCCCATTTCATCAAAATAGCCAAATGTCTCTTCTGCCATTGATGCGAAACCGGACACAGGACTGATCCCCAGAACCACGCTCATCATGATGGCTGCACCGGCTGACAGACACGTCCGTTTGTTCTCTTTTATCCTTCTCATAGCATCGTCTCCTGAATCAAATACTGCTTACGTATAAGTATAATAGGAAAACACCCATTTGTCACGAAAGGAATTCTTAATTTTGTCATATAAAAAGACTTTCACGTTTTAACGTAATCAGATCTTTTTTAGGACATAAAAAATGTAACGACTACCCCCAGCACCAGCAAATGCAGCGGATAGAACGCATAAAACACATATTTCAGATTCTCATGCTTTGTCCTGCCGTCGTAACACCAGAGCCCGTAAAAGGATAACGGTCCCGTCACATGAATCAGGCTGATCAGGATGCCAAGCACTGTTTTCATCACATTTCTCGCATAAAACAGATAAAAAACCGCCGTAAGGAGCACCATCGTCGGGCCGAATCTTACCCGGAACAGAGCCGCCCAGACAACAGCCCCCAGCACGATGCAGAACCTCGCCCAGGAGGCCATAAAGCCTTTTCTCTCTTTAAACATGTCAAGAAAATACAGCATCAGCAGACAGATCGCTGTCCCTATCATGGCATTTTGTGAGGACAGATCCCAAAAGGACTGCTGCATTGCCAGGTCATAGGGCACCTCGCTGATGAGGGCAAATACGATCACGGACAGCAGATACCGTTTGTAGCTGGAGGTATTGCGGAAGCCCTCTACCAGCAGGAAAGCAAAAATGGGCACCGCAAGCCCGCCTATCATCTGCATGACCGATCCGACGCCTGCCAGCATCATCAAATCAGAATTGTCACTGAGCGCCTGGGAAAGCTGCTGCTGTGTATACTGATCCAGATGAATCAGTCCATGCTCCACCACGGATATCCCAATATTGTAGATCAACATTGCCGCGCAGGCAAACATTTTCAATCCAAATCCTGATACCGAGGGCGTCCTCCAGGCGACTCCCCGTCTTCCCATCATCGTATCCATAGGCCTCCTCCATTCTGTATCCCAAAACTATATCCGCCGCTGTCTGCATTTCGTCCAAACCATTTATGAAAAAATCTGAATCCATATTGCATCCGTTCCCTTTACGCAAAGTCCGGAATCCGCTTTGCATCCGTTCCTTTTACGTAAAGTCCGGAATCCACCTTGCATCCGTTCCCTTTACGCAAAATCCCGGATCGCCTCCAGTGCAGGCAGGGCATTTCCGTCGTAATCAAACAATGCCTGATTGGCCCACTCGTTTCCGCCGGGCCCGTCTTCCTTTATATATTCACATGCCTCCGGAGTAGCCCAGCCGCTTCCCGGCACCGGTATCCAGGCCGGCTCCCAATAGCAGAAGCCCTGTCCTAGGCCGTAGGAAACTTCCCGGATCATTTTCATCAGTGTTTTTATATAAGCAGTCTGGCCCTGCGGCGTCATGGGAAACGGCACCTTCGCCGCCAGCTCCGGCTTCGTCGCCATGCCCTTTCGCATATCGTCAGAAAGCTTCTCATATCCCTGATAATCTTTCATCGTGTAGCCCATGGAGGTCTCCACTACGATCAGCGGCTTATGATACCGCTTCGCAATGTCCTCCATATTATATTTCAAATCTTCCAGACTGCCGTGCCAGAACGGATAATACGAAAGCCCGATGCAGTCGAAATCCTCGCCTTCATTTTTCAGATAATTGTCGAACCATGTACGGTAAAGCGTATTGTTCCCTCCATTGTCCAGATGAAGCATCACCGCAATGGAAGCATCTGCTTCCCGCACGGCCCGGATCCCTGCACTGATGAACCGGGCAATATTCGCATACTCCGGCACCCTTCCATACGGCCACAAAAGTCCGTTCGAGAGCTCATTTCCCACAGCCGTCATCTGCGGAAGGATATCCTGCTCCCGGCAAATGTCCAGTACCCCGGCTGTATAATCATGAATCGCCTGCGTCAGCTCCGGCACATCCATGCCCTGCCAGGCCTTCGGTATCGTCTGCTTGCCGGGGTCCGCCCAGAAATCGCTGTAATGGAAATCCAGCATCCAGCCGATGCCCCTTTTCTTTGCCCTTTTAGCCAGGGTCAGCACCGTGTCCAGATCACAGCCGCCTGCACCATACGGTCTTCCGTCCTCACTGCAGGGATGATTCCACAGCCGCAGCCGCACCATATTCATCCCATATTTTTTTAAAATATCCATAGCATTCCCTGGGGTGCCATGGTCATAAAATCTGCCTCCGCACCGTTCTACCTCCAGCAGAGTCGATACGTCCATTCCTTTCATCCAGTCGCGCATCCTGCACCTCATTCATTCTATGACCCATTGTCTTCTATCATTCATTAAAGGGACGCCTTTCACCCGGCATCCTGTCATAAAGCCAGTCGGACCGCGTAAGCCGAATATCGCCGGAAGAACCATGAACGGTCTGTCTTCCTCCCGGGATATTCCGGCGCCCGCGGCGCTTACTTCCAACCATATGTAATAATCAGTTCCTAATTAAAATCCTCAAAATCCGTGTAGCGCTTCATCATACTCCTGTAGCGAAACCGCGCCATCTGGTTTTTTGCAAGGACGTCTTCCTCCGTTCCGGTATACTGGCAGCGGATACAGTAATATTCCTTCTTATCCTTGTCGTAAAACATATCAATGTCCAGATCACGCATAAAACAGGAAGGACAGCGATAGTTTAATTTGCCTTTTCCAGACTGAGCCATGTTGTGAAGACCTCCTTCTCACATAATTTTCCGGTATATCCCAGAGTAAACATCGGGCTGAAGGCATAGCCTTCCCTGCAGTATCCTGATTTTTCTCTGCCCTCACAGGACATGGATACGAGAGTTTTGATCGGCGGAAGCGTGCAGCTTACCTTATCTGCACCGTCCAGGAAGATCTCTCTGCATTTATACTCGTATGCAAGCTCTGTTCTTTCCTCACCTTTTTCTGCCGTCAGTGTCAGACTGCTCATATCCTCCGTATACTCCGTTGTGCCATAGCAGCCCACCATGTATTCATTGATCGTAACATCCGCCTGCGGATCGCTCATATTCAGCACCCTGCGGTCAATGCGGACTGCTCCTGAGCCCTCAGTAAAGGTAAGGACTGTCTGAAGTTGAACCGTCAGATCAGAAAACTCAATTTCTACCGGATCCAGCGTCAGAATACGATCCCGGCCTTCCTGAGAAAAGTGAGCCTTTGTACGGCAAAGACAGAGGTCGGCCTCTTCGCCATTATAGCAGATTTTTGCGCTGCGGACAGTGCCCTCTCCTGCGTAATGAGTGAAATATCCGGCTCTGTATTTTTCCTGAATCAGGAACGGGTAACTGGCGTCCTGAATGTGTGGAGTACCGATACCCACCGGCCATTCCAGCTTCGCGGCATACGGCCGGAGATCTACGATGGCTCCGCCCTGATCCATATTCACACAGGCACGCATCCAAGGATCACAATACCAGAACACCTGCTTGTCGCTTCCGTACAGAATATCCCTCCACAGTGCGCATTCCGGCTCTGTGTAGGACTTTTTCTGCCGGTAGTAATCTGCGAACTCGCTCATGGTCATATCCATCAGCCTGCCCTCTTTTTTGAGCTTTCCATAATATGCACAGCCGTCCTCATAGGATTTTTTCAAAAGCTCATACGGCGCTTCCCAACGTCCCATTTTGTTCATCCAGCCCGGTCCCACAAACATCATGTTGTAGGCATAGCCGTTGTTAAATTCCGCCTGATGGCGAAACTGGTCGATCAGATTGTACATGTACGGATATTCCCAGGTGTCCGTGTCGTAGATCATTCCACGAAGCACGTTCTGGGGATGTGTTCCGAAATTGGAACCATTTCCGTCATAGCATGCGATCAGGTCACGGCTCAGATGTGGAATGGCCACAATGCCGGAATCCTCCGCCTCATTTGCTGCCGGCGCATGGGTGTTCACCTTTGAAGGGATCCACGGAGCCCAGGGGCCTCCGTCCATGAATGTATACCAGCTGTTGTTGCAGGTATGATACGCCTTTGGGCCTTCCTCCCAGCATGTTGCCACCGCACATTTCACCATCGGGTACTTCTCTTTGATATAATTGGTCAGCTCGGCATCCATATAGTAAGAGCCGGTGGATTCCGGATAGAACCCGAAACGCTCATAGAATTTCTCAAATACATCCTGTACAATTGCCTTCTTGTCTTCCATAGAAAACATCCAGATGCAGAAATCCTTTGTCTTGTATTTCTCACGAAACTCCTTACAGGGCAGTCCCAGAAGCGTCAGACCGATCTCATCGCCGTACTGTTCATGATACTGCTTTGCCAATTCTACCGCTTCATCATTGAACAGGCTGGCATACGTCATTTCAATCGTAGTCTTCAGTCCGTTCTTATGTGCGCACTCCTGCTGTGTCTTGAAAATATCAAGGCTCTCTGTCAGCAGTGCCTTGCGGCCAATATCTTCCGCCTGACCATGCCCGGTCACCTTTTCAGCGTACTCAGGCACCATCTCCGGACGATGGATGATATTTACGATAAACTGTTCCATAGTCTCAAGGTTTTCCTTTCTTTTCTATATTGCATTACAAGCTTCAGGCCGCCGCATGACCGCAGAACAAACGGCTCCCCCAAGGGGTACGGTCCGCAGCAGCCTGATGGCGCCGGTCAGCCCTTTACAGCGCCGCCGGTGATTCCCTCTACATAGAACTTCTGCATAATCATAAACAGAATAGAAATCGGGATGGATACCAGTACACCGCCTGCACAGAATTCGGTGAAATAAGTGTTGATCAGGCTCTTATCCAGCATCTTGTACAGCCCGATGGCCACTGTATATTTCTCTGAAATTCCTGCATTCAGGATCATCTTTGCATAGACAAAATCCATCCACGGCACCAGAAAGCTGCTGATAACCGTGTACACAACGATGGGACGGCTCATCGGAAGGATTACCTGCCAAAAGATACGTGCCTCGCTGCAGCCGTCAATACGGGCAGCTTCACATAATGCCCTGGGGACTGTATCAAAGAATCCCTTTGCAATCAGATAGCCAAGACCGGCCGATGCAGAGTAGACCATGATCAATCCGATATAGCTGTTTGTCAAATCGAAGGTTTTCAAGGTAAAGTATACTGCGATCATCGCCAGCATTCCCGGAAACAGATTCAGAATGACCGCTATATTCATAAGAGGTTTTCTCATCGGGAACCGCAGTACGGAGGTTGCATATGCCACCATCAGAACAAACAGTGTGGAAATCACACACGTAAAGCATGCGATGATAAACGTATTCATGAACCACTGCGGGAACTGTGCCACAGTATCCGGGGTAAACAGCTTCGCATAGTGAACGGCGCTCCATGTTTCCGGGAAGAACGTGCTCGTATTCATTCCTGAATAAGAACTGAAGGAAGTGCAGAGCAGCCATACGATCGGAATCAGCCATATAACGGCCAGCACTCCAATCAGCACATTATGCAGTACAATCGTTGAGGTTCTATTACTCTTCATTTTCTTCATTATTGATACGTCCCCTCCCTGTCACCTTTGATCATACGGTTAAATGCTACAAGCGTGAACAATGCACAGATGATAAATACAATGATACCGATTGCAGATGCCATCTTGTAATTGTAGTATTCCTGGGTCAGACGGAACAGCCAGGTGACCAGAAGATCCACTTCCTTTGCCTGCGAATTCGCCATGGCCTGGTTTGTGGTAACGTAAACATCCTGTGTCAGCAGGTAGATTACGTTGAAGTTGTTAATATTTTTTACAAAATCCGTGACTAATGCCGGACCTGTTACGAATAAAAGGTAGGGCATCGTGATCTTGCGGAAGATCTGGAACTTCGATGCACCGTCTACCCTCGCACTCTCAAGCTGGTCTGCCGGCAGATTCATCAGTACGCCGGTAGCGATCAGCATCTGATAAGGAACACCGATCCAGATATTGATGAGAATGATCATCACATGTGCCCAGCCCGGCGCTGACAAAAACGGTATGTAGCTTGTGGACACAAGGCCGATATCGCGAAGGAATCCTGTCAGTCCGATATTCGCGCAGATCGTATTGACAATACCGCCGTTGGAAAAGAAGTTCCGCACCAGAAGCAGTGACACGAACTGCGGTACCGCGATCGTTACGATAAACAAGGTACGCCACATTTTCGGCAGCCTCGTATTCTTGCTGTTCAAAAGCAGGGACAACAAAATACCGCCAATGTAGGTCGTAAAGGTCGCAAAGAAAGCCCACACAAGCGTCCATCCCAAAACGCGCACAAACGCGTAGCTGAAGGTCACGGTCAGACCGCCGCCGCCAAACAGGCTCAGAAAGTTGGAAAAGCCTGTCCAGGTAAACAGCTCGCTGGGAGGCATATGCTGCTGGTCATAATTCGTAAATGCTACAAAAATGAGAAGCAGGATCGGAATCGCTGTAAATATCACGACCCCCAGTACAGGAAGTGTAAGCAGGGTAATGTGAAATTTTTCTTCAATATAAGAATGCAGATCCTCTTTGAAGGTATTAATGTGCTTGCCCGCTTCCTCCAATTGCTGAAGCCGGTAGGCATTCACAATGTTTTTCATCCAAACAACAATGGCCGTCGCCCAAACAACAAAACTGAACAGTGAGAACAATAGGATCTGGAAAGAATTGTCGTAATCATTAAAATCGCTCTTCATGGTCTCCATGTTGAAGACCTTCTCCATTTTTACTGTTCCCAGCGTTCCGAACTTCGGAACATACTGCATCGCGAACTGAAGTGTAAATGCAATGACCGCAATCTCAAGGACCGTCATAATGACTGCTTTTACATACTGCTTACGGCGCGCATATCCGGCGCCCATCCACAGTGCAGACAGTTTTACAAAGGCGTCGCCTCTGGCAAACGCTGTCCCAAAATCGGAAAAGAATGTACCGATCGCTTTAAAGAAGCTGCCGACTGCTGCTGCAGCCCCTTCTTTCTTTTCACTTGCCATAGTAACCTCCTCCCTTAGTAGATAATTCATGTTAAAAAGGCAGGGCTGCCGCCGGAATATGCCCTGTTATGCGGCCATACTCCACACGCAGCAGCCCCTGTAAATATCTCTTTCCTGAATTCTTTACTTACCTTGCATGCCCGGCAGCAAGCCGGATCGACGTAATCATACGTACTTTGGCTGCCGCCGCTTCATATTGGACAAATGTATCAGCCTACTGCGGCTGTTACACCCTCTACCAGAGAGTCAAGCGCTTCCTGAATAGCTGCGTCGTCATCCGCCTTTAAGGTACCCTGTGCGATCATCTCGCCGAAGGTCTGTGACGGATCCCAATATTTACCGCCAACTCTCTGAAGTACGCCAAATTCACTCTCAGAAGCTGCCGCTGCAATTGCGACATTCGCCTGTACTTCATCGGAAGCCTGAACGTTCAGATTTGTCGGAGCAAGACCACGCTGTGCAAAACGTGTAGCCTGAGATTCCTCATTTGTCAGGAAATCCGCCAGAACAACTGCCCATCCGGCATTCTCTGAGTAAGCATTTACACCTACGAATTTATATCCATAAGGCGGAGCCTGCTGTACCTGATCCTCGCCGATGGTAAAGGTCGGGAGCTTCGTAGCTGCATAGTTGTCACCAAATATGCTCTGTGCCGCTGATGCATCCCAGTCACCGGAAACTGCCGCGCAAAGTCCGCCGGACGCCAGCTGATTGGAGATGTCTCCGTCAGCAATTGCCATAAAGGAAGAATTGCCGGCAATATTCAGCATAGCCTTTACTACATCTACGCCTGTGTATCCGGCCTCACTTGTACCGTTCCAGTCAATTGAGGTTGTCTGATCTTCGTTCAGTCCGGTGGTAAACCCAGCGCCATAGAAGAAGGAAGCATTATACCAACCGGAAGCCAGTGTCATACCAACCTTTTTGCCTGAACCATCCGCTGCCGCCAGCAGAGTGTCCCAGGAAGCAGCATCTTCAGCAGAAATAATGCTGGAGTCATAATACAGGAAGAATGTATTGCCGCCTGTCATTGGGAAAGCGTACATCGTGTCGCCAATCATAGTTGCGGCAACAGATCCCTCATCATTCTCACTCTTTACATCATCCAGAGTCCGTCCTGCCACCTGAAGTGCAGCGCCCACTTCATCCAGACTTGCCAAAGCGCCTGCATTGACCAGATCGCTCAGCTGGTCATCTGCGAACGCAAATACGTCTGCCGCTGCTTCAACGTCTGTCAGGACAGTATCCTTAGCCGTGGACTCAGACTCTACGCCGATCTGAATATCAAAGGTCTGATCCGGAAAAGCGGCCTTGAAGTTCTCCACCAGCTCGCCAAGCAAAGCCTGATCTTCTTCTGCTCCCCAAAGAGTCAGAGAAATGGTTTCTTCTGCCTGAACGCACATTGCAGAGGATGCAACGGTCGCAGCTGCAAGGGCAACTGCCAATACTTTTTTGAGTTTCATGTTTTTACCTCCTATTTAAATAGTAGTGAGTTGTGTTTTGCGCAATTGCGCAACCGTTTGTTCATATTGTTATGATAACTCTTCTGCTTTTTAATGTCAATTATAGCATTTTGTAAAATATTTCCATTGTTTTTTATCTATTTTTTACAAATATTTTCCTTCTCAGAAACGCAGTTGCGCAATCGGTTGCTCCCATGTGTAAAAACATTCCCGGAAAGCCTTTTTCCTGCCTCCCGGGATAATGTATATATTTCATGCTTTGGTCGATTCACGCAAAATGACCTGGTAGCTCAGGGGGTTTTCCTCCTCTGCGACTGTCTCCCCCAGCATTTCAAGCAGTGTCCGGCAGGCGCGCCGGCCAAGCTCCTTCGTATCAAAACGAAGGCTGGTCACAGAAGGCGTATTATACTCCAGCTGCGCGCTGTCGTAAAGGCTGGCGATCCTGATCTCCTCCGGGATCCGGATCCCCTTCTCTCTCAGGCAGCCCAGCACAAGACCGGTAATAAAATCATCCATACAGACAATCCCGTCCGCACCATATTCAAGAGATTTATTTACCGCATGCATAGCTTTTAGATAATTGTCAACATCCATAAAATTCAATGCTTCATCGGTGTAAATTCCCTGCTCCCGATGTGCCTGCGCAAACCCGCGTCTCCGGCTCTCTGTGACGAGATGCCTGCGGCTTCCGCCGATAAGAGCCAGCCGGCGCATTCCTTTCATCAGCATAATCCCTGTCAGCTCCCTGCTCGCCCCCTCATTGTCATTGTCCACATTAACCACCTCCGGGTTTTCCGAGGGTCCTATCACAACAAAGGGCACCCCTTTTTCTCTTAGAAATTTCTGCGTTGCAGATTCCGTCATTGTCCGGCTCAGGATCATTCCATCCACCTTGCGGTTCGCTATCATCCTCCGAAGCTGTGAAATATCCAGCCCCTCTGTCATGGAAATCACAACATCATAATTTGCCGCACATGCCACTTGGCAAATGCCGTTCATACACTCCCGGAAAAACGGAAATTCCGCCGCCCCGTATTCCTCCGGCAGCACAAATCCCAGGTTGTAGGTCCTGCTCTGCGCCAGCCCCTTCGCCATAACATTCGGCCGGTAATCATGCTGCGCAATGAACTGCATCACCCGTTCCGTCGTCTCCTTGCTGATACGCCCCTTGCCTGATATGGCCCTGGATACCGTCGTCTTGCTAATACCAAGCTCTCTGGCTATGTCTTCAATTGTATAGCGTTTTTTTTCATTCTCCATTTTATCTGTCCCCGCCCGCTGCATATGCCGTATTCCCCGTTCTTCTTATTTGCTGCTCCTGCTTTATCGTTTCATTCTACAGTTACGTCCTTTGCCTTCCTGGTTTATTGTTTCATTCTATAGCCGATCCTTTGCCGCCCCTGCGCATATTTCCATTGCAATTCCAAAATGGCTATGTTATTCTGAAAAGAACGCAACCGTTTGTTCTTCCTATATTAAAGAATATCAAATGTATAAATAACTGGCAAGTTAATTTTACAGGAGGCTTTGATGAATAATCATTTACTATTCGGTACTGCTTATTACTACGAATATCTCCCCTGCGACCGCATGGAGAAAGATTTCCGCATGATGACTGAAGCCGACATCAATACGATCCGAATCGCCGAATCCACCTGGAGTACCTGGGAGCCCCGGGACGGCATGTTCGATTTTACATACTTGCGCCGCGTTCTTGACGCCGCGGAAGATCACGGCCTGTCGGTGATCATCGGCACGCCTACCTATGCGATTCCATCCTGGCTCGCAAAAAAATACCCGGATATTCTGGCGGAGACCCATGACGGACCCGGGCGCTACGGACACCGGCAGATTTTTGATTTGACCCATCCCGGATATCGGTTTCACTGCGAACGCATCATCCGCAAAATGATGGCGGCAGTGCAGCCATATGCGTGCGTCATCGGTTTCCAGCTTGACAACGAAACGCATCCCTATGACACATGTTCTCCAAGGGCGCAGGAATGCTTCGCCGGATGGCTGAAGGAGCATTTTAAGACGACAAAAGCCCTCAATCAGGAAATGGGCCTTGCCTACTGGTCCAACAGCATTGACGACTGGGATGACCTTCCGGACGTCCGCGGTACCATCAATGCCAGCTTCGGTGCAGAATATGAGGCATTCCAGAGGGATCTTGTCACGAAATTCCTTTCCTGGCAAAGAAAAATCGTAGATGAATACCGCCGTCCCGACCAGTTTGTCACCCACAATTTCGACTATGAATGGCGGCTTTCATCTTTTGGTCTGCACCCGGAGGTCAACCAGTTCGATGCAGCTTCCGCAGTGACAATTGCCGGATGCGATATTTATCACCCTTCCGAGCACGCGCTGACCGGAGCGGAAATTGCCTTTGGCGGAGCGATTGCATACGCCCTGAAGCAAAGCAATTATCTGGTACTGGAAACTCAGGCACAGGGAAATTTCGGTTGGCTGCCCTATCCGGGACAGCTCAGGCTCCAGGCCTTTGCCCATCTTGCCTCCGGCGCGGACGGCGTCAGCTACTGGCACTGGCACAGCATCCACAACGCCATTGAAAGCTACTGGAAGGGAATATTAAGCCATGATTTTTCTGCCGGCGCCGTATATCAAGAAGCAGCCCTTATCGGCCGCGAGATGAAGCGTCTTTCACCCAGACTGATCCATCTGACCAAAAAGAACCGGACTGCCATTATGGTCAGCAGCCGTTCCCAGACGGGATTGAAATGGTTCCCCACCTGCCAGCAGGGCGATGTGCCGGATCACAATTACAGCGATTATCTGCGCTGGATATGCGACGCATGTTATCGGCTGAATATCGAATATGACATTATCAATGACAGCTGCAGAGATTTTGAAAAATATGATGTGCTGATTCTTCCCGTATTGTATTCTGCCGAAGAATCATTAATCGAATCTATTCGAAGCTACGTACAAAACGGCGGACATGTGATTGCCACTTTCAAAAGCTTTTTTGCAGACAAATACCTGAAAATATATCACGATGCGCAGCCCCATGGCATGACAGACTGCTTTGGCCTCACATATGACCGATTTACCAGGCCGGTGAATGTCTCGCTTCATTTTGAAGCATCCCGGCAGCCGGAGGATGCTTTGCTGAACGACTTTACATCCCGGCAGTCGGAGGATGCTTTGCTGTACGCTCATACATTCCTGCGTCCATCAGATGATCCCGATTCAGCGGACTCAAATGGAGCTTTTACTGAATTCCATCCTGTAAGGGACTGGATGGAATTGCTGCAGACAGGTTCTGCTGAAATACTTTGTACATACGAACATCCGGCCTGGGGCAAGCTCCCGGCGGTCACGAAAAACCACTTCGGGAAAGGTCAGGCCGTTTATCTTGGATGCTGCTTTGATGATGCAGGACTTGAAGCGTTGCTTTCAGGGCTGTATCATTCATGGAATCTCCCGGTAAGTGCATATCATTTTCCGGTGATCATACGGCAGGGAATCAACCAGCAGGACAGACAGATCATATATTACATGAACTTTTCCGATATGGAACAAAAGCTGGAAAACCATCCCGGAGGAACTGAATTATTTTCCGGCAAATACCTTTCCGGAAACCATGTTCTTGTGCTGCCACCTTGGGACGTAAAAATCCTGGAGGTACAAGAAAACCCTGGGATAC
>JAUNGD010000042.1 GCA_030524705.1 Lachnospiraceae bacterium | reverse complement strand
AAGTACCGGCATTTACTGGATACCCATTTATGAAATACTGGAAGCTGCTTTCTCTTCTAATGTCGGATACAAATCTTCTCCTGCAAAGCTTTGATAAATTGCTCCAATGCTTCCTGCAAAGGAATCATCTTTTTCATTACCAAACAATGAACTGCTGTCGCCAAATTTCATACTATCAATTATTTTTCTACATTCTTCATATGTCAAAATATACGTTGCCTGGTTGCCTTTTGGACGCATCATATTTTGATGGTCATATGCATCCAACAGGTCCAATGCCTGACTATATCTCTCCACCACAGTCAATACTTGCTTTGTATCAAGACTATTTTCTACCCTTTTCATAACCCGTATCACCTCGTTTAACTGATTCATACGAGTATGATTTACGGCATATCCCTTAATTATGTATTCCTTTAACACGGAGTTTGCCCAACGGCGAAACTCTATACCACGTCTTGATTTTACCCGATATCCAACGGAAATAATGACATCCAAATTATAATGCTCAACCATGTACTTTTTATTGTCATATCAAAGCTCTAACCCAAATCTAAATAGTATAGTAAATGCCTTTACCAACGGGGCTTTCAGGCGTTTAATACTCGGGTCAGCTCATCTCTTTCCTCGTCAAAATTTACATGTGTGTAGGTATTCAACGTCACGCTGATATCCGACTGCCCCATGTACTTCTCCCAGTGAAGAACCACCATCGGTTCCACTTTCGGGGCTCCCCAGTTAGCAATGATACGGCGAAAACGCTCTGCCACTTCCTCTGTCACCGGCACATAATGGACACCACTTTCCATCTTTGGTTCCTAAATCACGTACTGCATCTGAGATATGTGCTGCAACTGATAGTGTACCGTGATACGCATATCGCTGAACTCAATATTGGGAATAGTCAACCCACAGAACTCCGAAATCCGCTCTTGCTTCCGGGTAATCGCTTCTCTGGTAACAGAATTTTCCAAATGCTTCTTTTTCAGGACATTGATTACCGTTTTGTACCCGGCAGAGGTAGTATGGCGGACGTCGGTTTTCAGAGATACTTACTTCTCTACCAACCCAAGCACCATATAATTGCCGCCATTGGTAACAATATGGTCAAACAAATCCGCTTCAATCTGCGCACCGGTTTTTCAACAGTCAGCGTATATCTACGCCAGACTGGAATATCGGAATATTTTTTGGTACCAGCATTCATTTCATTATTTATCATAGGCATTTACCTCCATAACTATCGTTGTCGCAACAAACCCGGCAACGGAAGCTTTGCTGACGTGGCTTGAAAACTAGAATCCTGTTAAGGATTCACGGCTGGATAAAGCAGTGACCTATATCAGGAACAAAAAAGAACAAAAGCGGCTGAGGCTCTTTTATTTTGGAAACGTTCAGAAATTAAGAGCTTACCTTCTTTGTACAATTTTCGAAATACTCTGGCTAAAAGTCTTCCCCCGCGCCGCAAAGAGGTGCTGTCTCAGAATTAATATCAGACAAAAGTGTCTTTTCCGGATAGTCCCGGAGTACGCCATCCGCATCAATATACCTTATGCAGCACAGATCTCCACTCTGGTACTCAAGATAATATCGGTATTCTTCTTCATTCCAATGGAGAAAAACGAAATACAGTAATCCATTACGGTAATAATAATCGGCTATCAACCGCTCTGCGCCCGGATATCGGTCAGAATCCAGACCGCCCGGCTGAACAGTTACCTTTACACAGCTTTCTCCATCGTAATAGGCTTTTTTGCCATTCTCTTCTTCAGCAACAGATAAACTGTCTAAAGTATTCCAGGTAGTATTATACCAGCCACGAATATACTCCACCTTATCATCAACGGAAAGAGCATCATGCGAAATCGCTTCGCCATACATTGTACTCTTTGAAGCCGCAGCAGAGTTTTCCCCATCACCATCAACAAGCATAGACAGGACATCCGAATGCGGCGGTTCACTCGTATAGCCATCCAACACCATATCATCGGTCCGGTCAAAGCATACGTCTGCGAGCAAGAGAGGGAAGCTGTGTCTGCTCCCGTCAGGCCGGGCAGCACAGAATTTCACACTGCTGCTTCCTGCGATATCAACGCCGAACGTTTCTTTTACCGGATCCTGCCCCAGCTCCTGCGAGGATGCATATATCCGCCTGTACTCATCATCAACAGTATCCTTTACATATATTTCCAACCAGCCGCCGCTTTCCTGTCCCTCTGGCATCTTATTTGAGACGGCAGCAATTCCTCCGACACTCCGGTACTGTCCGTTATTTTCAATCTCCAGATAAGCGCAGGTCTCAGCTTTGCTCCCCAGACAAAAAACATTTCCTGATTCATATATGGTTCCGGCCAGATCCTCGGGCACAGAGGTCTCATCAAAATGGTATACTTCACTAAAATCTAAAACAGACATATGGCCAAGCAGGACCTGAGCCTCCGAATTCTCCGTCACTTTTTCCGAATCCGCCTGTACATTTTGCATTGTATCAGGCATTTCCGATTCTGTCTGCGATTCTGGTTCTGTCTCTGATTCCGATTCTATCTGTGTTTCTTCCTGCGATTCTGGTTCTGTCTCTGATTCCAATTCCGTCTGTGACTCCTCCTCTGTCTGCTCCCTCCCCGGAAGGACAGCATTCCAAACATCCGGCCTTTTTATTTTTATGTATAGGACAAGGGCGAGCAAAACCAGCGCGATAATCCCAATGCCGATAGGCACTGCAGGTACATGGCTGTTTTTCTTTTTTTCCGGTTCTTCCTCCTGCCGCGCGGTTTCATGCTCTTTATTCGCCGTCTTCTCTGTATCCGTCGCTGCCTCCGCACTCTTCTCCGCAGCCGCCCCTATCTTCACAGTCTCTTTTGTGATTTCAGGCACCGGTTCTTTTTCCGTTTCCAATATAATTCTCCTAGCTGCCTCCGCCGATTTTTCGCAGATACATGCCCCATCCTTTTGCAGCCTTCTGCCGCAATATTTGCAGTACATCCTTTTCCGATCCTGCAATCCGCAGAAAGGGCAGTACAATACATCCTCCTCTAAGAAAGCCCCGCATCTGCTGCAAATCCTCTCACGGCTCATGACAACACCTCCACTGCCCTTTTCTCCACCCGCTCATAAGATAGATATCCTTCTGCTGCATTCCATTTCATCAAACAAATCACGCTCCGCTTTCGCCCAGCAGCAAAATATCACTGATATAAACAGGTTCTTTTCCGTCTGTATTCAATATCCGAATTGAGACCCGGTCTGTGACGACCTCCTTCTCCAGCGGAATCCAAAGTCCATTTACATCATAGTCTCGTTCGATCTGCCATAACAATACAGTTCCCTGTCCATCCACATCTGGATTTCCCAGAGTAATCTCAATTTCAGACACCATTCCACATTTATCATATTCATTTTCTGAATAATTTCCGCTGTAAATTACCAGATACCTGGGCAGATACTCCCCCTGAAGATTTATCACGATATCGTCCTTCTTTTCATTTGTCCGAAAGCTTACTATGCTCTGCGGATCGCCGTCGCAAAGCTCAGGCAATTCTCCTTTTTGTTTTGTCCTGCACGATGCAACAGGAAGCAAGTCCTCATATTCTGCAATGAGTGTTTTCCGATTAATCCAACCTGCGCAGTCTTTTTCAGAATACCATATTTTTCCCCATAAGCTGTTCTGAGGGCCTGGAATCCATTCCAGAATGTCGACCTGTCGGCCTGCTGCATAATAGCCTAATACTAACGCCTCATCCGAACACCCTGCTCTGATATTCGTGGTATCTGCGGTCACGAACCGGGCATTTTCCATATGAGCATCCACTATGGAATCCATCTCCACGCCCTTACTGTCCGGTTCTTCCTTCTCCGACATGAGCGGTACAGCATTCATTACACTGGCCGCCTCTGTCTCGCGGGATGATTCTGCTATATGCTCCGGAACTGCGGGAGCGTCAGTCGACAGTTCATCAGTGGCCCGAACCGTTTCCGGTTCAGATTCAGACTCCGGTTCAGATTCAGCTTCTGATTCAAATTGAGATTCCTGTTCAAAAAGCATATTCTGATCGTGAAAATACTTTATTGGCCCGTAATATATTCCAATTACTAATGCAGTCAGCCAGAAAAGGATTCCTATTGCAATCTTTATTTTTTTGCGCGATAAGTTTTTCTTTTCACAGATTTCGCAATTTTTTTGCATTTCTACTAGCAGATCTTCAATCCCGCAAAGCTTTCTTTTTTCCTTCAGAAACTCTCTTTCCCATATTCCCCTTCCCTTCTGAAATCTTTTCTTTGCATATGCGGCAATGAATAATTTCAGGCGAAACCTTGTAAAGGGCATTACCCTAGTCTTATTGTTTCCGAGTATAAGAAACAATTTATTTGCGGCTATCCATATTATTAAAAACAACTCCGAAAAGCAAACCACAAACACTATCCATATCTGCGAATGCGATATTCCTTTCCACTGTGATATCCATTTCCATAAAGGATACGACTCAAATAGCAATATCCCAACCAATCCTGCTGCTAGAGCCAGCAGTGCCAGAACACTACACAGAAGCTTTCCGAAATATCCAAATTCCTTATGAGCATATTTTTTCTTTTCTTCCTTATATCCTGCAATCACTCTCTCAAAATCATCCGTCCACTCTTTGAAGCGCTGCTTTATTTCATCGGTATCCCTCTCTGCTTTTTTTAACGGTCGGCTCGGTTCCCCTCCCTCTGCATCGTATTCCAGAAAATAGCTCTCCATTGTTCTACCAACGATCCTCTTGTCGTAAAAATAAACGCCCCAGATCGCGTAAAGCGGATTGCCTTGAAAATTTGTCCACCACCGCTGATAGCAATCCTCCACTTCTTTATCATTTGTAAGATCAAGCTTTTCAATCTTCTGCTTTAGCCTCTCCTGATCCTTCCCAATAAAAATATATTTATTGAGATTTTCCTTGACCCACTTCATCTCCTCTTTCATCTGATCATTTTTATCTGTTTCCTTTGACTCTGTACCTCCTGCAGCATTCAAAACCGCCTGTTCCATAACTCTTCTCCCAACCAAACCTACGTTTCAATTTTTCTGAAAAAGTAATTTTCATAATCATCTGTGATCGTACTTGTACACAAAATATTGATCCACTCTTCTACAAAAGCTTTCGACAAAAATCTTTTATCTGCTCTCGTCTGCGCTCCGGCCCCCTTCGTCTTCCGATTACGTTTCTCCGTCAGGCCATTGCAGGAATATTCGTATTGGATTACGGATTTTCTTACTTTTTTCTCCAGTTTCTCCTCATTCAACTCCGATGTTTTTATCTTTTTGATTTCCTCCATAAACCTGTTGAACTGCTCTTGGTTGTGAAGCAGATAATACATATCTGCAAGATACTGCTCTTCCAAGTACGCAGTCAACGCACATTTGTCGAACTCTTCCTTCCGGTCAACGACCTCCAATGCTTTTGCAATCGATAAAGCCCTATTCAACCTGAACTTAAGCTCACGAACGCCAAGATTTTTTCCTTTACTTATCCATTCGATCGCCCTTTGCTTTTCTTCGCCATTTTCTATGTATTTGCTTAAATCCGCCTGGCTCTCCATTTGATTTATTAATCGCTCTGTCAGATCTTTGCTCTGCTTTTCACTGATCGGCTTAAGCTCAATCATATAGTCAAACACTTTGGAATACAGCCTCTCCTCAGCCCCATTTTCGTTATTTGAAGCAACAATATCCCCATACAGCTTCTGCGATACTGAAACCAAAAATACAAAATGCTCCTTCTCCGCTTTCGATAAAAGATTATAATACTGGTAAATTTCTTTTAAAAAACAAGCAATATCTTCTCTTGACTCCACCCGGTCAAGGTCTTCAATGCAAATAAGATATTTTTTCTTCTCTTCCTGAGCCCTCTTACATGCCTCTGATATAATATAATCAAATATTTCGTAGGTGTCCGCGATGCCAAGGCTGCGATTTCCCAGAGATTCTTTATCAGAAAAGATAAGGCTCCCTTTTCCCCATACAAGAGCTATAATCAACATGAGAACCGCAATCTCTTTTCCGTTTTCCACTATCATCTGAATCAGACCATACAATTTGGCGCCTTGTCCAAACAAATTCGGTATTATTCCGGGTAAAACGCCAGCCGCCGTCATAATAAGCAAAAAGACAATCATCAACGTTTTTAAAAATTTTTCTCCCCTGGAAGAAATTTCTATAGAAACTCTCCCGTAATTTTTGTTGAACATCTTATTTACATGGCGCGCGGCTTCCGGAGAAACGGCTGTTTTTGCCATCTGATAAAAAAAGGAATGTGTCATTTCTGATACATTCTGCATGTCGTCTTTTCCTGAAAGTCCATATAAGCTCCAAAGACAGATATTACATAATCTATATCCGTCTTCTTCTGCAAGGTAACGGGACAAAGTGGACTTGCCGCCCCCAAAATCTGAAATAATTCCAATCATGCCCGCCCCGCTGTCTATCGCCCCTGCAATCTCCTGGCTGGAAATATCCATATAAAAAAGATCTTTCTCCTTATCCTCCAGCGGCTGGTTCAGCCACAGAGCTTTTCTGATTTTCTGAGCTTCTTTCCTCGACACTCTATTATCGTATTCGTTTTTCATAACTGTCTCCCAATAGTACCTGAATTATCTCCTTAAGATCCTCTGATTATTCCAGCATAGATTCTATATCCAAAAATTCCTTGGTATCGAAAAACTCCTTTACCGTTATATTTAATCCGCTGCAAATCTTCATTATTGTAAAAACCCCGGGATTCTTTGTTGAACAGTCAATTATGTGCATCAGAGTTGTCATTGGAACAGCAGATTTATACGATAATGAATAATACGAAATTCCCTGTTTTTTGCATAAGTATTCTATTCTTTTTGACAATATCCTTTGTTCATCCATCCTACAGTTATCCTTCCATATACGGTATTAAATAATTTTATATTATCAGGCATAAAAAATAGTCCCATATATGGTAAAATTTGACATTAATCAACAAGAAATTTATTTATAAAATCTTTTTCGGAATTCTGTTTATCCGCTGCCTTAATTCGACACAATCAAAATACACTATTTCCTCTGTCCAGCATCACGCTCATTAACATTTACAACCACTACAGAATATTATCCCTGTCCATCAAACTGATCATGACTCGCTGCAATTCTCTACCTCTTCTGCATAGCCTTCGGATACTTCAGAGGTGATGCTGCAGATCCCAAAAAATATTCCGAACAGACAGTAACAATGTCTGACATTTCCTTAATGGCTTTCCTCAATTTTCCACTTTTCATCCACTCCCGTCGTGTGACAGGAGTTGCAGGCTACACAACCACGGATTGCCAACTGTCCAACCTGAAACAGCTCCGTCTTCCCCCCATTCTCCTGCAGTGTTTTTTCTATTTCATGAAGTGCTGTGTAGATTGAGCCCTTTGCATGTGGTGAACCGTTGATTAATAATACCTTCATTTTATTTCCTCCCGACTCTTTTTACCTTAGCTATACCACGTTACTGTATTTAAATTAATAATGATTTTTCATACATTGTTTGCAAAAAGCAAAACATTTCATATATGTTACACTTTCATTACAAAACCGAAAAATTTTTCATATTTTTTATAATACACTGGATTTTTCTTTATCACTGTGCTATAGTAAACAAAGCGCGAGGTGGCGTATCTTTACGCATCTCGCATTATTTTTTTAAGGAGGAAATGATTATGAAAAGAATGAAAGCTGTATCAGTCATTGCAGCTTCCGCAATGCTGGTCGGTCTGATGAGCGTACCTGCATATGCAGAGACCGGTTCTTCCGATCTGAATGTCATGCTCGAGACACCGGTCGAATCACTGGATCCGCAGCAGGCAACTGACGGTACCTCTTTTGAGGTTATTGCAGACTATACGGACGGCCTGATGCAGATGGACTCCGACGGAGCAGCCGTTCCGGCGCTGGCAGAGAGCTATGAAGTTTCTGATGACGGTCTTATCTACACCTTCCACATCCGTGAGGATGCCAACTGGAGCAACGGAGATCCGGTAACGGCTGCCGACTTCGTATTCGCATGGCAGAGAGCCGTTGATCCGGATGTTGCCTCCGAGTATTCTTACATGCTCAGCGACATCGGACAGGTAGTGAACGCTGCTGAGATCATCGCAGGTGAAAAAGACAAGAGCGAGCTCGGCGTTACTGCTATCGATGACAAGACTCTGGAAGTTAAACTGAATGTTCCTGTCAGCTACTTCCTGTCACTAATGTATTTCCCGACCTTCTATCCGGTCAACGAAGCATTCTTTGAGTCCTGCGGCGACGTATTCGCTACCAGCCCGGAAACCACACTTTCCAACGGTGCATTTGTACTGGATACATATGAGCCGGCTGCAACTGCATTCCATCTGACCAAGAACGAAGATTACTATGCAGCAGACAGCGTTTCTCTTCCGGGTCTGAATTATCAGGTTATCCAGGATTCCCAGCAGGCCCTGATGAGCTATCAGGTAGGCGATCTGGATACTACTCTGGTAAACGGCGAGCAGGTTGAGCAGGTACAGGATGATCCGGAATTCACCAGCATCGGTGCCGGCTATCTGTGGTATGTAAGCCCGAACATCAAAGAGGTTCCGGAGCTTGACAACCTGAATGTACGTATGGCTCTGACTACAGCCATCGACCGTGAGGCTATTACTGTTGACGTCCTGAAGGATGGTTCCACACCGACCTACACAGCAGTTCCGCTGGAGTTTGCGGCAGGTCCGGACGGTTCCGACTTCTCCGGTGACCAGACCATGTTCTCAGATGTTTGCTCTTATGATGCTGAAAAGGCTGCTGAGTACTGGGCTGCTGGTCTTGAGGAGCTTGGTATCTCTGATCTGACCCTGGATATGGTTGTTGACGCTGACGACGCACCGCAGAAGGTTGCACAGGTACTGAAGGAGCAGTGGGAGACCACTCTTCCGGGACTTACCGTAAATCTTACCGTAGAGCCGAAGAAGCAGCGTGTTGAGGATATGCAGAACGGTAACTTCCAGCTTGGTCTTACCCGTTGGGGACCGGACTACGCAGATCCGATGACTTACCTTGGAATGTGGATCACCGACAATGCCAACAACTACGGTTTCTGGAGCAATGCTGACTATGATGCGATCATCGCAGAGTGTACAACCGGCGACCTTTGCACAGACGCTGAAGGACGTTGGGCAAGACTGTACGACGCTGAAAAGATCGTCATGGACGAGGCTGTCATCTTCCCGCTGTATACACAGTGCAACGCAGAGATGATTTCCAGCAGCGTAACAGGTATCGACTTCCATCCGGTTGCTCTGAACCGTGTATATAAGAATACGGTGAAAGCGGACTAATCCAATCATAAACTATCATCACGATTATTTTGGCCGCACTATGGGGTGACTCTGGTGCGGCCATTTTAATGCAAGGAGGAAGAAAGTGAAAAAATATACGCTTAAGAGAATTTTAACCTCTCTCTTTACACTTCTGGCCATCCTTTTGGTTTTATTTATTCTGATGCAGCTTATGCCCGGTTCTCCATTCAACGATGAGAAGCTCAACGCAGATCAGCGTGCAGCCCTCTATGCAAAATATGGTCTGGATCAACCGGTAATCGTTCAGTTCGGACGGTATGTCGTCAACATGCTCCGGGGTGATTTCGGCGTCAGCTACAATATTTCCAAAAACACTCCGATCTCTCAGTTGATCCAGACGAGACTTCCGATCTCCATCGGGATCGGCGGCGCCGCTGTTTCCATCGGCGCTATTGCCGGACTTCTTCTTGGACTTCTGGCTGCTCTGAAGCACGATACCATCTGGGACTCACTGGCCACTATCATTTCCGTCATCGGCGTGTCCGTGCCTTCCTACGTGTTCGCCCTGGCGCTCAGCTACTATTTTGGTTTCCAGCTGCGCTGGTTCCCGATGCTCTTTTCCGCTAAGGACATCACAAATTCCAGCGTCCTGCCCAGCATCTCGCTGTCCATGTTTACCATGGCGTCCATCGCCCGGTTTACCCGGAGTGAAATGCTGGAGGTTCTGGGAAGTGACTACATGCTGTTGGCTGAAAGTAAAGGAATCTCAGGCTCCGCACTCATCTTTAAACATGCGCTGCGCAATGCCCTGATCCCGATCATCACTGTCCTGGCTCCGCTGATCGTCGATCTCATGACCGGATCCCTGGTCGTAGAAAAGATCTTCGCCATCCCCGGCGTGGGCAGCCTTCTGGTCAACGCAATCCAATCCAACGATTACAATGTGGTCATTGCCCTGAGCTTCATTTATTCAGCTATGTACATCGGCATTATGCTCGTGGTCGATATTCTTTACGGTATCATTGACCCGAGAATCCGGCTGGCAAAGAAAGGAGACTGATACCATGAAAAAACTGAAACCTGCAATGGCAGCGGATCACCCTGCAATGGCAGCAGAAGCATACGTACCAGTCGACACTGATTTCCGGCTGAAGGACAACGCCGGAGAAATTGCCATTGACACCAACTTTGCGGCCCAAAGCTTCTGGAAAGACGTACTGATCCGCTATTTCAGAAAGACCAGCGCAGTCATCGGTCTGATCCTGATTGTTATCATCTCGATCATGGCGATTATCGGCCCGGGCATGAATGATTACACGTACTCCGCCCAGACCCTCAGCGAGAAAAATCTTGCTCCCAGGGTCAAAGCCCTGGAAAAATTCGGAATCTTCGACGGAAGCGAGACAATGCGTACTTCCACCGGTTCCAAAAGCGTCAACAATTATATCGACAAAGGCCTGGAGGATGTTTATTACTGGTTCGGAAGCGATAACTTCGGCCGCGACATCTGGACGCGTACCTGGTCCGGCGCCAGAGTTTCCCTGATCATCGCGGTAGCGGCCGCCATCATTGATATGCTCATTGGTATGAGTTACGGATTGATTTCCGGTTACTTCGGCGGACATGTGGATATGATCATGCAGCGTATCCTTGAGATCGCCAACGGTATTCCACGACTGGTCATTGTTACCCTGCTGCTTCTGGTACTGCAGCCCGGTATGCTGACCATCATCTTCGCATTGATGCTCACAGAATGGGTCGGTATGAGCCGTATCGCCCGGGCTGAAATGCTGAAATTAAAGGAACAGGAATTTGTTCTGGCCTCCAGAACCCTGGGCGCAGGAAGCTTCGGCATCATCTTCAAAGAAGTCCTGCCGAACATCATCGGGCCGATCATTACCCAGGTAATGTTCTCCATCCCCACCGCCATCTTCACTGAGGCCTTCCTCAGCTTTGTCGGTCTGGGTATTCCGGTGCCTCAGTGTTCTCTGGGATCACTGATCTCAGAAGGCTTCAACAGTCTGACAACCCATCCCTACCAGATCATTCCGCCGATTGTCGTAATGGCGCTTTTGATGCTCAGCTTCAATCTGGTAGCAGACGGTCTGCGCGAAGCGCTTGACCCGAAAATGAAGGAAATGTGAGGTGAATCCCATGTCAGAAGAAAAACAGAATATTCTACGGATACGGGATTTAGACATCACGTTCCGTACAACCGCCGGACCGGTTCACGCCATCCGCGGCGTCAATATTGACCTGGAAAAGGGCGAGACGGTTGCCATCGTCGGGGAATCCGGCTCAGGAAAATCTGTCACCATGAAAGCGGCTATGGGCATCCTTGCTTCCAACGCCACCGTGAACAGCGGAACCATCCAGTTCACTTATCACCACGCCGACGGTGCCAAGGAGACCGTGGACATCCTGACCAAGGATAAAAAATGGATCCGCCGTCACATCAACGGCAAACGGATCGCCATGGTATTCCAGGATCCCATGACCAGCCTTGACCCCACCATGACCATTGGAAAACAGATCATGGAGGGTATGATCTGGCACTTCAAAACGCCGAAAAAGGAAGCCTGGAATAAGGCCGTGGCTCTGCTCAAAGAAGTAGGAATTGAAGATGCCGAAAAACGAATGAAGAACTATCCCCATCAGCTTTCCGGCGGTATGCGCCAGCGTGTGGTCATCGCCATTGCCCTGGCCTGCAACCCCGACTTGCTGATCTGCGATGAGCCTACCACGGCTCTGGATGTTACCATTCAGGCCAAGATCATCGAGCTGATCAAAAAAATCCAGGAGGAGCGCGGCATTTCCGTCATCTACATCACCCATGACCTGGGGGTTGTGGCCAAGGTAGCCGACTATGTAAACGTCATGTACGCCGGTAAAATCGTAGAGAAGGGTACCATCAATGAAATCTTCTACGACCCGCGACATCCCTACACCTGGGGCCTTCTGTCCGCCATGCCTGATCTGGATACCGATGACGAGCGGCTTTATACGATTCCCGGCTCACCGCCAAACCTGCTGCATGAGAAGGCAGGCGACTCTTTTGCACCGCGAAACCGCTATGCACTGGAGATCGACGATAAGGCCGAGCCTCCGATGTTCCAGATCACCGATACGCACTACGCTGCCACCTGGCTCCTCGATCCAAGAGCTCCAAAGGTAGAAATGCCGGAAGAACTGCAGACGCGTATCAAACGTATGAGGAAGGAGGCTGAAAAAAATGGCAGTGAATTATAGTGCTGAACCGCTGCTCACAGTGGACGGACTGAAGCAGTATTTCAGAATCAGCAGCAGCTACACGGTAAAGGCTGTTGACGACGTATCCTTCCAGATTTATCCCGGAGAGACCTACGGTCTGGTAGGCGAATCCGGTTCGGGGAAATCCACCATCGGCAGAAGCGTTATCCGCCTCTACGATCCCACCGCCGGACAGATCAGATTCGGCGGCCTTGACATCAGCGGCAAGCTGAGCAAAAAGGACAGCAACGCCCTGAGAACACAGATGCAGATGATCTTTCAGGATCCCATGGCTTCCCTGAATCCCCGTAAAAAAGTGGAGGATATTATCGGTGAAGGCCTTGATATTCACCATATGTACCAGAACAAGGCAGAACGTGCAGAGAAGATCAGCGCCATTCTCAAAAAGGTGGGGCTGGCTCCGGAGCATGCCAGCCGTTATCCCCACCAGTTTTCCGGCGGCCAGCGCCAAAGAGTCGGCATCGCCCGGGCGCTGATCATGAATCCGAAGCTGATTATTGCCGACGAATGTATTTCGGCTCTGGACGTATCCATCCAGGCCCAGGTAGTAAACCTGATGAAGGATATTCAGGAAGAGACCGGCACGGCGTACCTCTTTATCGCCCACGATCTGTCCATGGTAAAATATATCTCCGACCGCATCGGGGTACTGCATCTCGGACACCTGCTGGAAACAGGAACCACTGAGGAAATTTTTGAAAATCCGGTTCATCCCTATACCCGCAGCCTTCTGTCCGCGATTCCTTCTCCGAATCCGATTCTGGAGAAAAACCGTACGGCCACCAGCTACGATTACCGTACCTCCGGGCTGGATTACAGTAAGGGCACAAATCATCTGGTATCCGGCACGCATTACGTAAAATGCACGGATGAAGAATTTGAGCGGTTCACAAATAGCTGAAAAAATATTCAAAAACATCGTCAAAAGGAGCGGCTCTGATATGCCGCTCCTGATTTATACCTATTCTCCTGAATTATCATGACCTTCCATATACTGTTTCAGATATCGCCCGGTCAGGCTGTCCTCTGCCCCACAGATCTCCCGGGGCGTCCCCTTTGCAATAATCCTTCCGCCATGGATTCCTCCTCCAGGCCCCATGTCAATCACGTAATCTGCGTTGCGGATGACATCCAGATCGTGCTCGATCACAATAACGGTGGCGCCATTTTCGATCAGCCGCTGAAATACTCTCAGCAGCGTTTCCACATCCAGAGGATGCAGGCCTATAGTCGGCTCATCAAAGACAAACACGGAATCCGACTGTCCTTTTCCCATCTCGCTTGCCAGCTTCAGCCTCTGGGCCTCGCCGCCGGACAAGCTCGGCGTTTCTTCTCCCAAAGTCAGATATCCGAGTCCCAGATCGTGCAGCACCTGCAGCTTCCGTTCCACCTTCGGGAGATCCTTACAGACACCAAGAGCCTCGTCAACGCTCATGTCCATGAGCTCGGGAAGGGTGCAGACACGATTCTCTTTCTTCGAAATTCTCCGAATCAGGCTTGCCTCTTTTGCGTACCGCGAACCGCCGCACTCCGGGCAGGTAATTTCCACATCCGGCAAAAACTGTACGTCAAGGCTGATGGAGCCGGTGCCGTCGCAGGCCGGACAGCGCAGCCGTCCCGTATTATAAGAGAAATCTCCTGCCTTATATCCCTTTTCCTTTGCATCCGGAGTCCTGGCGTATACCTTGCGCAGTTCATCATGTACGTCGGCGTAGGTGGCCACCGTGGAACGGACATTCACACCGATGGGAGTCGCGTCAATCAGCTTGATCTGACGGATCTCATTTGCCGAGACAGAGCGCACATGCTCCGGGAGCGCCTCGCCTTTGATAAAAGCTTCCAGTCCGGGAATCAGGCTTTCCAGAATCATCGTCGTCTTTCCCGATCCTGAGACCCCAGTCACTGCAATCAAACGCCCCTTCGGAAAATCTGCCTCCAGGGGCTTTACCGTGTGGATTGCGGAGGTGGACAAGTGGATCGTTCCCAGCTCAAACATTTTCCCCGAAGAGATGTGCATTCCCACATCAATCACTGATTTCCCGGAGAGAAAGCCGCCGATCCGGGAGTTCGGATCGCTCTCTATCTCTGCAAGGCTTCCCTGGGCGATAATCGTGCCGCCGCCTGCGCCGGCCTCCGGGCCAAGCTCTATGAGCCAGTCCGCCTGAGAGAGCACATGCGTATCGTGATCCACCAGAACCACCGTATTTCCGTCCCGCAGCAGATCCTGCATCACCCCTGTCAGACCCTCCATATTGGAGGGATGCAGACCGATGGAGGGCTCGTCCAGAACATACAACACCCCGGTGGTACGGTTTCTGACCGCCCTGGCAAGCTGCATCCTTTGCCGCTCTCCCGTGGACAGGGTGGAGGCTGCGCGATCCAGCGTGAGATAGGAGAGTCCCAGATCAATCAGCCGTTTCGCCGCGCCCTGGAAGGATTCGCAGATGCTCTCTGCCATGGGCCGCATTTCCTCCGGCAGAGAATCCGGTACTCCCTCCACCCATACCGTCAGGTCGGCAAGGGTCATTTTACAGGCTTCATCCAGGGAAATTCCCCGAAGCCTCGGCGCCCGGGCCGCCTCTGACAGCCTGGTCCCGCTGCAATCCGGGCAGACGCTTTGCCGTAAAAACTTCTCTACTCTCTTCATCCCCTTCTCATCCTTCACTTTGGACAAGGCATTTTCCACGGTGTAGGTGGCATTGAAATAAGTGAAATCCATATCCCCCGCCGCGCCGCTGGTCTTATTCTGGTAGATAATCTTTTTCTTGACCGCCGGTCCGTGAAATACAATATCCCGTTCCTTTTCGGTCAGCTCCCGGAAGGGCACATCCGTCCGCACTCCCATTTCCCGGGCAATATCCTTCATAAGCGACCACATAAGAGTCTGCCAAGGCGCAACAGCGCCTTCGTCGATGGAAAGAGACTCATCCGGCACCAGCGTTGCTTCGTCCACGGTCCGAACAATTCCCGTCCCGTTGCAGCGCCTGCATGCTCCCTGACTGTTAAAGGCCAGCTCCTCCGCACCCGGAGCGAAAAAATGTGCGCCGCACTCCGGGCAGACAAGCGCCTGGCCTGCCGCAACCTTCAGAGACGGCCTTACATAATGTCCATTGGGGCAGCGATGCTCCGCAAGCCTTGAATACATCAGCCGCAGGCTGTTCAAAAGCTCTGTCCCCGTGCCAAAGGTACTGCGGATACCCGGAACGCCGGGACGCTGCCGAAGCGCCAGAGCCGCCGGAACGTACAGCACCTCGTCCACCTGAGCCTTTTCCGCCTGGGTCATGCGCCTTCTCGTATAAGTGGAAAGCGCCTCCAGATACCTCCGGGAGCCCTCCGCATAGAGAATCCCCAGGGCCAGAGAGGATTTCCCGGAGCCGGATACCCCGGCTATCCCGACAATCCTGTGCAGCGGAATATCCACGTCAATATTTTTCAGATTATGTACTCTTGCCCCGCGCACCTTGATCTGCGCCGGCACTTTATTTTCCTCGCGATCCACCTGTTTTTACTCCTGTTCTGCTTTCATTATTGTTCTATTTTCACTATACTCTGCCTTCACTTCTGCTCTGCCTCTATTCCTGTTTTACCTTTATCCCTGTTCTGCTTTTTCATTATCATCTTCATACTTAAAGCCCCAGTTCATCATAGCGTAAAACACCGGCATAAGGTCCCGCCCTTTCTGGGTAAAAGAATACTCTACATGCGGCGGTATCTCATTGAACTGTTCTCTTTTTATAATTCCGTCCTTTTCCAGATCCCTCAGCGTCGAGGTCAGCATTGTATTCGTAATCCCGCCCAGATTCTTTTTCAATTCTCCGAACCGGATCGGCTCTTTGATACACAGCTCATAAATCACCTGATTTTTCCACTTTCCCTGCAGCATAATAAGAAGAGGGGTAATCGGACAATTCCCCTTTTTCGTCACGATCCCCTCTTTTACCCGAACAAGAAATTCCTCATAGCTCATTACTTCATCCATAACTGTAAGCTCCTTCACCGCCCGCCCCCGGACAGTTTATTTGTAATACTTAATACAGTTATTGTATCTTTTTTACAGTCATTTGTAAAGCACGCCGCCTCAGACCGTAAGGTGCTGCCGCATATGATATTTTTCCTTTGATAATGCCCCGTCAAAGTAATCATATTCCACAGGGGTATTGCGGACAACCTTTCCTTTTCGACCTGCTTTCCCTTCGGATCTCTTTCCTCCCAATACTTCTTCGGTAATTCGTAATTCATGCTCTGCGCCTCCCGTTTATATTATTTTATGTTTTTATTATACCTGGTATAAAAAAGCAATCAAGTACGCAGAATTTTCATACATAGTACGTTTTTCCGTACCTGCTTTCCTTAATCTCCGAAAAACTTACATGCTTCTGAAAACTAAACCCGGCTAACCATCAAACCTCCATAGTTTCAAAATCAAGCCTGACAAATCATTAAATTTGATAAATAATTAAGCCTGCAAGCTCGATAAACTTACAGGCTTAGACAAAAATATCTTTTCAGGAAATTCTTTTCGTTTTTATTTGCTGTTCGGATCCAAAGCATCCCGCAGAGCATCGCCGATAAAATTAATCGACATGACGAGGATAACAATCAGCAGTCCCGCCGGAATCCAGAGCCAGGGCTGCTTTGTAAGGACTGTCAGGGACTGAGCGCCGTTCAGCATATTGCCGAGGCTCGCGGTTGGCGGCTGAACGCCCTGCCCGAGGAAACTCAAGGCGGCCTCGTCCAGCATGGAAAGCGCCAGCACGGAGGTCGCGTAGACCAGAATCGGCGCCACCGTATTCGGCAGTATCTCAGAAAACAAAATATGTCTCACCGGCATTCCGGCAACAATATTTCCCTTCACAAAGTTCGTCTCCCGAAGGCTGAGTACATTGCCCCGGACCAGCCGGGCTATACCGGGCCAGTCCACAAAACCAAGGATCAAAATGATGTTCCAGAGTCCCGGGCGGAAAATCGCCGCCGCCACCAGGACAAGCAAAATATACGGAAAGGACATGACCATATCAGTAAAACGCATAATAATCATATCCGCCACGCCGCCGAAGTATCCGGCGATCAGGCCGAGTATTACGCCGATCACCGTGGAAATCAGCGTAGCCATCACTCCCACCAGCAGCGAAATCCGCATGGCATACAGCAGACGGCTGAATACATCACGGCCAATCTGATCTGTTCCCAGCCAGAATTCCCGGCAGGGCGCTCCGCTGAAGGGCCCTACGATGGCGTCGGGATCGTAGGGTGCAATCCAGGGCGCCAGCAGAGCCGCTCCCACAAGAATCACCAGCACTACAAGACTGATCATCCCCAGCCGATGGCGGCGGAACCGCCGGAACACCGTCTGGAGATAGCTTTCGTTCGTAATATCTGTCTTTTTCTCCTTTGCCATGATTCCCTCCTAGTCAAGCTGGATCGTCGGATCCACAAACGCATACAGAATATCCGTGACGAGGTTTGCCACCAGAACCACCACCGCAGAGAGCAGACATACGCCCATAATCACCGGATAATCGCGGCTTGTAATGGCGCTCATCGTCATCAGACCCAGCCCCGGCCAGGAAAATACCTGCTCGATGATGACCGCTCCGCCGAACAGCGTCGGGATCTCCATTCCAATGACTGTGACGATCGGCACCAGCGCATTACGCAGCGCATGCTTGTTGATCACGCGAAAATGTCCGATTCCTTTTGCCCGGGCCGTCCGCAGATAATCCTGCTGCAAAATTTCCAGCACGGCGCTGCGGATATAGCGGATATTGCTTCCGGCCATGGAAAACGACAGCACGATAACCGGCATCACCATATGCTTCGCCACATCCAGAAAACCGCCGCCCGCTCCCAGCGTCGTCATGCCGCTGGAGGGAAGCCAGCCGAGCTTCACCGTAAAAATATAGATCAGCAGCAGCGACAGAAAAAATCCCGGAATGCTGCTGCCGAGAAAGGACATGGTAACTACTGCATAATCTCCCTTTTCATACTGATGGATGGCACTGTAAATTCCCGCCGGAACCGCCAGCAGAAGGCTTACGACCAGAGACACTCCCATCAGCAAAAGCGTCGGCCCGAGATGGCTTGCGATCATCTCGCTGACCGGCTGATAGGACTTGATGGAGTACCCCATATCCCCATGTAAAAGCTGCCCCAGCCATACAAAATACTGAATATAGAACGGCTTGTCCAGTCCCAGCGCAACCTTTTTCGCCTCCACCGCCGCCTCTGAAATCCTGGGGCCCTGCAGCATCTCCAGAGGACTGCCCGCCATACACATAATCGCATAGTCGATAATCGTAATCCCGATCAGAACCGGAATCGCAATCAGGATTCGTTTGATAATATACTTATACATGGACGACCTCCTTTTGTGCTGTCAGCACCAGACTCTCCCCGGGATGCTCAAGCCCCCGGGCACTCACTGCAGAGTAAGGCTCACTGTCCTGCAGCGTTCCCGCCGCCGGGTTCGAGCCGCGGCGCCCAAAGTCCTGCTCCTTCACCACCACCGGACAGGCAGCGTAATGGCCCTGACCTCCTGACAGCTCCTGCAGCGCCGGCTCATACTCCCGGCACTCCGGCTTTGCATACGGGCACCGGGGATGGAAGCGGCATCCTGAGGGCGGATTCGCGCTGTCTCCGATCTCCCCCTGCAGGAGCTCCCTGCTCCGGTTCTTCTCCGAAGGATCCGGCACCGGCACGGCATCCAGAAGCGCCTGAGTATAGGGATGCACCGGATGCCTGAAGACCTCCCGCGCCTCCCCGAGCTCCACGATCTTTCCGAGGTACATAACCGCAATCCGGTCACTGACGTAATTCACTGCGCCAAGCCCGTGCCCCACAAAGAGAAGCGTCAGGTGAAGCTCCTTTTGAAGGCCTTTCAGAAGATTCAGAATCTGCGCCTGAATGGATACGTCCAAAGCGCTGACCGGTTCGTCACAGACAATAAAACGCGGATTCAGGGACAGAGCCTTTGCAATACCGATCCTCTGCCGCTGGCCGCCGGAAAATTCATGCGGATACCGCCCCAAAACCTGTCTGGGAAGCCCCACCATATCAAGGATCCTTTCGATATCCCGCTGTACGCTGTCCTTCGTCGAAATGTGATGGTACAGCATCGGCTGTGCCAGTATCTCAAAAATATGCTTTCTTGGATTCAAGGACGAATACGGATCCTGAAACACCATCTGAAGCTGTGAACGGATCTGACTCAGTTCCTTTTTCTTCAGGGATGCCAGTTCCCTGCCGTCATAGATAATCTTCCCTTCTGTGGGCTGCTCCAGTCCTACAAGCTGACGCCCGATCGTTGATTTTCCGCAGCCGGACTCTCCCACCAGCCCCAGGGTTTCCCCTTCCATAATAGAAAAGCTGACGTCGTCTACCGCATGAATATTTTCCACGGTATGCGTAATAATTCCGCCCTTAATCGGATAGTATTTTTTCAGATGCTCTACCTGAATCAGAGGATCCTTTTTTTCTTCAATCATCTATGCAATCCTTCCTCACGATACATTTCGCGTCATGACCTGGTCCAAACTCATAGTCCTCCTGGGGCCGCGCGCATTTCTCACACGCATAAGCACAGCGTTCCGCAAAACGGCAGCCCGGAATATCGTCATAGCTCTCCGGCACGATGCCCGGAATCGACACGAGCTGACGGTCGGCGCCATCCCGGATCGTCGGCACCGTATCCAGCAGCGCCTGGGTATAGGGATGCACCGGACGCTCAAACAGCACCTTTGAGGGCGCCCGCTCGATGATCTGCCCCGCATACATCACCAGAACCCGGTCCGCCATGTTGGCCACCAGACCGATATCATGGGTAATCAGGATCATCGCCATCCCCGTCTCCTCCTGCAATTCTCTCAGAAGCTTCATGATCTGCGCCTGTATCGTCACATCCAAAGCCGTGGTGGGCTCGTCTGCAATCAGAAGCTTCGGGCTACAGGACAACGCCATGGCAATCATTACGCGCTGCCTCATCCCTCCAGAAAGCGTATGGGGATATTTTTTCATGACGCCCCGGGGATCCGGCATCCCCACCCGCGCCAGCAGAGTTTCCGCCCTTTTTGCCGCCTCTGCCTTTGACAGATGCATATGGATCCGAATACTTTCCATCATCTGGCTTCCGATGGTAAACACCGGGTTCAGTGAGGTCAGCGGATCCTGAAAGATCATCGTAAGCTGATTTCCCCGCACCTGATCCAGCTCTTTTTCCGACATAGAAAGAAGCTCTTTACCGTCAAAGAGGACAGAGCCGTCAATGACAGCTCCGCCCCTTCCTAATAGTCCCATGATCGACAGGGAGGTTACGCTCTTTCCGCACCCGGATTCTCCTACGATGCAGACCACTTCCCCCTCATCAACGTGAAAACTGACGTGATCCACGCTGACCGTTTTGCCATAATCTCCGGTAAAGGCAGTTGTGAGCCCTTTTACCTCCAGCAAATGTGACATTTCTTTTCCTCACTTATTCTGCAATATCCCAGTTCTGTACATCATTAAAGAAACCGTATGCACTGGGCTGTGCGCCGGTCAGCCGATTGCTTACCGCGCCCTGAGCGCTGATGATGTAAACGGAGAACATCGGAACATCCTCCTGAACCTTTTTATCTACGATAGAGTACAGATCCCTGATCTCGTCAATCTCGCTGGTCTGCTGTGTATTTGCCAGTGCGTCCTTGATCTCGTCGCTGATATAACCAGTCCAGCTTCCTTCGCCGTTCAGCAGCCAATCTACATCCGGATACGGATCAACCGGTGCATAGGTGTACTGAACTGCCATAATATCATAATCAGTACTTCCTGCTATTGTCATCAAGGTCGCCAGATCCACCGTCTGCACCTCTACGTTGATGCCTACTGCCGCCCACTGGGCCACCAGGACCTGCGCGCCGTTGACAAAGGTGCTGTCGCCGGAGTTTACATAGAAGCGAAGTGTCTGGGAACCGTCCCAGCCAGCCTCGTCCAGAAGCTCCTTTGCCTTCTCCGGATCATAGGAAACCGGCTCAATGCTTTCATCATAGAACGGGCTCGCAGAAGAAAGGAATCCGTCTACCACCTCGCCGTGTCCTTTCAGAAGCTGCTCCACAAGCTGGTTCCGGTCGATGGCGTAAAGCATCGCCTGACGCACCCGGGCGTCTGGAATATTCGCCGTCTGGATAAAAGCGGACTGATTCGTGATCGGCAGGCCGTACACCACCTCCACATTGTCCAGCGATTCAATGCTCTCGTAATCCTCCTGCGGAATTGCCGTCATCGTATGATGCGTAATATCAATCTCACCGGACTGCAGGCCTGCGTAGATCTGGCTGCCCTCAACGATCTTGATGTTCAGCTTGTCGATCTTCGGCGCACCGTTCCAGTAATTCTCGTTCGCAGCATAAGAAATATAATGATCTGTGTCATAATCCTGCAGAATGTACGGTCCGCTGACTACGTCCGGATGATTGAACCAGTCCAGAGTCACCAGCTCTGACTCATCGTATTCGCCAAGCACATGCTTCGGCAGCGTATGCAGGTATCTTCCATACGTATTTTCAAAGGTCGTCAAAGCCATCGGAGCCTTGGAGGTGAACTGGATCGTCTTCTCATCAATCACCTTGATCCCGTCGATGCCCGTCGCACCTTCTTCTACGAAACCATCGTCGCCAACACCCTCAAATGCATACAGCATCATCGTCGCATTATTGATCACCGGGCTCGCAAGACGCAGCACCGTAAACTCCACGTCCTCAGCGGTCACCGGCGTACCGTCTGACCAGGTCGCCTCGTCATTGATATGTACAGTAAAATTCAGATTGTCCTCTGTTGTCACAGAATCGGCAAGCTTTCCCTCAAAATTCAGCTCTGGATCCAGCTCTACCAGCGGCAGAAATTCCAAGCCGACTGCATATTTATTAATCTCTGTCTGGTCGATTGCCAGCGGATTCACACCGCCCAGTGAGTCGGTAACTCCCACATTCACAATCTTCTCTGCTCCGTCTCCCTCTGCCGCAGCAGCTCCAAGTCCCACAGCAGAAGCCGCCAGTGCAGCACCTAACGTTACGCTCACCATTTTCCGCATAAACCTTTTCATAATATTCCCTCCTTCTTCTGCAAAAACCTTGTTTTCCTACCATATCTATATGAAATATATGGAATTAATTTAGTTTATTGTATTATAACATCACCTGATTGTCAAATACATTTTAAAATAATATAATAATTATTCTTTCCAAAAACTTGACATTACCTACAATCCACGTTATAGTACAATCACTTTTTAGATCATCTGTAAACTGAGGCGGCTGCAACATGAAAAATCTTTTAAATTATCAGACATGCGAATACGACTGCGGACCCGTATCATTGCTGAACGGCATCCGCTATCTTTTTGACCGGGAGGAGATTTATCCCGATATCGTAAAATTTATTATGCTCTATTGCCTGGACACCTACAACGAGCACGGAGAGCCCTGCAAGCGAGGCACCTCTGCCGCCGCTATGAACTATATTGCCAACTGGCTGAACCATTTCGCAGAAACCAGGAATTTTCCGATCCACTGTGAATATCTGGCCGGAACATCCGTTGTCATCGAGCCCGGACATCCGATCTATACGGCGCTTCAAGACGGCGGCGCTGTCATGCTGCGCCTCTATCTGGAATGCGCCCATTACGTACTGCTCACCGGGCTGGAGGAGGATCGTGTCCTGCTCTTCGACCCCTACTATGAGGAGGAAGAAGACATAGCGACCGATGAGGGCTACCACACAGACGAGATCCGTTTTCTCGATCACTGCCCCAAAAAGGCCAACCGTTCCGTCTCCCTCCAGCGTCTGAACAGCGTCGGCGTTGAGTATTATCAGATGGGCCCGGAAAAATGCCGCGAAGCGATCATCATGTACCATACCGGCAAAAAAGATCCCTGTTAATCCTTTATTTTCACATCCAGACCGAATTCACCGGGCAAAAAGCGCGGGCATACATTTTCTGACGTACAGATCACCGACGCCGCAAGCCTGGTGCCGATCTCACAGGACTCCCGGAGCGTTTTTCCATAGGTAAGGCCGATAGCCACCCCTGAGAAAAAGGAATCACCTGCTCCGGCAGTGTCCTTAACATCCACCTTCTGAGCCGGACAAAAGCCCTTATCCCCTTCCATATCTGCGTAGACAGAACCGGCGCCGCCCATCGTCACCACCATGCGCTTGATATTTGCCTGCCTGGTCTTAGCAGCCAGAATATCCTCCATTTCCTCCGGCGTTTTTTCTGAATAATCCTCAGAAAACAAGATCCCTGCTTCCTGCTGGTTACATACAAAGCACTCCACGTTTTTCATGAAATCCCGCCGCTCCAGTGCAATATTCATATTGGAGACTACTGCGTACACCGGCTTCTGATGCTTTTCTGCCAGCTGGAAGATTTTCTTCACCGTCTCCTTCTCCATATCCATTTCAAAAATAATGCTGTCCGCATCCCGGAATATTTCATCCCCGCACTCATCCAGTATATCCGCGATCGGCAGAAGATTGGGACGCTTGGAAACCGCCGCGCACACATCTCCGTCATTATCGAATATTGCCAGCCAGGTACCCATTCCATCCGGCACTCTGCGGATATAATCCGTATTGACCTTGTGATTTTTGAGCTTTCTGATAACATCCTCTCCCAGACCGCTGTCATCCACCAGGCTGACAAAGGTCGGTCTCAGCTCCACATTGGCAATATCCTCCGCCACATTCCTGCTGACTCCGCCATGCACCTGCTCAATGCGGCCCACGTTTCTTCCCCGCGGAATATATATATCCGAAGGATAGCCTTTTATATCCACAAACACTGCCCCTAATACAACGATACCCATATTCGTTCCTCCTTCGTATAAATAATGGATAAATCCTCCGTAACCATCATGCTGCAGGTTTTCACTCCACATCGAAGCCTCCCTGCAAAATAAATTTTTGCAGGATCTGATCAATCTTCATATTTATCTGGAAGGGTTTCACAGGCTTTCCCTCTATTTTCTCCAGATATGCTTTTGCAGCAGTTCGGTCAACGGTTGCCTTTAATTTGTCAAAGCGCCCGAATTCATTAATATTTCCGGCTGAAACCTTAAGCTTCATAAAGCTGCGAAGCTCTGTTTCATCAACTCCTATCGCACTGGCAAAACGGTGAATCTGATCATTTTTCGCCCGGGTCATATATTCTGTTATGTAATCGCGCAGGGTTTTACCGTCCTCCACCGTCACATCCCCGTTCTGAACATCATGCAGAAAAATATTTGCGTATTTCTGCTCTTCCTGGGGCAGAGCTGCGAACGACCGATGCAGTTCATCAAGCACTGCTGCCGTTTCCCTGCCATCCTGCAGCGCCTTTAGATATTTTCTGAAACGTGAATTCATGTAACCGGCATCAATTACACCTGTATTAATCTCCGTCAGATATGTGTCAATCTCGTAGGGTACATCTCCGCCGACTCCAACGCCTCCCGGGGTGAAAAGCTCCTTATAGCGAAGCAGCAAAATAAGATAAACCGTTTCATTTAAACGTAGCTCGACCGTTACCTTTCCGTTCTCGCCGGCTATCTCATAGGAAAGCTTATTCCACCTGAATCCCTGTATCTTTGCAGCCTCCAGATACCTGTTAAAACGCTGGAACAGCTTTGCAAACATCCCCCGTTCCTCATTGCTTTCCGGCAGCTTCTCAAAGTTTTTAATACCTGCAGAGCGAAAAAGAATATCAATATCCCCAAAAATTTCATTCATTTTTCTGAGATTATGCTCCAGCTTATCCGCAAACAGCCCCATTGGTTTGTCCCCGGAATACAGCTTAAACGCCTCTTCAATATTTCTTTTCATAGTAAAAGGTTTGCGGTAGTACCGGATGGTGCCAAACGGCTTCTCGGGTCCGTAGAGACGATTTGTCCGCGAAAATGCCTGAATCAATTTCTCATATGTACAAACCTTATCCATATACAGGGTATTGACCCATTTAGAATCAAAACCGGTAAGCATCTGATCTACAACGATTAAAAGGTCAAGCTGCCTGTCCGGATCATTCTCAATAGACTTGTACTGCTCTTTATGTGCCAGTCTGTAAGAAACATCCTTCTTAAAGCTGCCGTAGGAGGACATACGAAATTTCATATCATAACGTCTACTGTAATCGTCAATAATTTCTACAATAGCATCTTCTTTAATAATTCCTGTCCCGTTATTATCAATACTCGGATCAAAAAGCGCTGTAATCTTTATTCCACTGTCCGCGGCTTTAAAAAGCTTATAATACTGAATTGCCTCCGTAATACTGCTGGTGGCAAATATTGCATGAAATACGCTGCCCTGGCTGAGCGTCATCCAGTTTTCCAGGATATCCGCAACAACCGCCTTTTGATGTTCCTCCCGCTCATACTGAGAATTCGAAAGATAATCCTCAATCCCCTTGACAAATTTGCCGTCAGACCGGACATATCCTGCCATCGGCACCTTCGTGCGGTCAAGATAATGCAAATATATTTTCTTCTTTTTCGGATCCTTCAGAGCTTCATCCTCGCTAGCTGCCTTGGCCTTTTCAAGGGCAACCTCCCGTCTTAAATCCCGTTCTTTATACGTTGCTACCTGATACGGATCAAAGCCTAGAACATTTTTATCTCTGATTCCGTCCGCTATGCTGTACCGATGCAGCTCATCCCCGAAAACATCCGCCGTGGTACTCATTTTCTTCTGGTTTTCCTGATGAATCGGCGTCCCGGTAAAACCAAAGAACATTGCCCCTGGAAATGTCTCCTTAATCGTCTGCAGCATTTCGCCGAACACATCCCGATGAGCCTCGTCAATAATAAAAACGATACGTTTTTCCCGTATCAGTTCAATGTCGTGTGCATTAAAACTGCTGTCTTCTTCTACGCGGCTCATTTTCTGAATAGAAGTAACGATCAACGTATTCGCAGGATCAGGGCTTTTCAGCTTAGCCACCAGAACATCCGTACTTTCCGTTGCCTGTACAGAGTCCGAATCATCTGCAAAGCCGCGATAATCCAGCAAAGACTGTGTGCTGAGCTCCACGCGGTCCATAAGAAAAACAACCTTATCGGCATCCTTGGAAGCCGCTATCAGCTGAGCAGACTTAAAGCTGGTCAATGTCTTTCCGGAGCCTGTCGTATGCCAGATATAGCCTCCAAGCTGATCCTTATCACTCCAGCGGCGCAGAGCAACACGGCTTGTAATACGGGAGGCCGCATAATACTGATAGCTCCGCATAACCTTCAGAATACCGTCCGTATCATCGGCAACCGTGTAAAACCCGATCAGCTGATGCGCCATGGGGATAGAAAGCAGCCGTTCTGCCACGTCCTTCCAGTTATTTAAGGGCTCATTGTTAAAGTCCGCCCAATGAAAATTAAAATCCTGATTAAATCTTCCGTCCGGCCCCGGATTGGCAAAATAAACCGTCTCCTCCGGCTCCATGGCAATAAATATCTGCACCAGGGAAAACAGGCCGGTAAACACCCCTTCATGAGCATATTTTTTAATTTGATTGTATGCCTGACTGACATTGACACCGCTGCGCTTCAGCTCGCAGTGAATGACCGGCATACCGTTAATCAGCATCATAAAATCACCGCGGCGGTCCGGCAAAATATCGTTTCTCGCCTTAAATACGGGCTGCTCCGCAATCTGGTAGCGGCTCTGTCCGGCGGCGATTTCATGCCTGTCATATATTTTCAGGCTGACTTCTTTTCCAAAATGCAGTTCATCCAATGGATTGTCACGTTTGACGGCGACTGTTTTTCCATTAATAAAATTATTCAGCTTCAGAGGCGTACGCAGACGATTGACCTGGTCCAGAATTTGCTGCATTTCTCCGTCCGTTAATGGAACATCATTCAAACGGTCCACATCCCGGTTATTTTCAAAAAGGATCTGCGCCCAGTTTTCGACCAGATCCTTTTCGGTTTTATAACGCAGTATTTCCGGTTCCCAGCCGTATTTTTCAGTTAACAGGTTAATGAGCGCCGTTTCGAATGCGGCTTCGTTGTTAAATGTCATGGCCTGCCTCCTGTGTTAAACAAACATTTTTTCCAACAGTGCCTTTTTGAGGGTCTTGAGCTTTTCCAGCTTTTGCTGCTGAAGAAATATCAGTCTGTCCAGGTTTTCCAGATATGCTGCAATCTTCTGCTGTTCCTGAATGGAAGCCGGAACCCAAAACGAATACTGGAGCATCTCATCAACCTTCAAAACTCTGTTTCTGCCTGCCCCGCCAGGCGAAGAAAGCCATAAATGATGTCTGAAATTATCATCGAGGACAGAGAATTTAAAAAATCCCGGAACCATCCCTGTATTAAAACTGAACTGCGGAAACCTGTGTGACACCAGCTTTCCCGCATCTTCTTCATTTGTTACCGCCACTGCATGCTCCCATGCAAAGGTAATGTTTACGATTAAATTATCCGCAGCAACCTTATGCATCTGTGCGGTCTCTAATTCCATGCCTGGCTTGACATAGCTGTGAAATGTCCCTTTTCCGTGGCTCCTGATACCCAAACGATAATAGCCCTTATCAGGGGTGGGTACCGGATCAGAGTATGGCATTACAATCTCTTCCAGCTTACGCTTTTGCCAAAGATCATCAAATCCTTTGAACCGAATTTCCGGCACACCCGAATCGTCCTTCGGAAACAATTTCTCCAGCATAGATTTTTTTAGAATCAGAAGCTTCTCATATTTTTTCTTTTTTGCGTCAATAGATTCGTCCAATCGCGTTAGGCATTCTGTTATTTTTGTCTGTTCCGCCCGGTTCGGAAATATCACATTTCCCAGCAACGCGTCCTCATCACTGACTAATATTGTATTTTTAGCCCCTTTATTTACGATCGGGGCAAGATAACAATTCAAACGATGATCCGACTCAAAATAACATTGAACAAAATTCGGATCTGTGTCATCCTTTGGATGATAAACTCCATATAAAACGGATACGATTCCCGCATCACCTTTATTAGCCTTGATGATTCCATATGGATTCAGCTTGAGTGGAGATTTCGTATAAACCACATCTCCCGGCTTAACAACGCCATACCCAAGTACAGAAGCCCCTGCAAAGCTTCGGCCCTGGAATGCGATCTGATTTACTACGCCAAAATCACCGGAAACAGAAAAAACATCCTCCTTTGTATATGTCCCATCCAAATTCCGTTCCTCTGATGTTTCCAGAAATTCACTAAGCTTTTTTCTTTTCCATTCGTCGCTGAATCCATCAAACCTTATCTTTGGCTTCATTTTTTCCATCTTTTTCCCCCTGCATCAATGCCTTGAATTCAGCAAGCCCTTTCATATCAAACTCATCGCCTGTCAGCTCATCAATCATAGAAGAAAGTTCCTTTTCCGTTTTTTTCATCTGCTCTTCCAGATCCAAATATGTAACAGCATATTTGTCCGCCAATGCCTGAACGGCCTTTTCCAGTTCACCGACGATCATCTCCGGGATGGCACGCAAAGAAACCACCAGCGGCTCAATCCACTTCTGACGCAGTAAGTCAAAAACCTGCTCATCTGTCAGATTTTCAATCGTTGTCTTTGTCAGCAAATGAAGTTCGGCACTTTTCTCTTTTATTTCTTTCTTAACTGACTTTTCTTCTTCCATCAGTTCGTTGGCTTTTACCATTTTTGCTCCGAAGGAATCCTCCGGGAATGTGTAAGCCATTTGCAGAACTTTCATATAAGCGATGATTCTTGACTTGGGATAAGGTGCGGCGCCGTCTATCTCAGCCCAATTCACTTCTTTATGCTCCTCAATATACTGCAGCTTCGCAGACTTTCCTGCCTTTGCATCCAGCAATGCAATATAATTTTGCAGGCACACAAGCTCTGGAGAATCTATGTCCGCATAAATTTCCCTTAAACGGGCTGCAAACTCCTTTGCAACAAAAGCGGTATTATCATCATTCAGATAGTCTCCCCGGTCCTCTTCAAGAATAGAATCTATGATCTCCGTAAGCCCGGCTGAAATTTCTTCCAGGCGGCCTTCCTTTGTTTTTATTTCATCGTACTTGTCCCTCAGAAGCGTCTTCTGCACCATTTCGAAGGGAATAATATGACCAATCCATCCATCCTGAATCTCTTCTTCTCTGTCTCCCTTCCTTTTAATCACCATATTCGGGTCTACCTGTTTTGCGGCGGCAAATCCCTCTGTCTGTATGATCTCAAGGTCATTAGAAACAGTCCCCCACTCATTGTCAAGCAATTGGTACGCCTGATATTTGTCTACCAGCGGAATCTCTTTGACACGTTCAAAAATGTTCCCGGTAATCACGGCTTCTTCCTGGGATATAGTGAGCTCCTGCATTTTGCCGATCAGTTCTTCGTACATATAGTCTGCAAAATCATCAAACGCAGACTGATAAGCCTCAACAAACCCTCTCACATCTTCACTGCCGTCAATCACAGCTTTAATGTCTTTCGCTGTCAGCTTTGAATAAGGAGTTCCGTCATTTGAAAAAAGAAGATTCCGCAGCTGCGGAAACGCCGACCAATACTCCTTTAAACCTTCAATTTCTCTGTCAGGAATCCCGCCGAACATCGTGGCATAAATATCCCATGTCTCCGCCGGTTCAGAAGAATCTATATATCGTGGAATATTCAGATTATAGCTGTTTGCACGAATTTCTTCCTTTGTGACAAGTCTGGAATACTTATCAATCGTCTTCCGGTCTGTGACGGCATCAACAATCCGTTTAATATCGGATGCCATCAATTTATTGGTCTTTCCGGCTTTTGTATATCCCTTGGAAGCATCAACAAACAGTACGTCGGATTCTTCCCGCTTTTGCCTGAGTACCATAATAATAGTAGGGATTCCGGTTCCATAAAAAATATTGGCTGGAAGGCCGATAATAGTCTCGATATTATTATTTTCGATCAAATTTCTACGAATACGTCCCTCGCCCTCTCCCTGCCCATCCGGCCCGCCGGTCGCATCGCCGCGAAACAGGACGCCATGCGGCAGGACAATTGTCATAATGCCGTCCGGTTTAATATGATACAGATCATGCAGTAAAAAGGCATAATCCGCCTTGCCTTTGGGAGCCATTCCATAACGGGAATAACGGGGATCATTTTCTTTATTGAAAGGATCCCAGTGCTGTGAATAAGGAGGATTTGATACTACCGCGTCCAGATAAAGCGGATGGTATGTTCCCGCCGGGTCGGCATCGTCAAATAAAGGCCAGTCCTCCTCCAGAGTATCGCCGCAGCGTGCAAAAATATTATCCGGTTTGATTCCGCGCATAACAAGATTCATACGGGTAAGATTATATGTGTTCTCTTTCCACTCCTGTGCATAATACATGATATTATCTTTATCTTCCATATATTTTGCAACGCTTTTTCCTATCGTGATCAGCAGGGAACCCGAACCGCTTGTAGGATCATAGATTTCAATTTTTTCCTTATCCCGCAGATGATTTGCAACGATCTCCGACATAAGCTGCGACACCTCATGCGGAGTATAAAATTCACCAGCCTTTTTCCCGGCATTAGCCGCAAAATTACTGATCAGATACTCATAAATAAACCCCAGAACATCATAATCCTGCTTGTCATCTGTCGGAATATCCTTGATAAGCTGAATCAGATCCCGAATCGCTCTTGTCTGGTTGCTCGCGCTCTCCCCGAGCTTGCTCAAACCGGTCTCCAGAGTATTAAAAATCTTATGAAATACCTTTCTTTGCGTATCGCTGATCAAACGGCTGAAGGCCGAAAGAGCAACCCTTACATTATCCACCGTAAAGCTGTTTCCTTTTGCAAGCCAGGTAGAAAACAGATTGTCATATGCAATAAAATATCCGAGGTTGTCCTGGCAATAGACTACCACCTCTTCATTATTTTCATGCACCTCTGTCCGGAGGTCCTCTTCTTCATATCCGTCTTTTTTGAGAAACTCAACTTCTTTGTCGGAGAGAAATTTATAAAAAATAAAGCCAAGAATATAATCTTTGTATTCGTTGGCTTCAATTTTTGAACGCATCTTGTTAGCAGACTCCCATATTTTATTTGCAAGCTGCTGTTTATTCATTCTGTGCTACCTCCATTAACTCATCTGCTTTCGTAAAAATCTTCTTACATTTGTTTGATAAT
>JAUNGD010000126.1 GCA_030524705.1 Lachnospiraceae bacterium | reverse complement strand
AAAGGACGCAAAAGAAGACAGCGGGGAGAAGGGCAGCAAGGAAAAGGGTGCAAAAGAAGACAGCGGGGAGAAGGGCAGCAAGACCGGGGCAGCAAAAGGCAGGCGTTCACTGCCGGAGATTTCCCTCCAGGGAGTGAAGGATGCGCTGCAGGATTTCAGGGAAAATCTCGGACAAAAGGGAATTCATCAAAGAGAGCTGTTTATGATCGGGGCCGGGATAGTTCTGGTAATTCTGATTATTGTTCTGGTCGTGAATTCCATTGGCGCGTCGATGGAGGAAAAGAAGAAGGCCGAGCATGTGACGGCGGACGAGGGGCTGACTGTGACGGTGGAAAAAGAGCCGGAGCAGTGGTGCAGTACATATCCGGTGGAGCTCCGTTTCCGAACCCGGGGGTCTGCTGTTTCCCGGATCACCGTGGACGGCACGGTTTATACGCCGGATGAGCAGGGGAAAATCACCGTGGAGGCTTCCGATTACCTGCTGCATGCGTCTGTAACGACAGATCAGGGCGAGCTGAGCGCGCAGATCGAGATACCGATGATTGACGCCCAGGCTCCGGTGGTAAACGTGGCCAGAGAGGATGAGAGGATTACTGTCACAGCGGCGGATGCAAGATCTTCCGTGACGGGAATTTGGTATGCAGCCGTAGAAAACAATGCTTTCATTCAGATACCGCTGTATCAGGAATACAGTGAGCCGCTTACCTTTGAAAAAAACACAACGTATTATTTTTATGCGAAGGACGCTGCAGGCAACAGAAGCCGGATCATAGTGACTACCATGGAGCCGGCACAGGAGCTGGTGCTGAAAACAGAAAAGCTATCCTTGTTTCCGGGGGAGACAGGCTATCTTCAGCTGACAGAAAACCCGGCGGGCGCTTTGCTGAACAACTTAAAATTTGAGAGTGCGAATCCAGAGGTTGCCACGGTAGACAGCAGCGGCGCTGTTACTGCGGTGAATGAGGGAAGCACGGTGGTCAATGTCAGCGCGGATGGCGTGGATCCGGTGTCTTGTACTGTGGAGGTCAGCAATGAGCGGACCGTGACCATCAGCGCCATCGGGGACTGTACGCTGGGTACAGACGAGAACTTTAATACGACCACAAGCTTTAATGCGTTTGAGGCTGTGAACGGCTACTCATACTTTTTCCAGAACGTGAGGGATATTCTGGAAAATGATGATGCGACCTTTGCAAATCTGGAGGGCACCTTTACGACGGAGACGGCCAGAGAGAATAAACAATATGCCTTTAAAGGCGATCCTTCTTATACGGAAATACTGAAAAGCGGTTCGGTAGAGGTGGTGACGCTGGCGAATAATCACAGCAGTGATTACGGCGAAAAAAGCCTGGAAGATACGAAGCAGTATCTGAAAGAGGCGGAGATTGATTACTGTACCGGTGACGAAATCGTGCTGCGGGATGTGAACGGCATCAAAACGGCCTTTATCGGAATTTACGTTTTGAATGATGGAATGGCCCGGGAGAGTCAGGTGAGAGAGACGATCGCTGCGGCTAAGGAGCAGGGAGCACAGCTCGTCATAATAGCCTTTCACTGGGGAAGCGAACGGGAGGGATACCCGGATGAGACACAGCAGTCTCTGGCGCATATTGCGGTGGACTGCGGCGCGGACCTTGTGGTCGGGCACCATCCACATGTCTTGCAGGGCATTGAGAACTACAACGGCAAATACATCGTTTACAGTCTGGGGAATTTCTGCTTCGGCGGAAACAGCGCTCCCTCTGATATGGATACCATAATTTTCCGGCAGACCTTTACGGTCGGTCAGGAGGGCGTGCTTCCTGACAGTCAGATTGAGATTGTTCCCTGTTCCATTTCTTCGGAGATCGGTTACAACGATTACCAGCCGACGCCGGCACAAGGGACAGAAGCAGAGCGTATTATCGAACGTATCAATGAGGCCAGCAGTGTCTACGGGCAGACGTTTACGGCTTCTGACGGCCTGGATCCGCATTGAGAAGCAAAAGGGGTGTAACAATTTGTTACACCTTTTTTTCATGAAGCTTTATTTTTCAGCAGTGGAAAAGATGCCATTCCGGGAAAAATAAAAATGACACTTTTTGTATCAATATGTTGAAAATAATATATAGACATGATATGATTGCTGGTGAAGGGGCAGTATCGGCAGTTGAATCTGCTTGAATCAAAAGAGAAGGGGGCAATCTAAATGTCATATCAAACAGTATCTAAAAAGGTCTATTATCACGTCATGGAAGGAAGACGCTGCATTTTCGCTGATGAAAGAAATAAGAGGAAGCTGCTGGATTCTGTCCTGGATATTCAGATTTTGGAGAAGTGGAATATTTATGCGTTCTGTATTACAGATGAATGTGCATATTTTATAACTGAGGCGGTGGGGGAGGCGTCAATATTGGACGGAATGCGTTCAGTAGCCGATTCCTATCTGAAACGGTACCGGGAAGCAACCTGGAACCATGGGAGACCGGGAGAGGGAAAGCTATCACCAGGTAAAGTGAAGGAGCTTCGGTCACTGCAGGATATTGCGGTATACTGCAGACAGATTCACAGGATTCCTCTGGAGGAGGGGTATGTCAACCGGATTCGTGATTACTGGTGGAGCAGTTATATTACCTATATGGGCAATTATGACTGGGGGATGGTTGACTGCCGGGCATTGTTTTTATATTTTTCTGCGGATACGGAGACCGCACGGCGCAAAATGCAGCACTATCATCAGGAATAAATGATATAGAATATAACGGGAAAAAGCGCGAAATATAACGCAAAACAAATGTTTTTCTTAAAAAAAACGAAAATCTGTGACAATGAAAATAAAATGTGCTAGAATGAACGAACATATGTGGAAATGGCTTTCAGGTATACATGAAAGGAGAATATGTTATGAAGAAAAAAGTATTTGTATTACTTGCAGCTGCGGCTGCAGGAGTACTGTTGCTGACCGCATGCACCTCTTCGGAACAGGGAGTTGTACAGTCTTCGGGAACGCAGAATACAGGTACAGGGACACAGACGGGTACGCAGTCTGTGTCAGGAGTACAGACGGATTCCAGCGCTGGATCAGGCACTGTATCCGGCGCAGCTGACGGGCAGATATCCAGCGATTCAGGAAATGGGCAGGCCGTGGAAAATTCTGCAGATACTTCCGGGACAGCTCAGAGCATTGACAGCACTGTTGCGGCTGCTCCAGAGGAAGGCGGCGGTCCGGTAGATGACGGTGAGCCCGCCGGCGAAGTGATTCCGGACGAGGCTGCGGCTGCGGCAGAGAACGATCCGGTAGATCCGGCAGCTACAGCTACGGCACAGGAGGATGGATGGTCAGGCACGTATATCGGCGATGAGGAGACGGTTACGATCTATTTGATCGACCAGGATACGATTTCTTTTTCTTTTGCTCAGTCGGGGATTTCAGGCACTGCTGCAGTGAAGGGGTATCAGGCAGTGTACAATGGGGATGACCACCATGTGGTAGTATTTAATCTTAACAATGACACCGTAGATGTGTCCGTATCCAGCGAAGAGGACTTTGATGTATCCGGTTCTCCGCTTATTGGACATTATATAAAAGAACAGTAAAAAATCACGGAAAATTAGTGGAAATTGCGATTGAAAGGCAAAATAAAAAGTGCTATGATAAGAGCCGCTGAAAAGAGGCAGCAGGAATTAAGACAAGGTGGATACTGAATGGGGAGAGACAGTATGAGAGTTGGGCGAGTTGAACAAATAAAAAGCTGGTTTAAAAATCATCCGTATGCGATTGCATTATGTTATCTGGCGTTTTACCTGAGCGTATTTCATTGGCTGGAGGTAAATATAGAGCCGGAATATATCATACACTGTAAGCTGGATGAGATGATTCCGTTCTGTGAGGTCTTTATTATACCATACGTGTTCTGGTTCCCGTATGTAGGAGGGACATTTATCTGGTTCAAAAGGCGGGGATGGCAGGATTATTCAAAGCTCTGTACCATGGTGTTTTCAGGCCTGACGATCTGCCTGATCATCTACTACGTATTTCCTACAGGATTGAATCTGCGTCTGGCGAGCAATCCGCATGAGACTGGTTTTCTTTACAATATGGTAAGTATGCTCCGGGCAATTGATACGCCGACGAATGTATGTCCGTCTATTCATGTTATGAATACGGTCATGATTTTCCAGGCGATCTGCAGCCTTGAAAATCTCAAACACCGGAAGCTTACGATAGCAGTTCATTTCGTGATTATGGTTCTGATCTGTGCCTCTACTGTCATGTTGGATCAGCACTCTGTAATTGATGTGGTCTGTGGAGTTATGATGAGCTTTGTGCTCCATGGATTGATCTACAAGGTAGAGTGGAAGGAAGAACTGGCCCGCAGGAAAGCCAATGCAGAAATTCGAAGAATTTCTTAAAATAATGCTTGACTTTTTGGAGCAAATAGTATTATAATAGCGGAGCGAGTTGAGAAAACAACTTGCAGAGCATGGGGTCTTAGCTCAGCTGGGAGAGCATCTGCCTTACAAGCAGAGGGTCATAGGTTCGAGCCCTATAGGCCCCATGATATAACTGAATATGGCGGAATAGCTCAGTTGGCTAGAGCATACGGTTCATACCCGTAGTGTCGAGAGTTCGAATCTCCCTTCCGCTACTTAAAAAGCCTGTATTTACAGGCTTTTTTCATTTTCGTGT